>JAFSHA010000048.1 GCA_017440565.1 Eggerthellaceae bacterium | reverse complement strand
GCACTGCCCGTCGGCAACCGCGATGGTCGATCCGGTGGTGATGATGTTCTCCATGCCCTTGGTGTTGCTCGAGCGGCCCGACTCGCGCTTGCGGCCCTTCACGACCAGGACGTCAGCGGGGATGGACTCGCAGTAGAAGTAGTCCTTCCACTGATCGGCGAGCACGCCACCTGCAGAACCAAGTGCTGCCTTAATAAGACCCATGGTACGTTCCTTTCCTTTTTCGGAGCGCGGCTCCCTTCGCCGCCCCCGCTTTCCACTTCATAAGCGCCGCAGGTCATGCGGCCAATCGAGTGAGTCATCCTACGTGTTGCGCAAGATGGCTCACGATCTTAAAACTTCCCGCTCGTACCCGAGAAGCCGCCCGAATGGCTCGTTCTCGGCCCGTTGTCGTCGTCGTCGTTCTGGATGCGGACGGAAGTTCGGTCAGTATGACTGTAGGTATCGTACTTATGCGAAAGCTGCAGCGCACCCGATACATAATGCGAAGCTTCCGTGGCTGTAGCTACCGACTTCATCTTTGCGTCCATGACGCGGATGACGACGAACATCACAATAAACGGAATAATGATCACCGCGAGAAGGTACATGCCCGCAGCACTCGCCGCATCGTCCTTAGACATGGGAATGTTGGCGTCCGAGTACGGATTGCCCGCGGCTGCCGCATCGAGGTAGGTTTCGCTCCACGTAAGGAACTCGGCGAAGCCGGCATACCAGTAATCGTTGGCAAAATCATCCAAGAAGAAGTCGGTCATCAGTGCGCGGCCTTCGTCGTTGAAGGCGTAATTACCGTAGTCGCCGTGGACGATGAGGCTGTAGTCGCGATCATCCAAGGAAAGCAGCAGCAAAAGACCGTCGTCGCCTTCGCCCGCGCCAAGCGTGTATTGCTGGTAGATGGAAACAGCAGCGTCGAACACGCTCGCCTCGGAGTAGTCGCGATAGTCGTAGAGCGTCACGATGTACACGCCGAAGCCGTACTCGTCCTCAATGGCCCAAGCCTGCTCTTCAAGCGCTTGCTCCTCAGAAGAGGTAAGGACGTCCGCCGCATCGGTAACGTGGTACAGCTGGGGTTCGCCCGGAACCTGTATAACTTCGGCATACGCCGCAGCGGGCACGAGCATTGCGACAGCCAAAATGAGGGTAAAGGCCATGCCTTTGATCTTACGCATCATGTCTTACCCCCTCATCAACGCGAGCAAATCGAACAGACCAAGCCCGATGGCAATACCAAGGCACACTAGGAATGCGATGCCGTACACCTTGAACTTCATGTTGCGGCGCAGCGCTTTGTCGGTTGGCAGATGCCCCACGAACTTGCCGGTCTGGCCATTCATGGCGAACACGTACTTCTCGCCTTTCCATGAAGTGTTGAGCAGCCACACCGGGAGAAGCGCGTACTTGACCTCGCCTCTCTTCAGGTTCACGAATATGGATTTTTGCGAAACCATTTCGTAGCCTTGAACAGAAGCGCGCAGACTCTCGACGAGCGTTGCCTCGGCGCGCGCATCGGCGCGACCGCTGCAATCCTCGACCGTTTCGTCGTATTTGTCGGCGTAGAACCCGGGCAGGTAACCTGTCGAGAACGGAACCATCTCACCGTAGTCGTAAGGCTCGATGGAGTCCATATAGTCGTTGTCCATCTTCGTGGAGGCGTCCACCGGAATGCGCGAGAAGGCAACGCTGCCCTCTCGGTAGATGTCGTAATGCGACGTCTCGGTAATGAGGTATTCGCCACTCTCGTACGAACGGCTGATGGCTGCATCGTAGGCCGCAGAACCTTCGGCCTCTCCGTCAAACAACCAGAAGGGGACGTAGATGCCCTTAATCTCGTCAAGATGATTGTCGTCTTTGAATACCTTCGGCAGGAAAGGACGACCCTTGTAGTGTTCCTTCAAGGCCGCGATGGCGTCTTCTTTCTTCAGTTTGAAGGGGACGACGAAATCAGGCCTCAACACGCCCTGGAGCTTGCCAGGGACGATAGTCGGATTGTCGCAGTACGGACACGCCGTAGCGGCTGTCATCTCGTCGCAGATGAGCTCGGCGCCACACGACGGGCAGTTGTATGCCTTGACGCCCTCGTCATGGCCCCAATTGGACATGCTGGAGACATCCCAGCCTTCGGCCGCGGCTTGCTCGGCCTCGGCTTTCGCCTTCATTTCGGCGGCGGCACTCGCCTGGGCGGCTTTTTCGTCCTTCTTCGAATAGCGCGCCTCGATCTCCTCAACGGAAAACACCGAAGAGCAGTAGGCGCATTCGAGCCTGTTCGTGCTCGCCTCGAAATGAAGCGGACCCGTACAGGTTGGGCATTGGTAGTTTGTTACTTGATCCGCCACCGAACACCTCCGTTCAAATCGCTTTCCAATCCTGAGGCAATCGCACCTCGTTGCTATCACGAAAAAACGATCCGGTCACTTAGCAAAATCGCAAAACGCAATAGCTACATCTCGAATAGAACCGAAACTGGGCAAGACGACTGACGGGAGTACAGCCTCAAAGCCCAGCTTCGACCTCTTTCTTCTCGACGCTACGCGCCAATTGCTCCGCCGCAGAATTCACAGCAGCCAGATGCATCGGGCGTTGTGGTGGCGCCGCAGTACGAACACGTGACGGCTGCCTTGGGGGCGGCAGCGGCAACGGCCTCGTCGCGTGCCTGCTGGCGAACCTGGAGCAAGGCGGCCTTGATCTCTTCGCCCATGGCAAGATAGTTGCGGTATTCGGGATTGGACTCGGGATTATTGCCCCCAGCGGAAGAAAGGGCATCGAGGACCACTCCCAATCCGCCCTTTACGGGCTGATGCGGACGAACATCATCTTCGATATCGACGCTGGAATCGTTGATCCTGAAGCGAATCTCGTCGAAGTACGGATTATTAACGAAGATGGTGATGTAGAAGTCGTAGCTGTAGCGATAGCGCGGGGGCTTATGGCTTACCATCTGGCCCTCGGCGTTCTTGCGCATGATTTCGTCACGACTCTCGTCAATGTCGAGATTGCATCCCGTGACATCGGAGAAACGAAGGACGTCGGGGTTGGCATCGCGGTAATTGCGGGCAGAGGTGACCATGAACACGCCGGCGTTCTCGTCGAGAAGAACCTTGGTCTCCTCGCCGAGGGTACGGGTAGTGCCGAACGCCGCAACCTTGTCCTTGTTCGCCTCGCGATAATCAAGTTGCTCTTGAATCTGAGCAACCGTAGACTGGCGACGATCCTCGAACCAGGGGGACAGCTTGCTAGCGCACTCCTTGCACATATTGCCGTCCTCCAACTTGCGATTGCCCAAAAGGCCAATCTCGCCACCGCAGAACGCGCATTCCTTCTTTTCGAACAGCTTACCGAAAAGACCCATCTTGTGCCTCCTTGTCGTTGTCTTGCATTGACCGACGCCGTGTGTTGCGACTTCCGCATAAACACCGCGTTTTATATGATGTAAATTAAAAAACATTTTTCGAGGCGGCTCTATTGCGCCATCAAGAAAAAAAAGGCGCTTCTGGAAAATACTTAAATTAAGTAGACGTCCTGACCTGCGAAAACATATTTTGGCGCGGGGGGCGCCGAAGCAGCCCCCCGCTATGAGTTACCGACTTGGAAGCGTGTTCCATGCGGCAAATTCAGTGGCTAAGCCTCGAAGTGGTAGACCTTGAGAGTGTCGAGCGTGTCGTCTTCCCAAGCTTCAATGGCCCCGGAAACGTTGACGAGCTGATCGAGGCTCTCCACGAGATCGGCCTCGGCGTACACAAAGATCTCCCTGGTCTGACCCGGCTCGATGGTGTCACCGCCCCAGAACTCGATGAGAACGCCATTTACGTCAAATTCGTCTAGGCCAGCGGTGACATAGATGGCCTCGCTGTAATTGTTGGTGACTTTGCAGAGGAATCCGCTGTCGCCCCAGTCATCGGTTTGCCTCGAAACTATGTCAATGGTGCATACTTCATCATCGGCGATGGTCATGGGGGCAAAGCTCTCGTCGACTACGCCGCTTCCGCCTTCGTAGCCAGACCCGCTAAATCCGCTAGCACCCATTGCCGCGATCTCGTCTTCGGTCATCTTCGCAAACGCCATCCAAGTGTCACCCTGAGCGAGCGTGATCTCGCCTCCCTCAAGCGTTCCATCGATGGTCTCACCCTCGATGGTGACGGCGAGCGATGAAGCGCCCGTGGCCTTCCAGGTTCCGGTGCTAATCTCATCCACCATGGTCAGAGAGGCGGTCTTATCCTCATCGAGCTCCAATACGATATACATGCCGAGAGACTCCATAAGAGCAAGGTCTTCGGGAGAGGTCGCACCCGTTTCGTCTTCTAGGCCGATCAGCTTCCAGCTACCCACGAAGTTGCTCGAGTAGTCGGTAGGTGCCGACGTTTTGCCGCCGTCGCAACCCACGAGGGCAAAGCTCAGTGCGAACGCGCAAAGAGCGGCAGCCAGCAATCTTATCTTCCTCTTCATCATGGCTCCCTTCCTTGATCCTCGATCCTGCCATGACGGGCGGTTTCTCTCTGAATCCACCACCCGTTTCTCATGGCATCATTAAATGCGTACGCGGAAGAAAGCGCCATTACTCAATTGATTATTTCAGGTCGCAACGATGGCGTACTTAAATTAAGTACGCTTTTCATCTGGGTTTTAGATGAAAGAGCTGCCAGCTATTAGTTCAAGATGTCGTCGAGGCGGTCGCAGCGACGGAACAGCTCAAGGTAGAGGACCAGCTCTTCTTTCGAACCGATGTCAAGCTTTTTGTAGATGTTTGCATTGTGCTTTCGCACGGTGTGAATGCTGATGAACATACGCTGAGCGATATCGGCCACCTCGCACCCTTCGGCGTAATGACTCAGGATAGTTCGCTCGGTGGCGGTAAGGGTTGCCGCGTTTCCCGAGAACTCTTCGAGCAGGTCCTCGATATCGGGAGGAAGCGACGCGCCGGAGGGCCGCTCGGAGCGCGTGTGAAGGAAGGCTATGAGATCGTCAACTTCAGAGATGCCCGTGCTCCTCATTTTTCCCTGAGGGTCCTTTTGCAGCAAGGCAAGGCTTTCGGAGATGGGGCGAACGAATCGGCGGGAGAAGAATACCGCCGCTCCCACGGCGAATGCCAAAAAGATCAATGAAACCACGATAAGGGTAATTCTGTCAGCAGAAGCAGCTGCCGCATAATGCGATTTCGGCACCAAGGTGACTGCGTGCATGGACAAGCCGTCTACGGTTTCCATGTTCAGACGCGTGTGCACACCCAAGAAGGAGCCGCTTTCGCCCACGTAGGTGTTGAAGCACTTGCCCTCCTCGATGGCTAAAACGTCGGTGTCGGCTAGGAACGTGCCTTCGAGGCTGCCTGTCATGCCTTTCGAGACGAGAACCTGGCCGTTTTCTACAGGGGCGAGAAGCGTCACGATGCTGCCGAACTCGCTTGTTTGGACGGGGTGAGTGAGGCGAAAGTACAGATCGCTCAACTCCACGCCGCAGATTCCGGCCACCAAACCGTCGGCGCCTTCGATGGGCACCGAGAGAAGCATGATTCTTTCCCAAGTATCAGTCAGATGGCGGCGGTCTGTCCACAATGCGTGTCCCGCAAAACCCTCCGCGGGCTGTCCCACGGTATCTGCGTAGCCGTCGACAAGGGAAACATCGAACTCCATGCGCCATCGGTTGTGCAGCTCAACCTCATTGCTGCGTGCTACGTCGGCGATGCCTCGATACAAGGTGATGTCCTGGTCTATGGACGACTCATTGCTCAGGTTGGCAAAACGCAGATACAGACCCGCACGCGAAGTGTCGGCCTTTTCGGCCCCCGTGTTGATGGTGGCGTCCAAGATAAGGTAGGCGCCGTTACAAGGAGCTGCGCGCAGGGTGTCAACAAGAGGGCTGTAGAGAATCTTCTCGAAACGCTCGATTTTGTCGGGGTCGTCGTTGAGCTGAGAAACCGACGTATCTCCCAACGTTGCGGTGAGCACATCCGAAGCCTGTTTGGCCAGGGTGAGACCGTGCGCGGTGAGAATTTCCACTTGATCGACGATGGCGGCAACTTCGACATCCTGATGTAGGTGCAGCACGCTTTGCAGCTGTTCTTCGGAACGGGAGAACATGCCGAGCGCGCTAGCCAACACGAGGAAGGCAGCAAGAAGAACCAAACCCAGAGACGCCCAATATGCAGCCAAACGATGTCTCATGGCAACGCTGTGTCGACCCGCTTCGCGCGCAAGCCGAAAGCTTTCCATGAACCCATCGAACATCCGATTACCCTTGATCTTCCCGATCGCTCGCACTTACCTACCCGTTGGAGATGGCCTTGATTTTATCAAGACACTCCTCGGAGATGGAGCCGATGGAGGGCGCTTCTCCGTCAAAAGCGGCATAATCGGCGCGGCCTGCCCTAAGAACGTTGCGCACGTTGTCTTCGAAAGCGGTCTCGATTGCAAGGTAGGATTCGAACTGCGGGGAAACGTAGAACTCAAAACCATCCTGCGTTTCCAAGAACGCCTTGTAAAGTTCGATGTATTTCTGCTCCGACAGGTTCTCGATGGCCTCTGGAAGATAAGAATCAAATGCGGCGGAAACCACAGGCATATAGCCAGTGCTTATGGCGAATTGGGTATTTCGTTCGGGCTCGGTAAGCCACTTGAGGAAGGTGATGGCGGCCTGCTCGCGCTCAGGCGTAGACTTCACAACGCACATGCCGGCTCCGCGCTGCATAACCAAGGCGTCTCCACTCTCAAAGGTCGGGCAAGGCAGAGCGATCAGCTCGACGTTTTCCGAGGTGTTGTCGGGGTAAATCACCTCATTAGAGAAGTACAGGACGCTCGCTGAAGATGCAACGCTGACAATAGAGTCTCCCGTGCGCAGGGGTTCGGTGGCGTAACCGCCCGAAAGCCACACGCCACCGGAAAGAGCGGCACGAGCATACGGATCCCACGCCTGATCGAAGGCGGGGCCGAAGGCTATACGATCATTGGAGAAGAAGTCCTCACCAAGTGACTCGACCCCGACTTGAAAGTAGTTGAAGTGAAAATCGTGGACGAAAAACGCTTTGGGGTCGTTGGCGACGTCGGGAGTCTGTGCATCGGTCCAGGCGGCGTAATCAATCGCGGTGGCGAAGAGCCCCTCCCATGTCTCAAGATCGGAAAGCTTGGCGCCTGTCGCCTCGGCGAAGCGATCGAAGGCCGTTTTATTCACGAACATAAGCTCGGTTGACTTAGCGACGGGAAGGCTGACCAGCCGATCGTTGACCATGCCTCCTTCAAGGAACTCGGGAACGAAGGCAGCCAGCTCGTCCTCGCTGAGGTAATCGCGAAAATCAATCAAAACGTTCTCATCGGGCATGGCAAGTACGGTCTTGGGGTAGGCCACGAATATGTCGGGCAGGGCCGGGGCGTTGGGGCCATCGCTCGCGGCGGCAAGGATGTCCTCGTGGATATTGTTATTGTTGGACACCATGGTCACTTCAACTCTGACGCCCTCCTCTTCCCCTACTGTGCTGTTGAACTCATCGATAAGATCATTGAGGGGCGAGTCCGTTTGAGCGCCGTATACATGCCAAATTGAGATAGTGGTAGGCTGGTCGGTCGCGTCGTTCGACGACGAACAACCCGCCAGCGCAAGCGAAATCGCAGTCATTACCGCAATCAGCAAGATTCCCCAACGATATCTCATATCAGATCCTCCCGCATTGAAGGAAAATACCAGAGCAAAGCTCCGAGAGTGTCAATTGATAAAAGAACATAATATCAGATGCGATCATTAATCCATCACGTCGCGAAGCGCGCTCGCGAACATCTTGGCAGCTTCGGCACGCGTCGTGTTTTTTCCTGGTTTCAACGAATTAGCGCCCTCTCCGTCGCTCGATCCCCCCACGATGCCGTTTTCGATAGCCCACGCCAACGAGCCAACCGCCCAGCTCTAGACTTTGCAAATCGACGATATTGGTGGGGCAGCCGGCGAGGAAAGTCGGGCGAGGCAAGGCGGTCGAGCGCGCCCGCTTCTATCCCGGCAAGACGACCAAGCACCTGATGAAAACTGCCGAATGAAAAGTTTTTTGAAAAAACGGGATGTCTGGAGTGTTAACGAAAAAAGGCCAGGCGACAAGCGCCTGACCTGCGAAAATTCATGGAGCCGATGAGCGGACTCGAACCGCTGACCTACGCATTACGAGAGCAGAACATATGTTCTGACATGCCCGCCATCAGGGCAAACGCGGACAGCCTGGACACCGAAACGGCGCCAGACGGGCCATTTCGGACATAAAAGACGCGAGGTCTGTCGCAATTTCTGGAGCGTTTCTGGAGCGCGAGGGCAAGAGGCCCATCATCGTTGACGCCAACTCAAACGCAAAGCGAAGTGACATCTAAGCATATTCACAACGATTTCTTTTACGCATGCACCCAGAGTCGCTCATCCGCGCCAATTGCCAGTTGATCGAGCTAGGACGCTCGCGCCATCATGAGCATTTCTGCGCGACTCTCCTCTATGGCTGCCACGATTTCCGCTCTGTGCTCATCGCGATTCAGCATCTCGTCCCCCTTCAAGAACAGATAGTCAACCGCAACGCTCGCTCCCGTAGCCGCGGCGGTTCCAACGCCGGGAGCCACAAGCGTGCCGGCGCCGGTTACGAGGCCCCTTATAGTGAGCTTTTTAAGCGCCAGCTCAACCATCTCCTTGAATACTGGCTTGGCTGCGACCGTTCCGACGGCTTTGTTGGCTATTATCCTCGCGCCCGCCTCCGTAGCATCCGTCAAGCCCAGACGATCGCACGCGCCGAGGAAGGACAGGGTGGGCGCCAGCGGCTCCGACAGAAAGCCCTCATCCAGGATCTCTATATCTGAGATGAGCCACTGAGGAACGTCGAGCACCTCGTAGCGCCCTAACTCCGCCTCAAGCTCCGCCTCAAGCTCCGCCGACCGCTGCGCATAATGCCCAATCTGCTCGATGAGAACGGAATCATCAACTCCCTCGTTGATTCTTCTCGAGAGCTGGTCGCGCATCCCGTCTTCCACGTCGCCCGTGAAATACCGAATCAGGGTTTCGTACTCGGCCGAAAGGCTGTAGTACCAATCCAGGTAGCCGTCCACGTTTTCAAGCCGCTTGTCATACGCCTCGTTGATGAGAGGGACAAGGACCGCCTCTCGCTCCAACGCCAAGTCAGCGGACTTCAGCCGGGCGCTTTCGATGAGCTCTTGAACTTTCACCTTATCGTAAAGGCTGCCGTCGATCGCGCTGGCGGCCATGCTCGCATGCTCGAATGCGATTTCCTCGAATGCGGTGCGCTCGTCTCCTTCGATCATTTCCGCCGTCCGGTAATCGGCCACGAGGAAACCGACGATCAGGATAACGGGAAGGATTCCCGAGACAACAGCATACTTCGGAACGGGCCGAGAGCCATTCGCCTGGCTCGCGGCCTCGCTTAGGGGAAGCAATGCGAGCTTCGCATCTTCGCGCCCAAGCGTGCACGTGCCCAGGAGGAAAGACACTCCGAAAAACGCTGAGCCGCAGAGCACAACGCGCCAAGCCAGGTAGACCCAAGGAGAGATGCCGGCCGCTTCCGACATGCCGTACGCGGTCAAGCCCTCCGTCAAGGCGACCAGCATTCCCGCCTCGGACAGAAGCGCCGAGGGAGACTCGGCGAAGGGCTGCCTCACTGACGCGAAGGCCTCGGCGGCATTGGAGCAGGCTGCGACCGGCTCGGCGGAGCAGAAGATCAGGTATAGCAAGCAGAGGAACGCGCCCGTGACGAGGGACGCGAGCACCGTGGCAACAGATGCCCGAAACGGCTTCTTCCAGCCTTTCGCAAATACCGACACCGAGATGCGGGCAATGCCATAAACCGGCACTGAAAGAAAGACGATTGCCCATTCGGACGACCCCCACTTTGGAGACTCGAGCAACAGGCCCGCCGCCATAACGGCAGATGCGGCGAAGGCGACCGCCAGGCACACGAGGCGACCGCCGTTGATCCTCGAGGCCAGGCTTCCCTCCTCAAGCGCAAGCTGCCTGCGAAGCTTTCGGATTGTGCGGTGGTAGGCAAAGCCGATGCCCAGGGCGAGGCTCAGGATGGCCCAGAGAATCGAGATGCCGACGGGATGCATGGCGGGCAAAAACTCGGCAACCGCGTATAGCGCGCCTACCGCCAACAAGGCCTTAGCAAGGTAGAGCGCGCAGCGCTTCGCGTTTTCCTTGGTTACGATTTCGTGGAACTCAGTGGTCAAGGCTCGACTCCGTTGCAACGCTTCCGGCAAACTGCCAGCCGTTCCTGCGTTTAGGAAAACGGCTAGGTAGGCTATTATTTTCTCGGACGCACGCGAAAATGCCAAGGCGTTTTACGGCGGGCACTTCCCGCCCTAGGTTATTCGCGCAGGAAGGAGGGCGTCAGATGGCCCTTAACAAGCTCAGGGAAAACGCGCTGGAGGTCCGCGACGCAGCCGCCAGCAAGGCCATCTCTTTTGGACGGAAAGCCGCCGTCGCCGCAAGGGACGGTGCACAGCTCGCGGCAGAGAAGGCCCAAGAGGTGGGCCACGACATCCAGCTGGCCGTTTACAGGCCGGTGATGAAAGGCGAATTCGAAGACCCCGGCTTCGACATCCCCAAGATGATCGTCGTCGTCGACGAGGACGAGCGGAAGGGCGTAAACGTCTGCGAGGGGGCGATAGGCTGGCTCAGCAGAAAAGCCGGAATGGAGGTCCTGCATCTCTACGACGAAGCTGTTGCGGAAAGCGGCCTCCAATTCCACCCCGTCGCCGCGTTCGATGAGGTGTACCGGCAGGACCCGTTCGACAAGGGCCTCTACATAAGCCTCTCGGAGTACTTCGACGTGATGCGCCAGGACCAGATCACCGAAATCAAAGACATCGCGTTCAGGCTCGGCGCCAAGCATGTGCGCGTGGAGCTTTGCGAGGAGGCGAAGAGGGTCGTCATCGGCAAGGGGAAGGGGAAAGCCGAGGCGAAGCTTCCGGACGAGATCCCCGAAGACAGCCTTGACGCCTCCCTTTCGGTTGAAGCTTCGGCCAAAGCGAGCTCCTACGTCAAGAAGGAGGTCCTGATCGACCAGACGTTCGAGGGCAACGCCCAGCCGCAACGCCCCGAGCTGAGATGGTTCAAGAACAGCAGAGAAATCGTTTCGCTGATCAACACGAGATGCGAAGAGGGGCTCAATCACTCCAAGACCTACAACATCACGGTTCGATGCTCGTCAGCTTCCGCCATGTCCATCAAGCTTGCAAAGAAGACCGATCTCGCGCTGCTTCAGCTGGGCGCAAGAAGCAATTTCACCTTCCGCAGCGAGGTCACCAACGAGTCTCGCAAGGTCATGAAGCTCGAGATCTCTTTCTAAACGTCCCGCCTACGGCGAGCAAAAGCAAAGCGTCCCAACAGTACGCGAACTCCGCTGGAGCTTCGCCGTAGGCGATCGAATGCCCGTAGACATACTCAGGGGCAAGGTCAATCTGTCCGTCAAGCCACGGCAGGAAACCACAAAAGACGGTCACGGCGTCTTGGACTCTCCCCCGCCGCCGCGGCCCCCAAACACCGACTTTCCTAAATCATCCAATCGATTTCTACACATTTTTCTACACATCGGCATTTTCTAGCCTTCGTAAAACAAAACAGGTCAGACAAAAACCTTGTCTGACCTGCGAAAATTCTGGAGCCGATGAGCGGACTCGAACCGCTGACCTACGCATTACGAGTGCGTTGCTCTACCAACTGAGCCACATCGGCAAATGCGCTTCCTTCTAGAAGCGACATCAAAGTATACAGAAAGCCCTCATCACGCGCAAGATGGATTTTCCGCTTAGCGCGCAGCCTTCAACGCCGCGACTTCCTCAAGCGCCTCGGCCATCTTCGCCTCGACGTCGATGCCTACCACGTCCAAAAACTCGGCGCACGCAAAGGCCGTCTCGGGAATGCCAAACATCTTCGCGATGCCGCATAGATACTCATAGCCGAAATTCGTGGGCTTAACGGGACCGCCTCCTGTGGTCAGATACACCAGCCGCTTCGCCTTGCACAAGCCTTCGCAACGAGAATCCTCAGTGTAGTGGAACGTCACCTCGCACACGCTCACATGCTCGATGTAAACCTTCAGCGCCGCCGGGAACGAGAGATCCCAGTACGGGGCGCCGATCACAATCTCGTCCGCCTCGGCGAATTGCTTCGCCAAGTCGAACATCGGGTCATCCAGCTTGCCGTCAGCCTCGAGCTTTGCGCGATGATCGACAAAGTCAACGTCATACAAAGCTGGCAGCTTCAGGTCGACCAGATTAACCTCCTGCACGTCTTCAAGGCCCTCCAAATACTCGCGGCACAGCCGCAAGGTGCGCGACCTCTCCCCGCGAATGCACGCGTTCACGAACAGCGTCGTCATAACAGCTCCTTCTCCCGCTTGCGAACCCTCGGCCCCGCAAGCCGATACGCAAGTTGTGTGCAAAAAACCCAACCATTGTAACTTTTTCAACGCAGAAAATGGGTTGTCGAGACGGAAATCGACAGCTTAAGCCAGATTGCGATACACGCATGTCCCAAAACCGCAGGTCAATGAATCATCCCTATTCGAAGCCCCCTCGCATCACCAAGGAAAAATATCCAATCGTTGAGGTTTTTGCACACAACTCGGCGCACACCGCTCGAAAACCATGCATCCAGCCACGATTCCGTCCTTGGCAACCCAAGCAGCGCCCTTTCTCAAATCGAAGACTACCAAAGCCAACCGCAAAGCGATGAAAGTGGCGTTTCCGTAAAGTGTGCTTGCGCAGGTCAACGAAACACCTGCTTATGTGGCATGATTAGACATTAATCAAACGCAGGGGCTTCATGCGCATCTGAAGCAACGCCATACATGGCTGCCAAATCGCAACAAGCACCGCAGAAATGACCTTACACGCAGCTTATAGGTAGGAGAAGGATCATGGGTCTGTTTTCGAAATTCGAAAGCAAGGTCGAAGACACCGTCGAGGGCGCAGCCGAGCGCATGGGAGCCGTGCCGCTCTCGCCCGTGCAGATTGCCAAGAAGGCCGAGAAGCAGATGAGCCGCGAGAAGATGGCCGGCGCTGGCAAACAGTACGCACCCACGCTCTACACCGTGCTGGTGAACGAGTCCGATGACGAGCGCCTGTTCGGCTACTACCCCACCCTCGCCGGAGAAACCGAAACCTACCTGGCAGCAAAGGCCGCCGAGCACGGCTACGTCATGGACGGGCAGCCGCTCGTGCGCTTCATCGTCGACGAGGGGCTTAAGCGCGGCAAGTTCGAAGTCATCGCCGAGCTGGTGGCAGCCCCGCTGGTAGTGCAACTGCGCCAAGAGGAAATGGAGCGCTACGGCTTGGCCGCACCCGCATCCCCCTATGGCGGTCACGCACCAGCTCGCAACATGGCCAACATGGCCTACCAACCCGCCGGCTACGAGCCCGCACCCCGCCCGGCCGATCCCTTCGAGCCGGCACCCGCTTACGAGTACGACGAAGAGCCGCACACCATCGCGTTCGGCTACGAGGCAGAAGGCTCCGCGCCCGATGCGCCTCAGCTCGTCGCCTACCTGTACGACATGACCAACGACCGCGCCTTCACGCTCTCCGAACCCAGCATGACCGTGGGACGCGAGTCGGACAACGACATCGTCATCCCCGACATCAACATCTCGCGTCATCACGCTGTCGTACGACGCGAAGTCGCCAACAGCTGGGTTATCTCGGACGAAGGATCCACCAACGGAACCTTCGTCAACGGAAGGCGCATCAAGTCAGCGCCCCTACGCGACGGCGACATTATCGTGATGGGCACCACCAACGTGGAGTTCCAACTTATATAAATGTAACAAACGCACAGCTTGCGACTGACCCGCCCGCACCACCTGCAACCACAGCCCAAACGTACTAAGGACATGCCGTGATCGACATCGCATTGCTCATAGGCAGATTGCTCTTCGTAGCCCTGCTCTACCTGTTCCTCTTCGCCATCATGCGCACGGGAATCGGGTTGGTTCGCGGCCAACGAAAGAAGGACCACGCATGGAGCCTCTCGGTTGAACGCGGGCCAAAGGAGCTACGCGGCGTGACCATCGCGGTTGCAGGCCCGGTTATCGTAGGAAGATCACCTGGAGCCGACATCGTTATTGGCGCTGGATACGTTTCGGCACGTCACGCGCGCTTCACCCTCATGGGGCAAAACCTGTTTGTCGAAGATCTGGGCTCTACTAACGGAACGGCCGTCAACGGACAGCGCATCTCTGACCCCGTCGCCCTCAAGAGCAAAGACGTGGTAACCATCGGCGACGTGGCCATCCGAGTGAGGTACGCATGATGTCCGCCCGCAGCATCGAAAGCGCCAAGGGGGCAGGCGGTCGCGCGCCATTTGGATGCCGCACCGACATCGGTCGCGTGCGCGCTCACAACGAGGACTCGCTTGCCGCAGCGCCGCCGCTGTTCGTGGTGTGCGACGGCATGGGCGGACATGCCGCCGGCGAAGTCGCATCCGAGATAGCCGTCAACGTCATTGCCGACCTTGCGCCAACGCACGCTGATGCCGAAGCGCTCGGGCAGGCCGTCGAAGCAGCCAACCACGCCATCATACGCGCCGCGCGCGAAGGGCGCGGCCGTACGGGCATGGGAACCACGTGCACTGCGGCCGTGCTCGATCACGAGCGGCTCATCATTGCGCAAGTGGGCGACTCGCGCGCCTACTTGCTACACAAAGGCGGTCTGCAGCAGCTCACACGCGACCACAGCCTCATGGCCGACATGCTGGAGTCGGGGCAGATCACCCCTGCCGAAGCCAAGGTGCACCCGAAGCGTTCGGTTATCACGCGCGCTTTGGGCAGCAGCCCACGCACCCAGCCCGATCTGTATGAAATCAACGTCGAGCCCGGCGACAGGCTTCTTCTGTGCACAGACGGCCTTTCGGGTATGCTCGAAAACGATGAGATCGCCCGAACGCTCAGCCGAGAAAGCGATCCGCAGGAATGCGCCTCGCAGCTGGTTGACGAGGCGAATGCCGCAGGTGGCGTTGACAACATCACGGCCATCGTGGTGGACGTGACGGGCTTTTCCGAAACGCGTCGCCGTAAGCTCGCACGCAAAACCAAAGCTACAGCGGCCATGCTGCTCACGCTGCTCGCGCTCATTTTGGGCGGTGCGGCGCTCGCCTTCGACTACCTGGTCGACCATTCGGCATTCCTGGCAGAGCAAGATGGAAAGGTAGCCATCTACCAGGGAATTCCCGGCGAGATCGCAGGATTTGAATTCTCCTCGCTCGTCGAGGTGACCAACGTGAGCCTCACCGATTTGCAGCCGGGCACGGCAAGCAGGATAGCCGCAGAAGAGGTGCGCCTCGACAGCGTACGCGACGCCTACAACCTCGTCGGCAGCTACGAGGCGGAAATTGCCGAGAAAGCGGGCGTAAGCCCCGACGAAGATCCCGGTGAGGGCGAGCCCGAAGCCGCTCCCGAAGAGGGGGCCGCCTCATGACGCGCCGAAACACCGAACTCCTTCTTTTATGCATAGCTGCGCCTCTTGTCATCTTGCTGTTCGCCATGCTGGCGCTCAACAATGGCGACGAACTGGGGCTTAACACCCTCGGCGTTCCGTTGGGCATCTTCGGGGCCTTCGTCATCGCGCACGCGGCCGTACGTCGCTTCGCGCCTGAAGCCGATCCCGCCATCCTGCCCATCAGCTTCGCACTTGCAGGTATTGGCATCGCCTTTGTCACCCGCCTGGCTCCCGCCCTGGCCGCGCGCCAGGTCATGTGGCTCTACGCCGGCATTGTCATCATGATCGGCGTGCTGGTACTGCTGCGCAATCTCGAAAAGGTAGCCAATTACAAGTACACGCTCATGATTGCCGGCATGGTTCTTCTGCTCTCACCCATGCTGCCTTTCATCGGGCAGGAGATCTACGGAAGCCGCATTTGGCTTTCCATCGGTCCGTTCTCGTTCCAACCGGGCGAAATAGCCAAGATCCTCATCGTGCTGTTCCTCGCAGGCTACCTTTCAGCCAACCGCGAGATGCTCTCGGTATTCACCTGGGAAGTGGGGCCGCTGCGCCTTCCCGCACCCGCCACGCTCATCCCACTTCTGGCCATGTGGGTCATCGCGCTTGTCATCGTCGTGTTCGAGAAGGATCTCGGCAGCGCACTCGTGTTCTTCCTCGTGTTTCTGGTCATGCTCTACGTTGCCACGGGTAAGAAGTTCTACCTTGGCGTGGGCTTGGGCCTTGCCGCCGTGGCGGCCGTCGTACTGTACAACGCCTTCGGCCACGTGCAAACGCGCGTGCAAACCTGGCTTGACCCCTTCGCCGACGCGCAGGGCGGCGGCTATCAGCTGGTGCAGACCATCTACTCGCTAGCCGACGGCGGCCTGTTCGGCGTGGGCGTGGGCAACGGCCTGGCCGTCAACATCCCTGTCGTGGAAAGCGACTTCATCTTCGCTGCCATTGCCGAGGAACTGGGGCTCATGGGTGCGGCGGGCATCCTGCTGCTGTTCCTCAGCTTCGCCATTCGCGGCATGGTCACGGCAGCGCGCGCCAAAAGCGACGTAAGCTCGCTTATCGCGGCGGGCCTGACCGCCGTTATCGTGATGCAGGCGTTCATCATCGTCGGCGGCGTCACGCGGCTCATCCCGCTCACGGGCCTCACGCTGCCCTTCATCAGCCAAGGCGGCTCCTCGCTTCTGGCCAGCTTCATCATCGTGGGCTTCCTTTTGCGTTGCGGCGACGAAGCCACAGGCCTTGAACGCGAGATGACTTCGGCCACCTCGTCCCTGCACGCCAACAGCGTGCTGGGGCGCGTGTCGCTTGGCAAACGCCTCACGAACACGATGATCCTGTTCAGCGTGATGTTCGCCCTGCTCGTGGCCAATCTCACCTACGTGATGGTCATCAAGGCCGACGAATACCAGAGCATGCCCGGCAACAACCACACCATCGCGCGCGAAGCCGATTCGGAACGTGGAACCATTTCCACCTCCGACGGCGTAGTGCTGGCGCGCAGCGTGCAAACCGAAAGCGGCAGTTACGTGCGCGAATACCCCGCGGGCGACCTGGCAAGCCACGTGGTGGGCTATTACTCCACGCAGTACGGCACAAGCGGCATCGAGGCCTTTGCCAACGAAACGCTCGAGGGCGAAAAGGACTTTGCCAGCTGGGCCGACGTGATCGACTCCATGGCCGGCATCGAGCACGCCGGAAACGACGTGACGCTCACGATCGACTCGCGCGTGCAGCAAGCGGCCCAAGATGCGCTTTCCGGCTACGTGGGCGCATGCGTGGTCATAGACGCCGAAACCAGCGCCGTTTTGGGCATGGCCTCCTCGCCCACCTACGATGCAGCTGACTTTGCCGAAGTGCTGGCCTCCTCGACCGACTCATCCGAGCTGTTCAACCGCGCCACGCAGGCGCTGTACGCGCCAGGCTCGACCTTCAAGATGGTCACGCTGGCAACCGCGCTTGAAAGCGGCATAGCCAACGAGGACACCTTGTTCGATTCGCCCGGCGAGATGGAGATTGGCAACGCGCCCGTGACCAACTTCGACAAGAGCGACTACGGCGAAATCACACTCGCCCGCGCCACCGAGCTGTCAAGCAACACCGTGTTTGGCCAGCTGGGCGTGGAAATGGGCGCGCACGTGCTGGTTGCCGGCGCCGAAGACTTCGGCTTCAACCAGCTTATCGACTTCGAACTTCCCTTCGCCACCTCGCTCATGCCCGATCCCGACGAGATGACCGAATGGGAGACGGCATGGGCAGCGGCCGGCGAGCCGGTGGGTGAGCACGAAAGCCCCGCAGGCCCACAAGCCACCGTGCTTGAAATGGCGCTCGTGGGATGCGCGATAGCCAACGACGGCGCCATCATGCAGCCGCACCTGGTCGAGGCCGTATACAACGCGGTCGGCGAGCGCAGCTACACCGCGCGCCCGGGCAAAATCGCGCAGGCCGTAAGCGCCGACACGGCACGACGCGTGCTTTCCGTACTCGAGGGCGTGGTTACGGATGGCACGGGCTGGGCTGCGCAGGTAAGCGGCGTTTCCGTGGCAGGCAAAACGGGTACGGCCCAACGCGCCGACGGCGATGACGACAGCTGGTTCGTAGGCATCACGCCCTCCGATTCCGACGGGAAGAAGGTAGTGGTAGCCATGGTCCTCGAACACGGGGGCTCGGGTACGGCGGCTGTGCGGGCGCAAGGCGTGCTGGCAACCGCGCTTGACGTCGAGGGTCTGCGGTAGGCCTGCGGCAGGACGCCGCACGAACGGCAAGTTGGGGTCACTGGTTTCGTGAATGTAAGCGCGGGATCAGGGTGGTTTTAGTAGAATGAAAGCGTGCGTGCATTTTTCGTCGCACAGGAGATAAAAGGAGCATCAGGTGAGCGGACAAGGACCCTTGACCGGTAAAGTCTTTAGCGGCCGTTATGAGATCATGGACCGCATCGGCATCGGCGGCATGGCCGAGGTGTATCGCGCGCAGGACAACGTGCTTGGCCGACGCGTCGCCGTCAAGGTGATGCTGCCGCACTACGCAGCCGACTCCGAGTTCACGCAGCGCTTCCGCCAAGAGGCTGCCGCGGCTGCAAACCTGCAAAGCCCCTACATCGTCAACGTCTACGACTGGGGTCAGGACGAGGGCACGTATTACATCGTCATGGAATTCGTGCGCGGAAGCGACCTGAAAACCGCCATCAACCAGCGCGGGGCCATCAACCAGCGCAAGGTGGCCGAAATCGGCGCACAGGTATGCCAAGCACTTACCGTCGCGCACAACCTCGACATCGTGCACCGCGACATCAAGCCGCAAAACATCATGGTCCAGCCCGATGGCAACGTGAAGGTGATGGACTTCGGCATCGCGCGCGCTAAGAACTCGGTCAAGCAGAAGACCGAAGCGGTGTTGGGCACGGCCCATTACATCTCGCCCGAGCAGGCACAGGGCAAGGAGCTTACCGCCGCAAGCGATATTTACTCGCTCGGCATCGCCATGTACGAGGCCACCACGGGCAAGCTGCCCTTTGACGGCCCCGACGCCGTGAATGTGGCCATGCGCCAGGTAAGCGAGATGCCCGTCCCGCCCAGCGAGATCAACCCGCGCATTGACCCCGATCTCGAAGACATCATCATGTGCGCGCTGGCGAAGGATCCGCGCGACCGCTTCGCCACGGCAAACGACATGCGCTTGGCGCTGAACGACTACCTGGCAGGACGCCCCGTGAACGTGCGCGCCTCGCGCCGCGGCGCCGCCAAGACGCGCATCATGGGCACTGTTGGCGCAGCTGCAGGGGCTGGACGTGCTGCCGCAGTCAGCGAAGCGGGTGGCACCCAGGTTATGCCCCAGGCCATGAAGCCGGCGGGCGCGGCCGTCAAACCCGTGACGCTTACCGCCTCGCCTGCCTCGAGCACCGGAGGCTTCCGCCGCATGGAAGAGCCCCCGCGCCAAAGCAAGACCCCCATTCTCGTGGGCATCATCGTGGCGCTTATCGCCGTAATCGCCATCGCGGCCGCGTTCTTCCTGTTCGGCGGTAACGAGGATGAAGAGGGCGGCATTGCCGTACCCAACGTCATCGGCAAGACCCTCGAGGCTGCAGAAGCCGACCTTGAGGCGGCAGGCTTCGCGCTCGGCAGCGTCGATGAGGCTTTCGACGAAGCGCCCGAAGGCGAGGTTATCCTGCAGGATCCCGCCGCAGACACGTTGAAGACGGAAGGCGCCAAGATCAACCTCACCGTCTCGAAGGGCATGGAGCAAGTCGAAGTACCCGATTTCACCAACATGACGGTCGACGAAGCTAAGGAGAAAGCCAAGGAATACGGCCTTGAGCTCGATGCCATGCCCGCCGACTACTCTCCCGACATCGAGGTCAACAAGATCATGTCGCAAGATCCCGTTGCCGGCACCATGGTCGACAAGGGCTCGAAGGTGCAGTACGTCATCTCGCTTGGAACCGAGTCCATCACCGTGCCCAACGTGGTGAGCTACAAGGAGGCCGACGCCGTGGCCGTGCTGGACGAAGCGGGCTTCAAGGTCGAAATCGAGAAGATGTACAGCGAATTCGCCGCCGAGGGAGTAGTCATCGACCAGACCCCCAAGTCGGGCAAGCACGATAAGGGCACCGTAGTGAAGCTGGCCGTAAGCATGGGCCCCGAGCCTAAGCCCGAACCCGAGCCGGAGCCCGAGCCTGAACCCGACACCCCCGATGAGGGCACGGAAGGCACCGAGGGCACCACTGGCGAAGGCGACGCGAACACCGACCCGTCAACCAACGGCGAACCCACGGCATAACAACGGGCAATTCGCCCACCCTTCCCCATCACATTGTGAAAACGGGTCGCATTTGCGCGGCCCGTTTTTGTTTACTGCGGGGCTTGCCCGATGGAATGCGATAAAGGCAAAAGAACGGCTTACCGGTCGATTTGCTCGCGGGGGTCATGCAGGTCGTTGGGCATGATGCGCACTTCGGCCCAGCCCATCTGCTTAAGCGCGTCCCACGTGCGCCAAGGCGGGCAAATGTCGTCGTGCTCGGCGCAGTAGTTGAGCGCCTCGACCAACGTAACGTTGTGCATGAGATCAGCCATGGTGTCGACGTCGGGAATGGGCGGAAGCCACAGCGCAGGCAACCCAGCCTCGCGCGCCTTCTGAATGTAGGCGGGCAGCACCGTAAGACCTTGCTGATTGTAAAAGACGCCGTCATGGCTGAAATCGGTCTTGCGCGTCCAGCCTATGACAGACACGCCCAGTTCCTGATCAGGGGCAAGGACGATTCCGCCGCCCTCCACGCCCTCGAGCCGATGAAGTGCATCGAAGCCCGCTATGACGTCGGCCTTCGTGAGCGCCGGCATATCGGCGCCCATGGAAAGGATGCAATCGACGCCACGCTCCCACGTTTGCGCGAACGCATGGTTATAGTGCTCGTCGAAGCTGGCCCCTTCGTCAACGATGACGACGAAGTCGCGCGGCCAGGTGCCCGCATCCTCGAACAGCTTGCGCATCGCCTCGGCATTGGGCGCAGGAGTCGTGGAAATGACCAGCTCGTAAGTGTCGCGAACCTCCTCGCCCGTGCGGGCATCGATGAAAGACGTGCGCGCCTCGAGATCGTCCATGGCGGCCATGATGATCTCAACCACGTCGAACAGCATGCAGTGATACAGCGCCGAAGCCACTTCAGGTTGGAAGATGCCGTCCTTGAGCACCGTGAGGCGCGTCTTCACCAGCCCCGCCTCGGGCACCTTGCTAAACAAAACCAACGCGTTCTTCCGCTCGCGCATGCGCACCTCCAAACAAAAAATGGGTCAGCGAACCAAGTTCGTTGACCCATTGTAGCGGGAGAAGACCCCAGGACATCCGCTTCATTCGCAACAAGCCCATAATCCAGGCTCGTTGACTTGAAACTCGTGTCCAAAAACCCCGCCCATGTAACGCGGTTTTGGCCGAAAACCCCGCCTATGTAACGCGAAACCCGCTTTTCGCGTTACATAGGCGGGGTTTT
>JAFSHA010000047.1 GCA_017440565.1 Eggerthellaceae bacterium | reverse complement strand
GGCGTCACGTCGAGCGTGATGCGGCGGTCGGCCAGGCGGGCTCGCACGTCGTTGATCTGCAGCTCGACGATGGGCTCCATGTCGGCGATGGAAAGCTCGTCGAAGGTGATGATCTCGTCGATGCGGTTCAGGAACTCAGGCTTGAACGTGGCGCGCAGCGAATCCTGCAGGTGGTTCGAGAACTCCATCATCTTCTTAGCCGCAGCCTCGGGCGTCATGCTGGCCACATCGGTCATCATGTCACCGAAGGTCTCGTTCTTCTGCGCGGCGTGATCGCGAATAAGCTGGCTGCCCACGTTGGACGTCATGATGATGATGGCGTTCTTGAAGTTCACCACGCGGCCCTGCCCGTCGGTCAGACGCCCGTCGTCAAGCACCTGCAAAAGCACGTTGAACACATCCGGGTGAGCCTTCTCAATCTCGTCAAGCAGCACCACGGTGTAGGGGCGCCTGCGCACGGCCTCGGTCAGCTGGCCGCCTTCGTCGTAGCCCACGTAGCCCGGAGGCGCGCCGATGAGACGCTGGACGGAGAACTTCTCCATGTACTCGGACATGTCGATGCGCACCATGGCCTTCTCGCTGTCGAACATGCACGCGGCAAGCGCCTTGGCAAGCTCGGTCTTGCCCACGCCGGTGGGGCCGAGGAACATGAAGCTGCCGATGGGCCTGTTGGGATCGGAAAGGCCCGCGCGATTGCGTCGAATGGCACCCGCCACGGCACTCACAGCCTGGTTCTGCCCGATCACGCGCTCATGCAGGCGCGCCTCGAGGTCAACGAGCTTCTCCATGTCGCCCTTCATCATCTTGGAGACCGGGATGCCCGTCCATGCGGAAACGACCTCGGCGATTTCCTCCTCGGTCACCTCTTCCTTCAAAATGGCGCCCTGCTCCTGCTTCTCGTTAAGCAAACGCTCGCTTTCGGCAAGGCGCTGCTGCAACTCGGGAATGCGCGCATAGCGAATCTCGGAGGCCAGCGCGAAGTCGCCCTCGCGCGTGGCGCGCTCTTCCTCAAGCTGCGCGGCGTCAAGCTCGGCCTTGATCTCCTGAACGGCCACGATGACGTCTTTTTCGCTCATCCACGCGGCCTTCTGCGCGTCAAGCGCCTCGCGTGCGGCGGCGATGTCGCGTCGCAGGGCCTCAAGACGCTCGGCCGAGGCGGCGTCGGTCTCCTTCATGAGCGCCTGCTCCTCGATCTGCATCTGCGTGAGCTTGCGCTCGGCGGCGTCGACCTCTTCGGGCATGGAGTCGATCTCGATGCGCAGGCGGCTTGCCGCCTCATCCATGAGGTCGATGGCCTTGTCGGGCAGGAATCGGTCGGAAATGTAGCGGTCGGAAAGCTCGGCCGCGGAAACAATGGCACCGTCGGTGATACGCACGCCGTGATGGATCTCGTACTTCTCCTTCAGACCGCGCAGAATGGCGATGGTGTCCTCGACGGAGGGCTCGCCGATGAGCACGGTTTGGAAACGGCGCTCAAGCGCGGCGTCCTCCTCGACGTACTTGCGATACTCGTCAAGCGTGGTGGCGCCGAT
>JAFSHA010000046.1 GCA_017440565.1 Eggerthellaceae bacterium | reverse complement strand
TGAACTCGGGCGTGTACTTGGCGGGCCTTCCCTGCTTTCCGTTTGACATGTCTCGTCCCTTCTCTCGCTGCCAAAGAAGGTTACCCCATCGCCATGAAGATTTTTGGGCAACCCTCTGTCCGAGAAGAAGATACAGTTCACCCCTCCATGTAACGCGAATCGGGAGTTTGGCGTTACATGGAGGGGCTTTTCGGCCATTTCCGCGTGACATGGAAGGGATTTTTGGCCACGAAAATATCGGCGAGACAGGATTCGGGCAAAAAACTACTCATAGCCCATGCGCTCGATCTGGTCCTCATCCATACCGAAATAGTGGCCAACCTCGTGAACAATGGTGCGGCGCACTTCCTCCTCCATTTCCTCGAAGGAACTGCAACGGAACTCGTGCGCGCGCTTGAAGATGGTGATGGTATCGGGCAGGGCCCCGAAGGCGCCGTAGTCATCGCCGCGGTCGTACAGGGAAACGCCCTCGTACAAACCCATCATGTTGTCGAGAACCTCTTCGTCGCCAATCTCATCCTCGTACAGCTGATCTTCGCGCGGCTCATACTCCATGAGGAACACCACGTTTTCCAGCTCATCGAGGAACCGGTCGGGCAGCGAGTCTATCCCCCGCTCGATCATGCCCTCGAATTCTTCATCAGTAACCTTGAACATACCTCTCCCCCTAAGGCAAAGCGGGACACAGATCCCAGATCCGCATCAATTCGACGCGCAGGTTGGCGTAGCAAGTCAGCGAGGGACGCTCCGGTGCCCCGAATTGCCGTGTTTCGCGGCTGAGCGCACTAAGGTGCGCGAAGGCAAGCGAAAAAGCGGCAAGGCGGGGTGCCGGAGCGTTCCGCAGCGTCGAGGGGACCGGCCGCCGCTAGGCGGACGGAACCAAATAAGAAATGAGCATCTCGCGCAGCTGCTGCGGAGTGCAGTTGCCCTTGAGCTCCTTCATGCACTTTCCGAACAGCGGGTTAATGGCCTTCTCGTTGCCACCGCGGAAGTCGTCGGCGTCCTTCTGGTTAGCCGCGACGATGGCGCGGATGACGTCCATCACTGCGTCGGCATCGTTGGAAATGACCATGTCGTTAACCTCGGCATACGCCTTCGGGTCGAGGTCGGCGCCCTCGGCCTCGAACATGGCATCGAGGATCTTCTTCGCGTTGGCGTTGCTCACCACGCCGTCGCCCACAAGCTTCACGAGCTCGCCCAGACGCGTGCCGGAAAGGGCAAGATCGTCCATGGTCTGGCCGTTCTTCTTCAACACAGCCAGGCAGTTGGTGGCAATCCAGTTGGCGCATTCCTTGGCAAGGCCGCTCACGGCGAAGGCCGCATCGAAGCAGTCGCACAGCACGCGGCTTTGCGTAAGCAGGTCGGCGTCGTACTCGGTCAGGCCAGCGTCGATGAGCTGCTGCTTTTTGACCTCGGGGAACGGCGGCAGCGTGTCCTTGATGCGATTAAACCACGCATCGTCGATCACGATGGGCATGACGTTGGGGTCGGGGAAGTAGCGGTAGTCACCCGCCGTCTCCTTGTTGCGCATGGCAAAGCTCATGCCCTTTTCATCGTCCCAGCGACGCGTCTCCTGCACCAGCACCTCGGTGCCGTTTTCGATGGCATCGATATGGCGGTCCACTTCATAGGCAATAGCGCGGCGAATAGCCGAAATGGAGTTCATGTTCTTCATCTCGGTACGCACGCCAAGCACGTCGCTGCCCTCGGGGCGCACGGAAAGGTTCACGTCGCAGCGCATGGTACCCAGCTCCATACGGCATTCGGAAACCTTCGCGAAGCGCAGCAGCGAGCGGAGACGCTCCAGGTAAGCAACCACTTCGTCGGCGCTTGACAGGTCGGGCTGGCTCACGATCTCGATAAGCGGAACGCTCGTACGGTTGAAGTCAACCAGCGTGGTGTTGGAGAGCGTGTCGTGCACCAGCTTGCCAGCGTCTTCTTCCATGTGGATCTGCTTGATGCGAATGTCCTTCGGGCCGTTTCCTGCGTCGATGGTCACGGTGCCGTTCACGGCCACGGGCGAGAACCACTGCGTGGTCTGGTACGAACACGGCAGGTCGGGATAGTAGTAGCTCTTCTTGTCGAAGGTGGTGGTGCGGTTGATGTGGCAGTTCAGCATCATGCCGGCGGTCATGCCCAGATCAACCGCGCGCTTGTTGGTGACGGGCAGCATGCCGGGCATGCCGCAGCAGGCAGGGCACACATGCGTGTTCTGTTCGTCGCCAGAGCGATTCGCGCATGAGCAGAAAATCTTGGAATCGGTGGCCAGCTCGACGTGAACCTCAAGGCCGATAACGGTTTCGTAGCGCATTAGCGCACCTCCTTAGCGGTTTCGAACTGACCGGCCAAGGCAAGCAGGGCGGCGTCGGAAAACGCCGGGCCCACCAGCTGAACGCCACCCGCCACAACGGCAGGCAGACCGGTGATTGAAGCGGGAGCCGTGCAGTCGTTGGCCTTGTAGCACAGGAACTTGTCGGCCTCGAAATCGGCGGGAGCGTAGGCCGCCTTCAGGCAGGCGGGCAGCAGCACCGCGTCGTACTCGGCGAAGATCTGCGCGAAGCGCTCGCACACCACACGGCGCACGCGCAGGCTCTTGTCGTACATCTTGTCGTAGTTCTCCTCGGAAAGCATTTCGGATCCGTAGAGAATGGCCGTCTTGAGCACTTCGCCAAAGGCCTCAGTGCGGCTGTTGGTGTACAGGTCGTCGATAGTCTCGGCATTCGCGCTGCGATAACCATACTTCACGCCGTCAAAGCGCGAGACGTTGTTGCACAGCTCGGCCGACATAAGGACGTTCCAAGCCGGGCGCGCAGCCTCCAGCACGGCGTCGTCGACTTCCTCGACCGCAAATCCCGCGGCCTCGGCAAACTCGACGAACCGAGCGATGGCGGCCTTGGTGGCGTCGTCGGCGCGGCTCACGAGGCCCTGCGCCAAGGCGATCTTCTTGCGCTCGAAGGGCGCAGACTCGCCGGCGACCAACGCGCAGCGCGCTTCGGGAAGGCTCGTGCCGTCTTTGTCGTCATGACCGGCAATGGCAGCCAGCACCTCGCGCGCCACCTCGGCGCTATTCGCGGAAACGCACACGGTCTCGCCCGAACAGGCGACCGCAATGGTTCCGAAACGGGAAACGGCGCCGTAGGTGGGCTTTACGCACACCTGCCCGGAAAGGGCGGCGGCGCGACGCTGGGCTCCGTTGACGTCGAGACCCACCACGGCCTCGACTTCGCCTTCAGCCAGCAGGGCGGAAGTCGCCGAGACAACATTGCCCTCGGCGTCTGCGCACGTGCCGAAGTAGGACGTCTCACCCAGCACGTCAAAGCCGAATTCGCCGACGTTCACCTTACCGGCAATGCCGAAGCCAGCCGCTTCAAGCTTGCCGACCACTTCCGCATCGAACAGGCTCATGTAGCCCTCGAGCATTCTCGAGCCGCCCGTCGTGGGCAGAGCCGTAGTGAGAACAAGGTCCTCCAGGGCAACTGCTTTGCCGGCAACGTCCTGGGCCTTACTAATATATATGCTCATGAAGCGCCCCCTTCGCCTAGTCCACCGTACGCGGCACTTGCCAGTAGCCGTCTTCGGCCGCAGGCGCGCCCGCCTGCAGGGCCTCGCGCGTAAACGGCTGAGACGCCACGTCCTCGCGAAGCACATTCTCGAGCGGCATCACATGCACCATGCGCACGACATCGGTCGTATCGATGGCGTCAAGCGCCGTCATTTCGGCCTCACGCTCGTCGAAAAACGCCAGCGTGGCCGCCTCCTGCTCGTCGGTCAGACGAAGCTGGTTGAGCTTCTCCAACCTGATAAGAACTTCCTTATTCATAGGTTTCCTTCTCTAGGCTTCCTATTGTTTCCGCGACCTCGGTATTGTACGGCAGACGCGAGGGAAATGGCGTGCCGACACGGGGAATTCACTTGTGCGCAACGTAGACGCAAAACGAAAGAGCTGCG
>JAFSHA010000045.1 GCA_017440565.1 Eggerthellaceae bacterium | reverse complement strand
CGTGAATACCTCGCTCTATGGGCAAATTATGGGCAAAAATGCATGGAACTATCGGTGAACGGCTGCTAATTAATGGCTCTAGATGGACTGTTTGCCCACGTTTTGCCCATGAATAATCGGTGCTTCTCTGCACCAAACATAACCCACTCCCATATGGATAATGCATGTACGATTACGCTTGCGGACGCTTGCGGATGCTTAACGCGATGTGCCCGATGGTGGCCATTCTCCCTGTTCAGAACAATAGCGGCCACGACCTGCAGCTGCGCATGGCCGAATACGCCTCGGCCGTGGTGGCCTCCAAGCCGCAACGCTGCTTCTTCGTGAGCATCGCGACCGATATCACGCCCGGCTGCGATTGCTTCCCCGACAACGACGCACCCGTCGTGCCCAACGTGGGCATGTTCGCCTCGTGGGATCCGGTGGCCATCGACCAGGCCGCAGCGGATGCGATTTGCGCACAGCCGATAAACGCCGGCACCCGCCTTTCCGAA
Source organism: Eggerthellaceae bacterium (assembly GCA_017440565.1). Lineage (GTDB taxonomy): Bacteria > Actinomycetota > Coriobacteriia > Coriobacteriales > Eggerthellaceae > RGIG3135. The sequence goes on along the minus strand of JAFSHA010000045.1, from coordinate 10,566 downwards.
GCGCTCGAGGAGTTCGGCGGCGAAACGGACCACTGGAACGCGCTTCATCCCCATGCGGAATGACGCCTGCAACTGCAACATGCCGAAGAGCTCGGTATCGGCACGCGTGCTTACGAGCTCGTTAGATGACAAAGGGACGGTCCCTTTGTCATCTTGCTCACATGAGCTTGGACGCCTCGACGCGCTCGACGAAGCGGCCTACGACCTTCACGAGCGGGCCGCGCAGCACCAGACCGGCGAGCAGCAGCGGCACTGTGAACGCCGCCACCAGCCCAAGCTCGACCCAAAAATCGTTCGCATAGATGCCGAACATGGCCGCACGCATCGCGCGCACCGCATGCGTGACGGGCAGATACGGGCTCACATTCTGGAAGAACTGCGGCAGCAGCTGCAGCGGATAGCTTCCGCCGCCGCCTGAAACCTGCAAGATCAGCAAGATGACCGAAAGCGCTTTGCCCAGATTGCCGAACACGGAAACCAGCGTGTAGATGATGAATGCGAACGAGAGCCCCGACACCCAGAAACACAGCAGATAGAGCAACGGATGCACGGCTTGAACATGCAGGAACAGCAGATTGCCCATGCAAAGTGTCGTGCTCTGGGCAAGCGAGAGCAGCGCCACCACACCGAAGCGCCCGCAGAATACCTCCGCCGACGATGGGTCGTCCAGCTCCGAAAGCGTGCGTTCCGAAGGGTTCAGCTTGAGCGCTACCATGATGAGCAACGCGCCAATCCAAAGCGCAAGCGGCGTGTACAAAGGCGACATCGCCGAACCGAAATTCTCCACCGGATACACCGCATGCCTATCGATTGCCACCGGCGCTGCGAGCAGCGACGCGTACGCATGCGGGTCGGAACCCAGAATCTCGCGCAATACCGACGTATCGCCTTCCGCAAGCGCATCGACCATACGTTTGCCCAGGTCCTGCAGCTTCTGCGATGACGATTCCAACGTTGTGGCGGCGTTATCCAGCTTGATGTAGGCATCGTCGAGCGCATTGGACACGGAGCCCGCACCCGAGATGATATCGCCCTCCACTTCGGAAAGCAGATTGCTCGCCGCACGCAGCGCATCGGCCTGCTGGGCGACGACGACCGACAGGCGGTCGAGCGAAGGCTTCAGATTCTCATCGTAATCCGCCTTCGCATCACGCACATGCTGCGCCGCCTGCTCGGCAAACGCCTTTGCTTCCGCACGTTGCTCCTGTGTCGAAGCGCCACGGCGCTCCACCTCGTCGGCGGCTGCGTACAGGGCATCGCGCAACTGCTCCTGCACGGCTGCCGCGCTGCGCATGCGCTCGAGCGCGGGTTGCACCGCAGCCGCGTCCTCTTCGTCCAGCTGATCGGCCAATTCATCCAGCCGATCCACTATCTGGCGCCAAGCGGCAGCGCGGCCATCCACCACCGCCGCACGGTCGCGCAACGCTGCAGCGGCATCCCCTGAAGCGCTGTCGGCCATATCGAATGCCTGGTCGATGGCTTCGGACATCGCGTCGTAGCCCTCCGCGCTTTGGGCTATAGCCTCGGAAAGCGACGCGACCGCGGTATCCAACGCAGAGGCGACCGATTCCGCCGCGCTCCGCGCTTCAGCTATCCGACCTGCGATTTCGTCTCCCGATTGCTGCGCTGTCGACACGAGCGATCCCGTACTCGCCACCAGCTGCCGCGAGAGGGAGAGCACGTCGGCATACGCGCGCAACGTCGAAGCTGCGTGGGACATCTGCTCGCCCGCTGCTTGAACATGCGCGCCGAGCGCGGCAATCCTTCCACTTGCATCCGCGTTGTCCGCGTAATCCGAAAGAGCCGAAACGATGCTTAAAGCAGTCGACCCGAGCGTCTCCGCAAACGTGCGATTCACCTGCGCGGCGATCTGGTCGGCCCCCTGGTCGGTCACGCGCGGCGCAATCGCACTTTTCTTCTCGTTGGAATAATAGATGATCGCCGCATGCTCCACGTCATCGGAATAAAACGACATCATATCGCGGCTGAACGTGGCGGGAATCACCACCGCCGCATAGTAGCGGCCCGCGCGCACGCCCTCCACCGCGTCTTCCTCTGTCGTGAAATACCAGTTCATCTGCTCGTTTTCGCGAAGAGCCGACATCACGTTCTCACCGATGTTCACGCGTATGGGCACCAGATCGCTCTCGTAGCCCTCGTCGGAATTGGCCACGGCAACCGTCAGGTTGCCCGTGTTGTCGAACACATCCCAGCAGGCAAGCATATTGAACCACGAGAACAACGAGGGCAACGCGATAAGGCCGAGCACTACGATGCCTGTGATTACGTTGGACCGCAAACGCTTCAAGTCGCCCACGAACAAGCGCCATGCGTTTCTCATCGCTGCGCCTCCCCGCCGTCGCCTTGCTTATGCTTGCGGCCGGTATAAAGCGCCTGCACCTGGGTGTCGCTGAGTGCATCGAGCGAAAGGCGCCTCTCCAGGCTGTCCTTCATGTACTCAATACCTATAAGGAACAGCACAATAACGACCAGCCACGCCAACCACAAGGCAAGCATGGCCGCCTTGGTTGCCTGCGAAACCGCAAGGACTATGGTCGCGATAGCGGGAACAGCGATTCCCGCCGCAATCGCCCACATCTTCAAGCGCGGGTACAGCTGCATGAAACGCGCCGTGCTTTGCTGCATTTCCTGCCGATATTCTTCGCGGTCGGCAAGCACCTTGATCATCTGCGAGATGCGGTAATGGCGCTCCGGCAGCTCCGTGGATTCGATGTTGATGATGTCGCTCTGCTCGATCTGCTTCGCGAACAGGCGATTCAGATTGGCCAGATAAGGGCGCGCAACCGAGCCGAACACGTCGAACGCCACGAGGAACCCCAACAGCACGGCGATGTTCGCACCCCATGCATTCTCGTAGAAACCGCAGATGGCCTCGCGCATGGCGTCGATGCCGTACGTGAAGGGGAACAGCGGGTAAACCGTCTGGAAGAACGCGGGGGTCATCTCGATGGGATACAGCCCCGACGCGCCCGGGATTTGCACGAATACGAGGATGATGCAAAACGCCTTCCCCACATGCTGCAACGTCGTCGAAAGCGCGTATTGGATAGCCAGGTACGCCAACGAGGCGATTATGGCCGTTAGGAAGAACACGGGCACGCTTGCGCATTGGACGCCCAGAATCAGACAGCCTGTGCAGCAGATCGCCGCTTGAAGCGCCGCCATCACCGACAGCAGCAATCCGCGCGCGATATAGCGCTGCGTCACCGTGGTGTCGCGCACGCCCTCGTCGTCCACTTCCAGACGCATGATCACCATCAGCATGAATACGCCGATCCACAGCGTCAGATTCATGAACAGGGGCGCCATCGCCGAACCATAATTGTCCAGCGCGTAGAACTTCTCGGTTTTCACCACCGTGGGCGACATCATGAAGTCGGCGATCTTCGACACGTCCAGATTGTCCAAGCCCAAATCGTGGGCGATGGCATCGGCGGAGCGCAATGCCGCCACGTCGGCGGTGACCGTGCGAAGCTCCCCCGCCACATCCGCGAGCATGCCGTCCGTTTGCGCGAGCGCGTTCTTCGACAGCGCAAGCGTCTGGGACAGTTGGTCGAGCACGGCGCCCACTTGGTCGATCAGCACGGATTGTGCCGCCACGGACGCGGAAAGCGCGCTTGCAGCCGCGGATATCTTCGCCAATCCCTCGCTCACCGCGGGAATCGTCTGGGTGCTCAGCTGCTCGCGGTAGGAGTCTGCGCGCCCGATTGCCTGCTTCGCCTGCGCGCTCGTTTCCTCCGAGGCGGCGAGCATCTGCTCGCCGAGAGCGTTCACGCTCTCCGAAAGCGTGCGGAGGTCCTCCACTGCCTGTTCGGCGGCGGCAGCTTCGCGTTCGAGCTCGTCCGCGAGAGCATAAAGCGCCGCTCGCTGCTCTTCGTCGGCAGCGCCTTCTGCAGCGGCGCGCAGTTCGGCAGCGGCATCATATGCCGCCTGCGCCGCTGCTTCACCCTGCGAGAGCGCCGCTTCGACAGCGCCGTGAGCTGCCGAAAGACCGCTCGCTGTCTCCTGAATGGCGAAATCGGCTTTCACGATGGCCTGCCCCAACTCTGCTGACGCATCGTCCAGAGCCGTGCCAGCCGTTAGCGAGAACCGCACGAGCTCCGTGTTCAAGTATTCGACGAGCGCCGCGGTCTCGCCCAGCCCTTCGGAAACGTTGTCTATCTGCGTTTTCGCCGAGGAGAGGAGCGGTTTTGCCTCCCCGATGCGCCCCATTGCCGTGGAAGCCGCCGTCGAAAGGCCATCGAGCGACGCCCGCGCGTCTTCGATACCCGCCGATGCGCGTGTCAGCTCCGCAAGCGCGTTTCCCTGCACGCGTTCCAGATCGCCCTGCACGCTGAGCGCCGACGCTTCGATCCGCTCGGTGACCACGCCGCTCACCGTCGAAACGAACGCATCGTTGATAGTCGTATCCAGCGTCGTCGCCCCGACGTCGGTGATTTTCGGGGCAACGGGGCTGGCCTTCTCGTTCACGTAGTACTCGATGAGCGGTTGAACCTGCCCGCCGTGCACCAATGCGGCAAGATCGCGGCTGAATGTCGTAGGGATGATGAATGCCGCATACGCCCGACCGGAGCTCACCTGCTCCATCGCATCGGCGCGATCCGTGATCACCCAGCCCAATCGACCGTTTTCGCGCAGCTGCTCCAGCACGAGCGCGCCCACATCGAGCTCGCCGGCCAAATCGTCCACAGCGCCCTCATCCTCGTCGACCACGCAGACACGCAGATTGCCGGTGTTGTCATACGGATCCCAAAAGCCGCGCACGTTGAACCATGTGTACAGCGACGGAAGGACCAGAAGGAACACGGCGACGATAATCGCAGCCGGTGCCTTGCCGAACCGTTTTAGGTCGCGCACGAGAATGCGCCCTATGTTTGCCAGATAACGCAACGTGCTCCGCTTATGTGCCTGCCGTGTTTTGCTGCTACGTTTATTCATGCTTGATCATTAATAACCGGATGCAGATTATAAATGGAGAAACATCTTTGATGGCCTGCTGCAATTCAAAACTGCATCAATAATGAATGCTTGTTACCCATTTGTCTTGATTCTTTCAGACGTTATTCAGCTTAACTGGTCATTGTGTCCAATAGCAACGATGAACCGACGGGAAGGAATTCCCATGAAAACTTCGAAGATCTGCGCCATTAGGATCGCAGCCATGCTGGCCGCATAGATCGGCGCCTGCTCCACCGGCACCGCATCCAGCGCAAGCACCGCCAGCGCCTCATTCGAAGCGCTCTCTCGCCACACAGGCAAGCGATGTTACCGCATCTTCCGCCTCGGCCTCCGCAGCGGCTGCGTCGACGAGCTCCGCGAGCGCGAAGACCGCCTGCTTCATTATCTGGGAGAGCTTCTGATGGAGCTTGTGCAGTCCGCTCGGGGTTGCGCCTCTTTTGCGCAGCTGCGTATAGGTAGCACGCCGCACCGGTTCGGGCATCGGTCGCCACTAGCTCGCAGGGGACTCCTGCTTCGCGCACGGCCGCCACGTCCAGGGGATCTTCGCCGTCTTCCTGGGAGAGGGTGCCGTACACGTACTCCACGTCCAGAAACGAGCCCGACGCCCGAAGCGCCCCGAGGCCCATGAACGCGGGGCGGGCGCTGTAGTCGGCGTAGAAGCGCAGGTTGCGGCCTTTCTGGCCGGCGAGGAAGGCGGCGACGTTCGCGCTGCCGGCAGATACGCCTATGCAGTAGTCGAAACGGATGCCGTCGTCGATGCACCGGTCGAGCACGCCGGCACCGTAGGCGCCGCGGAGACCGCCGCCGACGTCGATGAGGCCGACTTTCCGAGGCCCTTGCGCAACTGTGCCCACGAGGCTACTCCTCGCCGAGCCTGCCGAGCTCGGCGAACTTGTGCAGGTCCGATTGGGCCATGCCGCCGTCGATGCGGTGCCTCAGCTCGAAGCGGGGGTCAGCCGGGTCCTCCCAGAGGCGGTTCGCGACCGGCTCCCATGCGCGCGCCACGTCGGCGCATTTCGCGCAGAGGTCGGCTGCCTCCTCGCCGTCCACGGGGTTGGTGGACGCGGCGCCCGAGCGCTCCACCATCTGCGCGAGCTCTCCGGGATTGTCCAGTATGGGGCAGGGGCGCAACAGGTTCTCGTTGAACGGCTGACAGTCGTGGTACTCCATGAACAGGGGGCTCTTGAGCGCTTCGAGCAGCGTCGACTCGCGGATGTTCGCGTTCGAGTAATGGGCGAAGACGCACGGTTCCACATCGCCGGAAGCGGCTATGTGCAGGTAGCGCCTGCCGCCCGCGATGCATCCCCCCACGAACTCGCCGTCGTTCCAGAAATCCATGGTGAACAGGGGTTTTTCGTCGCGCATCTTCCGCACGAAATGGTAGACGTACTCGCGCTGGTCTGCCGAGGCCATAAGGTCGGTAGGGGCGGATTTCCCGATGGGCATGTACGTGAACAGCCATGCGAACAGCGCGCCCTGCTCGATCAGCCAATCGAAGAACTGCTCGCTTGCGACATCGTCCACGTTCGCCGACGTGTAGCAGCACGACACGCCGAAGGGGAGGCCCCGTTTGCGCATGAGCCGCATCGCCTCGGTCACCTTCGCGAACGTGCCCTCGCCGCGCCGCGAGTCGGTCGCCTCCCGGAACCCTTCGACGCTGATGGCGGGCACGAAGTTGGCTACCCGCGCCATGTCCTCGACGAACGCGTCGTCTATGAGCGTCGCGTTGGTGAACGAGAGGAACAGGCAGTCGGGATGCTCCTCGCACAGTCGGATGAGGTCGCGCTTCCGCACGAGGGGCTCGCCTCCTGTGTAGATGTACACATGGGTGCCGAGCGCCTTGCCCTGGCGTATTATCGAGTCGATCTCGTCATAGCTCAGGTTCATCGTGCCTGCAAAATCGTTTGCCCAGCAGCCCCGGCAATGCAGGTTGCAGGCGCTCGTGGGGTCGAGCAGGATGGCCCAGGGTATGTTGCAGCCGTAATCATCCCGGTTCTTCTCCTGCACGGGCCAACAGGCCAGGTTCGCGCTGACGGCGAACGTCGTCCCCATGCGCTTGGCCACGTATCGATCGAGGTCGGCGAAGCGCAGGATGAGCTCGTACCAATTGTTGCGCTCCTCGATGGCACGCCTGATCGACCTTCTTTGCGAGGGATACAGCTCTTCCGGCACCGCGCGGTCGACGAGGTCCATGATCTTGGGAATGTTGCGTTCGGGATCATCGAACAGGTAGCCGATCGCCTTTTCGACGGCTGCTGCCTCAAGTTTCGTCTTGATGCCCATCTCCGCCTCCTCGATTTCGATAAACGTAACAATATAAGTTACAATAAATCATACACTGGATAAATGCAACTGTCAAAGTTACAATACCTCAAGGGAACGCGTCTTTGCCCGGTTGCCCAGTAGGGGCGGGCGCTGCCCGCCTGTCCGAGCTGCGGCAACGGGCATGCGTCAGGCCGCCCCCGCTGGGAGATTGGCAATTGAGGCGCGTTTCCCCAGTGCGCACAATAGCTACAGGAGGGAAGGACGGCCATGCCGAGGCGCGGAGAATCGCAAGTGGAGATAGCCCTGCTGGCACTGTTGCTGGCCGAGTTCTTCCCAGAGGTCGATGCCACAAGCGGGCTCATCGGCGAATGGGCTGGCTGCAATCCGGTCATCGTGCGAAGGATATACGGGAAGCTGAAGCGGGCGGGCCTGCTCGAAACCGGGCCGGGCAGGCGCAGCTTGGAGCTGGCCCGCGATGCGCGAAGCATATCGCTGCTTGAAATAGTCGAGGCGATAACCCCGCTCGACAGGGCGGGAGTGTTCGGCGTGGAGGCGCCGCTTTCCGGCACATGCTCCATCAAATCAGAGCTGTTCGGCACGTTGACGACGGAGCTCGACCAAGCCGTCGCGGCAATGCGGCAACGCCTGGCATCGACGACGCTTCACGACTATGCCATGCGCTTGCTCGATCGCTGTAACGTCCCCGCAGCTCAGAAGCTCAACGAGATTTTCAGCAACGTGGAGGAGGCCGAGAGGCGCCATCCAGCCGCCAGGCTGTCGAAGAAACTTATCAGCCATAAGTAATATTGAAATATAGTTATGGCTGATCTGGGCCTTTCGAAGTGGACAAGGCTTATGCTGCATCCTTGCAACACAAGGTGGCCAGTTTTGCCGGCGAGACAGGAACGCGGAAGGCTCTCCATCTCACGATGGTGAGCCCCCATGGCGTGAAGTGCAATACGTATTGGGGCGTCATCCAGTCGGAAATCACGGCAAACGATTTGTTCGTATGAATGGCCACACGCTGAATAAATTATTTGCTCTGTTAGACCACTGTGGATACGAACCCCGAAAGCCCGCCGATGGCACACTTTTCCCGGGAAAGTGTGCTCATGTTGCTGTTCGTCGTCCCGCAGATCCTGCTCTCGGGGCTCTTCGACCTCTCGTCGGCGCCCGGTTGGCTCCAGGCGGTCAGCGCCTGCCTGCCGCTCACGTACGGCGTGGACGCTCTGCGCGCGGTCATGCTCCGCGGCGCCGGGCTGCTCCAGATGGGATTCGACCTGGCGGTGATACGGGCCTTCGTGGCCGCGTTCTTCGCGCTGGCGCAGGTCGGCTTTCGCGAGAAGAGGGCAAAGGAGCGGCAAGCAGGCGGCCTGGCGCATGCGGATTAGGCCGAGGCCTGTCGCGAGCCCGCCGGGCCGGGCGCGCGGCGTGTTTGCAGGACCAGCCATCGGGCTGCCCGTCTCCGGCGGCTCGATGCAAACACTGCGAGGGGGGAACCGAAAACGCCGATTTCGAGCAATCGGGGGGAAATCGGGGGGAAAGACAGAGAGCACGTCCCGAAAGAGCCGAGGGAACGAGATGGCAAATTCGGCGTCTATCTGGGATTACGGTTTCAGAAACGGGAGAAACGAGGCGTTCCGATACGAAAGACACGTGCTCATAACCCGAAGGTCGTCGGTTCGAATCCGGCCCCCGCGACCAAATACACGTCCCTGACCTTGTAAAACGGTCAGGGATTTTTGAAGGAGGCCGGTCGGTAATCCGTCTGCCGACTGGGTTCTGCCAGGGAGGTGTCCCCGGTTCCCAGGCGGGATTCTCGCCTATAATGTGCACGTATCGTTGACCAACGGAAAGAGGCGATCATGAACAAGATATCGACGTTTATCATGGGCGCGTCCATCGGCTGCGCATTCGGAGCTCTCGCGGCGCTGGCGCTAGCCCCCCGCAGCGGGGCGGAGACGCGCGGGCTCGTAGCACAGGGCGCGGGAGAGTTCGCAGAGAACGCGCAGGACTTCGGCGCCGGGCTCGGCTACTACGCGCAGGGCGCGGCGCGCGACGTCCGCGAGAAGGGCGAGGCGGCCATAAAGGGCGCCGGCAAGCCCGCGGAAGACGAGGCTGCAGACGAGCTCAAGGCAAAGATCGCGGCGGCGCGCGAGAAGATCGCCGAAGCCGAGGCCTAGAAGGCAAAGCAGCCGACGATATCAACCCCAACTGCGAGGAGGACCATATGCCCGACATGACCATCCAGGAGTTCGCCGCCAAGCTCGTGGCGGACAAGGCGTTCAAAAAAGAGGTGATAGGTCTCTGCTACGACGTGGAGATGGACGGCAAGGACCAGAACGCCCTCGGCAAATGGCTGAGGGTCGGCGCCGAGAAGATGGGCTACGACTTCGACGGCGTGGAGCTCCAAGAGGCGATAATGGCGCGGGTCAACAAGCTCAACGCCTTCAAGAAGATCGCTTTCATGGGTTCGCTCATCACCACCGCCAACAAGGCCAAGAAAGCAGCCGGCGCTGGCAAGTAACGGCGAACACCCCAGCGCACCAGCCGGCGTCTTCCGGTACACGGAAGCGTCGGCGGCGCTGTTTTCGCCGTTCGTGAAGCTATCGTATCGCTTTTGCTACGAACCGCGCATCGGGGGCGTCGGGCCCCACTCGCCAGAACATGGTCTCCAGACCGCAACCCACGTTCACGATGTTGCAAGAAGGGTGCACGGTAATATAGGCACGCGCCATCTCGTCGAGATTGTGGTAGCGCGCAGCCGATGCGATCATCGTGTACTCGTTGGAGCCTGCCTGGATGCTCTCACCTGGGATGGCGGATTCCAGCTCGAGCGACTTGGGGTCGAAGAAATACTCGGGGAACCTCTTCGACACGAACACGCGCGCGGTCAGCGGGATGTAGAGCGTATCTGCTACCCCTTCGAAGTTTTTGCCTGACATGTGCGAGCTCCTCAATAAGTTATACATGGCTAACTATTGTATTCTCGCACAAGGCTGCACAGATTTGAACCCCCATGAAACGATGAGCCAATCTGCGGCTACAGCCTTTACCGCCCCACGTGCTACGGAGCTTCAGCTAGCGAGCCTCATGGCATTTACAAAAACGACTTCCGGAACCAAATTAATAAGGCCCCACCTGATACATGAACTGCACCCCAGTTCCTGGACGGGCTAATAAGCGGCCTACGCCGCACTCAGGGACTGATTCCGGAACTCCTCCGGGGTCAGTCCCTTCAGTTTAACCTGCCTCCTCCTCGTGTTCCAGTGGATGACGTAGGCGTCGAGGTCCCTCTTGAACGCATCGAAGCTCGGCCAT
>JAFSHA010000044.1 GCA_017440565.1 Eggerthellaceae bacterium | reverse complement strand
CTCGACCGGGCGGTTCCCGTGGAAGGCGCCATCCTTGCCGGCGAGAAGATCCCAGACTGCGAAGTGTACCTGATGGAGTGATGCAAGCACTGGCCCCAGAAGGAGCGCCCGCAGGAGTTCGCGCGCGTCCTGCAGGCGTACCTTGGGAGGAGGCTCTGACCGGGTTTCTGCGCGAGGGGATGGGGCGGCCCAACCGGGGCCTAGCCCCGCTTGGCACAGCACGGGCGTGACGGCCCCGCGCAAGTGAGCAGGCCGAGGCAGACGACGGTGGCCTACCTCGGCCGCGTGGAGGAGGACCAGGTCCCGTTCCTCAGGGCCGCGTACTCGAAGAGGAAGCCCCGTCTCGTCTGGGACGACGAGGCGGGGTCATAGTGGGAAGCCATCATGCTGACGCGCGATCCGAGGCTGGTTCAGGCCAATTCGAACGTCGTTCAACATTCATTCGTTTGTCCTAGCGACGAATAAGGAGCGCGATGTGGGATGTCGGTGCAATACCTCGTCGTCGCAAGGGCTTGAAGGCTGACGCGTGAACCGATGGCTGCTGCCTCTTTTTTCGAATACTTGGGCTATTGAATCTGCCCGGTATCTCTTTTCCCCACGTTTCGGACGCTCGGAGCAAGCAGCATAGCCATCGCAAGCAGTACCATGGTCGCTCCAGAGCCGACGAACCATAACGGAGCTCCAAGCAGATCCGCAAAAACGGAGGGGGCTGCGAGGCCCATGGGCATGCCCCACGCCATGATGGTTCCGTAGAGGCCGAAAACGCGGCCTAGGTACTCAGGAGGTATCTGCTCCTGCATAAGGGCAGTCTGGGTTCCCGCGTACAACGGGGAGCATGCGCCCATAAGAAAGCTCATCGGCAGGAAAGCAGCGAACAATGACGGGCCGAGCGATCCGGATACGATTGCGGCAATGCCGAAGCCGGCAATCGCGGCGACCATGGTGAACGACCTATTGCGGAACCCTCCCGTAACCGCCAAGATACCGGACCCAGCCAGCATGCCTGCAGAAAAAAGGATTTCCACCAAAGCGGCATCCCCCGTGCTACCGCCAAAATGCCCCAAGGTCATTATTGGGAACAATGCCGCGAGCGGAGAGAACGCGAAAGCGAAGACGAACCCGCACCAGAGAAGGGCGAACAGCCCCCTGTACCCCCTAATCAGCTTGTAGCCGTCCGAAATCTCAGAGAAGAGCTCTCGAACCTTATTGGAAAAGGACAAGCTGCGGTCGGCTTCGTCGAGGCCCCCTGCGTCTATCTGTGCGGCGAGGACGGCTAAAGAAGCGAAAAGCGCTCCCAGCACGTCGAGGACAATCATAGCGGTAATGCCCGCCACGGGATAAATCACTGCTGCAAGCGCGGCGCCAAGAATGTATCCGCCGGACTGAATCGCCTGAGTCACCCCCGATAGGCGAACGAGATGCTCTGGCGGGGCGAGATGGGGCGTGAGAGATTGGGAGGCTGGCGTGTAGAACGAAGTGCCAACTGCACGGAGAAACAGGGCGATGAGAATTAGCCATGCAGGTAAGCTGCCGGCCAACGAGGCAATCGCCAAGGCGGCACCCACCGCGGCAATGAAGAGGTCGGCGCCGATGAGGACACGTTTCAAAGGCAGTCTGTCGACAACGGCGCCCGCAAGGATTCCGAACAAAGCAATCGGCAGAAAGCCTGCCAGCGATGCTAAGGAGAGGAGAGAAGACGACCCTGTCGTGAGGGCGAGATGCCAAATAAGACCCATCTGGAGAATCGAACTCGTCAATGTCGAAACGAGCTCCCCGCCCCATACGAAACAAAGCTTGAATTGCCATGAATGGCACAGCAGAGCAGACCTGCCCCGAGAGGTTTCAAATATCATGGTTATGTCCAATCGTGAAATGGCGTGCAGAAAAACAGCGCGACGCCACAACAGCGCCGCTTTCTAGGCGCTCATCCACGTGCGGAAAAGACCAACCACGACACCCCTCCTTTGTTAATTCGGTCTGGCAAACCATGTAATATTAACGAGGCTTGAGTTTGCCTGTCAAGAATCGACCATCGGTAAGGGCAATCTTCTCTGGCCATTCGATTCCTTTTGTATCTATGGCTGCATTTACGTTATGCGGTTATTTATTTCGTTAGAATTCCCAAGCAAAACGCTTTTATGCACCATGTCTGTGCAAGCGAGAAAAGCCATTTCTAAACCTCGGTCTACGAAAATGTCGACTTGGCTTTTCATTGAGCCGATACTTCCAACACCGCTGAAAACGAACCAAACGCGTAGCTCTTGCATGTCCGCAACTCGCACCATCAAAGTATGCAAGCATCCTGATGAGCAGGATAGCCTCTGATCGTCTGTATCTCAATTCGGAACAAAGATCCTGGGAAAAGGGGTCTGCAGCGCCGAACGCGAACAATGTGTGTACGCCGTCGAGAAATGAGGCGCGCGCCGAGAAACCGGCGGTCCATACTCCACGCCGCACCCTGGCGCAACGGTGCAGATGGGCCGCCTGCAGGGTTGCGCCACGCTGGAAACGGGTCATCATCCCGATTGGGACCGAAACGAGAGAAGGAGAGCGAAATGAACGACATCCACGGCGAGGTCGGCATAGACGTGGAGCGGCTGCGCGCCGCCGACCCGGATGTGTTTCACAAGGTCGTATTTTTTCGGTTTTTGTCCCCGCTTTGTCCCCATCCGGTACGAAACGGCACGTCGCGGTACATGGAAGCGCGATGGGAGTGGATTTCTGAGAAAATAGGCGAAAACGGGGCAATCGAATTCGAGTAGCTCGTTATTGAGTGGGAATAGCCACATATGTTTAGAGCATTTACACTCCTGACAAAGCTCGATCAGTTCTCATTAGAAGTAACCGACATATACTCCATGCCCTTTTTGATAATCTGCTCGAACACCGTTGCGGGAATCAATGCGATGCCGACTTCGTCGCTCGCCACGATCAGCCGTTGCCCTCCCTCGAGGTCGAACAGATCCCTTGCCCCTTTCGGAATGACTATCTGCCCTCTATCGCTGATCGTTACAACGCCCCATATATTCTTTCCCGTTGGTGCGGGCGGCAATGTGCCGATGCCTTCTACTGCGAAGGTTCTCACCAAGCTGTCGATCGTGGTTCCGTATACCTGCGCAAGCAGAGCGCATTTCTCGATATCGGGCACGGTCGCGCCGCTTTCCCACTTCGCGTAGGCCTGACGCGAGATGCCGATCTTCTCAGCGATCGCCTCCTGGGAATACCCATGCATGTTGCGGAGCATCGCGAGGTTTTCTTTCAGCGCCATGACGCCTCCTATAAATCGATTCTCTCAAAATCCCTGCAGGCTTTCCTGCATGATACTACGGTCAGCACAATCCAAGCCGCGATTCCCGCCATAAGCAGGAGCATCTGCGCCACGATGCTCTCCGTGCCGAATGCGTTCACCCACGCAAGCCCGGGGATATGGTGCAAAGATTCGAAAATGGCGATTGCGATGAAAGCCACGACGATATAGGTGACGAACGGCCGTCCGAGTTTGTATGCCGTTTTGAAGAAACCTCCGACGAAAATCCAGTTGAAGAGCCCGAACAGCAGAAACGCGCCGCCTAGGGCGAAAAGGTTCGCGTTCATCAGCGCATTGCTGCGGAATACGGCGTTGTCTGCAAGCACCGTCATCCGCAGGACGACCACGACGGCCATCAGGAGGAGCGTGCAAACCTCAATCAGGCAGACGAACAGGTAGCGCCCCTTCACAACGTCGCGCTTTGCAATGGGGAGCAGCGCAGAGAAAACGGTGTCGTTCGCTTCGCGGGCGTATTGAAACCCCTGGAATATCCCAAGTGCCGAGAAGAACGTCCCGCAGAGCACCGGATAGCCCGGGAGGAAGAACATGAGGCCGAACAGGATGAACAGATATGACAGCACGTGGGCGCTGAGCTTCATCTCTTTAAGGAGTATGTTACGCATGGATCGCCTCTCCCTCCATCCGAAGCATCGTGTCCTCGAGCGTCTCGCCCGGTGCCGAGAATTCCTCCATGAAGTCGTCTTTGGACGTGGCAGCAACAATCTTCCCCTGCGAGATGTACACGATATCGTCGGCACATTTCTCGATATCGGAGATGATGTGGGTGGAGAAGAACACCGCGACGCCGTGCCTCTTCAGTTCCAAGAAGACGTCCAGCAGTTCGTTGCGCGAAAAGGGGTCGAGGCCGCTTGTGGGCTCATCAAGAATCAGCACCTCGGACTTATGGGAAAGGGCGATCAGCAGGTTGAACTTCACCTTCATGCCCTCGGAGAGCTCCATCGGCGTCTTCGACTCATCGAGGCCGAATAGGGCGAGGTACTTCCGGTATGCTCCATCATCCCAGGTGTCGTAGAAGCGTCGTACGACGTTCACGATATCGCCGATCTTCTTCCGCGGATACCAGCTGACCGTTCCCGTGGAGTAGCCGATGTGCTTCTTGGTTTCCGTCTCATTCTCCTGCAGGGGCATGCCGAAGAAGGAGACGGACCCGCCATCCAGATGGATCAGGTTCAGCATGGCTTTTATCGTCGTCGTCTTGCCCGAGCCGTTTCTTCCGATGAATCCCGTAATCCGGCTTTTTTCAACTCCGAACGTAACGTCCTTCAAAGAGAAGGAGGGGTAGTTCTTTACGAGACTTCTTACTTCGACAATACTCATACATGCCTCCAGTGCTTTGATTTGTATGATTATTGTCACGTTTGGTTGCTCATGTTTCCACCAATTGCAGATGACAGCTTTTTGCGTTTTCTGTTATGTTTGGTTGCCTGTTAAGCCGTCTTTCCTGTCGAGGGCTGAGTACAAAAAGCACACCCAGTGGTGAGAACGGGTGATTACACCCTGGGGGCTGCT
>JAFSHA010000043.1 GCA_017440565.1 Eggerthellaceae bacterium | reverse complement strand
TACAACGTGCAGAACGGCACCGAGAACCAGTTCGTCGTCCACTGCACCGTGCACCAGAGGCCCGGCGACACCGCCTGCATGAAGCCCCACCTCGAGTCCCTCAGGTCCTCGATCGGGCGCATCCCCGCCGACGTCGTGGCCGACGCGGGCTACGGCAGCGAGGAGAACTGCGCGTACCTGGAGGGCGAGGGCGTGCGCGCGTTCGTGAAGCACAACATGTTCCACAGGGAGCAGAGGCGCTCCTTCGCCAAGGACCCGTCGCAGCCCGCCAACTGGACGTACGACGCCGAGGCCGACGAGTACGTGTGCTCGGGCGGGCGCAGGCTCGCGTTCGCCGGGGAGAGGAAGAGGGCGAGCGACCTGGGCTGGGAGTCGACCGTGCGCGTTTACCTCTGCGACGACTGCTCTGGCTGCGAGCGCGCCGCGAGGTGCCTGCGAGGGAAGTCGGGAAAACGCTCCATAGAGGTAAACCCCCTCCTCGCGGCCTACCGCAAGCGGGCCTCGGATCTGCTCACGAGCGACGAGGGGCTGGTGATGCGCAGGCGGAGGGCCACCGACGTGGAGACCGTGTTCGGCGACGTCAAGCGCAACTGGGGCTTCAAGCGGTTCACGCTGCGCGGAATCGGGAAGGTCGCCCACGAATGGCGGCTGCTCATGATGGGCCACAACATGAGGAAGCTGGCGAAGGCCGTGGGCCTTGGCGGAAAGCCGGCGTCGCTGCTGGCCGGAGGGTCGGCAGCCCTGGCGTAAGGGCGCTTCCGCGCCCTCGCCCGCCCGCCCATCAAGAAAAGGACGAGCCCGAAACGGACTCGTCCTTTTTGCATAAGAGGCTTCTGTTACAGCCCCTTTCGGATTAAGGCGAAAGCGGAAAACGAGAATTACACGACGCCCTGAGCCATCATGGCGCTGGCAACCTTCTCGAAGCCGGCGATGTTGGCGCCCATCACGTAGTTGCCCTCGTGGCCGTAGCGCTTAGCCGCATCGTCGGCCGCGTGGTAGATGCTCTTCATGATGCCCTGCAGCTTGGAATCAACTTCCTCGAAGGTCCAGGAAAGACGCTCGGAGTTCTGAGACATCTCAAGGCCGGAAGTGGCAACGCCGCCGGCGTTTGCGGCCTTGCCGGGCAGGAACACGACGCCGTTTTCCTGCAGGAAAGAGGTGGCGTCCATGGTGGTAGGCATGTTAGCGCCCTCGGCGACAATCTGGACGCCATTGGCAACCAGCTGCTGCGCGTCCTCGAGCAGAAGCTCGTTTTGAGTTGCGCAGGGAAGCGCGATATCGACCTTGACGCTCCATACGCCGCGACCCTCATGGTACTCGACGCCCTCACGGCGCTTGGCGTACTCGGAGATACGCGCACGCTCGACTTCCTTGATTTGCTGAACCAGCGCGATGTCGATGCCGTTGGGATCGTAGATCCAACCCGTGGAATCGGAAAGGGTGACGACCTTCGCGCCCAGCTGCTGGGCCTTTTCCGCAGCATACGTTGCCACGTTGCCGGAGCCGGAGACGGAAACGGTCTTCCCCTCGAGGCTGTCACCATGGCACTTCAGGTGCTCGGCCACGATGTAAACCAAGCCGTAGCCAGTCGCCTGCGTGCGCGCCAAAGAACCGCCGTAGGTAAGGCCCTTACCGGTAAGCACGCCCTCCCAGACGTTCTTGATGCGCTTGTACTGTCCGAACATATAACCGATCTCTCGAGCACCCGTTCCGATGTCACCCGCGGGAACGTCGGTGTCGGCGCCGATATGCTTGCACAGCTCGGTCATGAAGGACTGGCAGAAGCGCATGACTTCCATGTCGGACTTGCCCTTCGGGTCGAAGTCGGAACCGCCCTTGCCGCCGCCCATGGGAAGCGTGGTGAGGCTATTCTTGAAAATCTGCTCGAAACCGAGGAACTTGATGATGCCAAGGTTGACGGAGGGATGCAGGCGAATGCCACCCTTGTAAGGACCGATAGCGCTGTTGTACTGCACGCGATAGCCGCGGTTTACCTGCACCTGACCTGCGTCATCAACCCACGGAACGCGGAACATGACCACACGCTCGGGCTCGACGATACGCTCGAGAAGGCCCGCCTTCTCGTACTCGGGATGAGCCGCAATAACCGGCTCGAGGGAAACCAGAACCTCGGTGACGGCCTGGATGAACTCAGGCTCGTGGGCGTTCTTCGCCTTAACCTGCTCGATGACGCGCTCGACGTAAGTCATGAAAACCTCCTGAATGTGGGTTTGTGAAAGGCTCGCGCTTCCTGCGCCATGCGCACGCGAAAAGCGAAAAACCTGCTTCATGGAACGGAATTATAGGGGTACCCCAATTTCCTCTCGGAAGTTTTAATACGCAAGAAACAGACGAACTGGCCAGCGGATATTGCATGCGATTATTTGCGCTCGAGCACGAAACCACGTTTGGCAAGCTCGGCCACCGTAGTCTCTATGAGCAGGGGCAATGCATCGTACACCGGCGGGGTAAGCCCGATGGTGTATTCTGCAGGCTCCATGTTCTCAACCTGCATGCCAACGCAAAAACCTTCGGCCTCGTAACCGAGCAAGGTGGCAGCATCGAACAGATCGACCAGCTTCAAGTCATGAAGCGAGGCCATAGCCCCAGAATGGCGCGCCATGGCATCAGGCGGAAAACGATACACCGTACCCGCCGGATCACCCGTTCCGTCAACGGCATCAACCGTGAGAATAAAATCGCAGGAATCGACGTAAGGCAGCATGTCAAGGCTCATGCACCCCACATCAAACAGCTGCACATTGTCGGGGATTTCGTAACCTTCGACCAAGGCATCGTAAACGGCAGGCCCAATGCCTTCATCAAGCATAAGCCTGTTTCCCACGAAAAACACAGCGGCTTTCTTCCGCATGAACACTCCTATCAAAGGGACCGGCAAACCCCATCAGCTAGTCTAATCACCCCGCGAACCAACACGCAGGTTGACCCCGAAGCGACCAGCGATACATGCATCTTAATGCGCAACAGCGAAGCGGTTCGAACTTCAACGAAGCGCTAAATCTCGGTACGGATCTCGAGGTTGTAATACGTTGCCGTAGCCAGCATGACGAGCGTGATGACAACCGAGGCCACCGCCCATATGCGCTGCTGTTTGAGGTACTTCTCTTTGGAAACGCCCTTCGCATGCGCCCTATGATAGGCCATGGGCTGCGAGACAAGCGAGAAGGCCACGCAGAACGCCACGTACGTTATGCACACCAGAGCAGCCAAGATGCAGGTAAGCGGCGTAGGGTCAGCGTATACGCCGTAGAGCATGTTGTCCATGAAAAGCCATGCCGGGTAGAAGAGGATAGTAATCCAGTAACCGTACACGGGCCCCCACAAAGGCGGGAGAAGAAACGCCGCAAGGTTAAAGCGCGGAATACCCTTCAGAAACTCCCGCTCTTGTTCGATTTGCTTGTCGGTAAGCGCCATGAGCTCCCCTTCACCTACTACTGCAATGCGCATACCTTACAGCACGAAACACTCCCCTCCCGCATCGCTCCCACAAGCGGATTATGGCAGCGGACGGAAGCATCGCCTTCGCGTCCCAGCCGCTCCAGCCCGCAGGCGGGCATTCGCGGTTCTACGCAAACAACGAGGGCCGCCTTTCGGCAGCCCTCGCTTCCACTATGTTTGCGCCAAGCGCCTTACGCGCCCGCTACGCACATCTTAGTGATGACCACCAACAGAGTAGTCCTCGCCGTCGATGTTGTGCAGGTCGGGATCGTAGGTCAGGCCGCCATGCTCCTTGTGGAAGAACATGAGCTTCGTGGGCTCGGCGCCCTCGACGTTGGCCAGGTAGATGTGGATCATCATGAAGAAGATGAAGAAGTACATCAGGAAGTAGTGGATGATGCGCATGTGCATAGCGCCGCCAACCAGGTTGAGGCCAGCCACGCAGATGCCCCAATCCAGGGTGGGACCCCAGATGCAAAGGCCGGTGTAGCACATAACGATGATGACCAGCGGGATCATGAGGTAGCTGATCTTCTGCGGAACGCCAAGCTTGGCGCCCAGCGGATGCTCCTTCTTCAGGAACAGGTAGTACTTGATCCACTCGAGAGCCTGATGGCGGTTGTCCTTCTGCGGAGCCCAGGTCTTCCAGTCAGGCACGACCTTGCGGGTACCACCCGTAGGAGCCGTCTTGATGAAGAAGGCGAGGATAACGCGAAGAACCCAGACCAGCGTGATGAGGATGCCGCAGAACACGTGCATGCCGCGGGCAACGCCCATGAAGTAGGGCACGAAGGGGAAGTGAATGCAGAAACCGGTGATGATGAGGACGAACATGCAGACGACGTTGATCCAGTGCAGGATCACGAACGGCAGCGGATGAGCTTCCTTATAATGCGCGAGATGTGCCATTTACTTCACCCCCCAAGGGCTGGTGACGGTCTCGAAGTGCTTGCCGGTGGCAGGCTCGGTCACATGGACGGCGCAAGCCGTGCAGGGGTCGAACGAGTGAACCGTACGCAGGGCGTTGATGGGCTTCTCGATGTCGCCGACCGGGATGCCGATGAGGGCCTGCTCCATCGGGCCGTGCTCGCCGTTGGCGTTCTTCGGCGCGATGTTCCAAGTGGACGGAATGATGATCTGGTAGCCGTCGATCTTGCCGTTGGTGACAGCCTCGGAATGATAGAGGGCGCCACGCGGAGCCTCCCAGAAGCCGGTGCCGGCACCGGTCGTGGTGAGCGGCTCGGCGAAATAGGTGCTGTCGCCGGACTTGAGGGCCTCCATGAGCTCGGCAACCCACTCCTGCATGAGGCCGGCGATGTAGAGGGTCTCGAACTGGCGAACGGCGGTACGGCCGAGCGTGGACTGCAGGACGGCGAAGTTGCCGGGCGCGCCCAGAAGCTCGAGCAGGGCGTCGACGTTCTGAACGAAGAACGGCACGCCGCGCTTGTAAGCGGCAAAGACACGAGCCAGGGGGCCTGCCTCCATGGTCTTGCCAGCATAGGTGGGAGACTTGCACCAAGAGTAACGATCGTCGACGTTGTACTCGGTAAACTCGGGCTCGGTGACGAAGTACGGGGACTGATAGGTGCCCTCGCCCTTGTACCAAGAATGGCCAACGTACTCCTCGATGAGGGACTCATCGACGTCGGAGAGGTTGAGACGCTCGTCGAGAACGCCCATGGGCAGGTAACGGTCGGCGTACTCCATGCTCGGACGCTCGAAAACGCCCCAAGCGATGTAGCGGCCGCAGCCCTTGCCCCAGTTGAACGCGTCGGCGTAGTACGGGGCGATAGCCAGGGTGTCCTGGATCATGGTGGTGGAGACCCAGTTGTAGATCTCGTCGACCATGGTCTTGAGGTCGTCCAGCTTCTGAGCGGTGGGCACGAAGGCGGTGCCGCCCGGGATGATGGTCATGACGTGAGGCATCTTGCCGCCCAGCAGAGCGGAGATCTCGGAAGCACGGGCCTGCATCTTGAGCGCCTCGAGGTAGTGGGCGGTGCAGATGAGGTCGAGCTCGGCAGGCAGCTTGTAGCCGGTGCCGCCCTCAGAGTCAAACCAGTTGCCGGAGAAGATGGAGAGCTGGCCGTTCTGAGCGAAGGCAGCAAGCTTCTTCTGCAGGGCAACGAGGTCGCTGTTCATGGAAGTGCCAGCGGCCTGGGCAAGATCGATGGCGTCAGCCGCGTTGGCGTTCAGAGCGTTCAGCGGATTGACGTAGTCAAGCGCGGCCAGGTTGTAGAACCACAGGATGTGGCTGTGCAGGAACTGCGCGCCCTCGATCAGGTTACGGATGATACGAGCATTGTTCGGAATCGTGATGCCATAGGCCTTCTCAGCGGCGATCGCGGAAGCGTGCGCATGGGAAACCGGGCAAACGCCGCAGATACGCTGCACGATCTGGGCAGCGTCCTCGGGCGTACGATCCTGCACGACGAGCTCCATGCCGCGGAAGCAGCCACCAGACACCCAAGCGTCAGTTACCCTACCGTTGTTAACTTCCATCTCAACGCGCAGATGGCCCTCGATACGAGTAATCGGGTCAATAACAGAACGAGTCATTCAGGCTCACCTCCCTTAGTCATTCTTCTCGTCGTTGAGAACAGGGCCGCCCTCGACAGGATCAGCGTACGTGCCGATTGCCTGCTCGGGATGCGCCTTGTCCCACTTGCGGATCTTCTCGAACGGAGCGCCGCCGTCCATACGGCCGGTCTTCTTCATGCCGAAGCCATGAACCACGAAGGCAGCGGCAGCCAGGCCGATAATGCTGACGGCCACGGTGCCCGGCTGGAACACGAAGGAGCCGATGCGCAGGTCGCGATGACGCTTGTAGAACGGGGTGTTGACCTGGACCCAGTTCTGGTTCGGGTTGTTCGGGTTGGCCTCGCAGCAGCCGATGCAGGGAGAGCCCGCCTGGACGCACCAGCTGCGGCGGTTGTTCCACAGGGTGACGCCGCAGTTGGACATGGTCTGCGGACCACGGCAGCCAAGCGGATAGAGGCAGTAGCCGAGGGCTTCTTCCTCGGAGCCGAACTCGTAGACGAACTCGCCGTTCTCGAAGTGGCCGCGACGCTCGCAGTTGTCGTGGATGGTCTGGCCGAAGATGCCCTTGGGCTTGCCCTGGGCGTCAAGGTCGAGCAGACCGGGATCGTTCATGAGGACAACGTCGACCAGAACGGACATAAGCCACTCGGGGTTGGCCGGGCAGCCGGGGACGTTGACGACGGGCACGTTGGTAATGCCGTGCTCCTTCATGATGTCCTGGCAACCAGTAGCCTCGGAGGCGTTGGGGTACGCAGCGCACCAGCCGCCGTTGACGGCGCAGGAGCCCAGCGCGACAACCGCGTTGGCATGCTCGGCGGCATGCAGGAACGCCTCGATGCCGGTCTCGCCAGCAACGCGCAGGGCATTGCCGCCCCATCCGCGCGGAATGGCTCCCTCGTACACCAGAATGTAATTGCCGGCCTCAACAGTCTGGGCCTTGGCCTCCTCGACCGACCAGCCCGCAGCTGCGGAAAGGGTCTCGGAATAGTTCAGAGAGATCATATCGAGTACGACGGTAGCAGCATCCGGGGTCTCGATCTGGGCGAAGGACTCCGTGCAGCCCGTGCAGGATGCGCCCTCGATCCAGATGACCGGGTACAGGTTACCCTTCGTCGCGCCGATGACAGAATTCTGGAGAGCCTCTGCGACGCGCGGGGTTGCGGCGCAGGACAAACCTGCGGCAGCCGTCACAGCGCCAGCGAGCTTCATGAAGTCGCGACGGGACACGCCGCGAGCCTCCATCATGCTGCCAAACTCTGAAAGCGTGGCCTGATTTTCCATGTGTACACCTCCTCAGGTGTCCTCGTCATTTTTACATGCGCGGCAATTGTCTCTGATCGTGAACTTTTTGTGTATTGAGAATTGCGAAAATGTTTCCCAAATAGCGTAAACGGAACGAAAATGTTACGACTTATAAACCTCGTAACATAATTGCCTCCCATCTCCTCTCCGTTTGATGATTAGGCATATAATTGGGAATTCTGTGAGCCGATTTCGAGGCGCTAATTTTCGCCTCGTATACTTATATATGGAGGACCAATCATGACCGTGGTTGAGAAGAGCATTGCCTTTTTGGGTCCGTCGGGAACTTACTGCGATGAAGCCGCCCGCTCCTTCGCTGTCGAGCTGGGTATCGAAGATCCCGTCATGGTGGAATGCACTTCCTTCGACGAGGTGTTCGACTGCGTCGACCGCGGGAAATGCGCCTTCGGCGTCGTGGCGAAGGAGAACTCGCTTGAAGGCTCGGTCACGGCCACGCTTGACAACTTCGCCTTCCGCTCCAACGCCTCTATCTTGGCAGAAAAGGCCATCGACATCCACCATTGTCTGGTCATGCACCCCGACGCTACCATTGAGGACATCACCACGGTGGCCTCGCACGCCCAGGGACTTGCGCAGTGCCGGCGCTACCTGAACGAGCGCATGCCCGGCCGCTCGACGCTGACAACATCCTCGACGGCTGAAAGCGCCCGCTTAGCTGCCGCCAACAAAACCATCGCCGGCATCGCCAACGCCTTTGCCGCCGAATTGCACGGCGCGAAGGTGCAGCAACTCGGCATCGAGGACCACTTCGGCAACAAGACGTGCTTCGCGCTCATCGGAAGGGCCGGCAGCGCCCCGCAGATCAGAGGCGAGCGCTACAAGACCACGCTCGCGCTCTTCCTGCAAGCCGACAAGGCAGGCGCTTTGCACATGATTCTCTCGGAGTTCGCCTACGCGGGCATCAACCTCACCATGATCCAGTCGCGCCCCACCAAGCAGCAGCTCGGCGACTACATGTTCTTCATGGAATTCGAAGGTAGCGTGAACGACCTTTCCGTGCAGACGGCCTTGAACTGCCTACGCCTGAAGCTGCGTGAGGTAAAGGTGGTCGGCAGCTACCCAGTGGAGTAGCGAATAACGCGACAAAGGGACAGGTCGTTTGTCACGCTGCTGTGCTAAGGCGCGTCAATTCGCTTAGCCGCTTTACCGCTCTACTGCGACAAACGACCTGTCTCTTTGTCACACCTTACGCATTCGCTTAGGAAGTCGACGACACCCGAATGGGTGTGGTAAATGGCTCCGTGAATCTCAAGGCCTTCCTCGCGCACGAGATGCGCAATCTCGGCGTTGGCAGCCAACGCGTCGATGGCGGCTCGAACGTTCAGGACGCTTGCGACATACGGGTCACGTTCATCGCCGATGGCGCGCGTGATAGCCCCGGTAACTGCAGCAACCGCACCTTGCCCCTCCCCCGCCATAGCGGCCTCGATGGCGCCGCAGTGAGTATGGCCGAGCACCAACAAGAGCTTCGAATGCAAATGATCGCACGCGTACACGGCGCTTGCCAGTTCAGAGGGACCTACGATATTGCCGGCCACGCGAATGACGAACAGCTCTCCCAAACCCGCCATGAACATGTGCTCTGGGACCACGCGCGAATCGGCGCACGCAACAACAACTGCGTAAGGTTGCTGCCCGCCCTCAAAGAGCTCGCGAATACGCCCCGCCGAGATGTTTCGGTCGTCCTTGCGGGCAGAAAGGTAGTCGCGATTGCCCTGAGCGAGACGCGAGAGGGCGGCGCGGGCGCTCACGCGCACGTTCACGGAGGGCTCGTTTGGCTCATCAGCATCGAGATCGTCATAATAAACGATGACGTCAAGCGGCTCGATATAATCATCGGCACGCTCGAGCAAGGCGCACGCCACGTCAAACCAATCAAGATCCATCTCATCACCACGAGACATGCCCTCGATATTGGCCATACCCTCGGCCTCGGCCGAAGGATCCGACAAGCTCGTATGCTTCATAACGATG
This sequence comes from Eggerthellaceae bacterium, assembly GCA_017440565.1. Classification (GTDB taxonomy): domain Bacteria; phylum Actinomycetota; class Coriobacteriia; order Coriobacteriales; family Eggerthellaceae; genus RGIG3135. The sequence goes on along the minus strand of JAFSHA010000043.1, from coordinate 9,709 downwards.
CGCACTGGCTCAACAATATCGGAAAGGCGCGCGATCAGCTCGGCAAGACCGCCCGAAAAGTCATCGAACCCCAATTCCAAGGCCATGCTCTCGCAAAGCTCGGTTTCCGATGCAAACAGTTCCTCGCGAATCACGATCTCACGCATGCAAACCTCCCGTTTCCGTCCCTTTACCACGCGCATTTCCCAGAAAGACTAGCCGAGCAATCCCTCGACAAGGATCTTCACGCCGATAAGGATGAGTATGACGCCGCCCGCAATGGTGGCGGGTTTTTCGATTCGTGAGCCAAATTGGTTGCCGATGGCAACCCCAGCAAGCGAGATGACGAAGGTGGTCACACCGATGATGGCCACGGCAAGCCAGATGCTCGCGCCCAAAAAGGCGAAGCTGACCCCCACTGCAAGCGCATCGATGCTGGTGGCAACCGCCATCATGGTAAGCTCCCGGTAGTCAAGCGAAGAGCCCTGAACCTCGCAGGAGCCGTCGCATTCCGCCTCACCCGAAAACGCATCTTTGAGCATCTTTCCGCCGATGAAAGCCAAAAGGCCGAAGGCTATCCAATGATCTACCGGCTCGATAAGGCCAGCGAACTGCGTACCGAGCGCCCAGCCGACAAGTGGCATAAGCGCCTGAAAACCCCCGAAAAACAATGCGATGACAAACGCCTGTCCCCAGTTGATTCGGCGCATGCCAAGCCCCTTGCACACCGCAACGGCAAATGCATCAGCGGCAAGGCCAACGCCTATGAGAAAGGTTTCGAGCAAACCCAACGATTTCACCTTCTCGGTATCTAGGGAACCAGCAGAAAGCCCTCACGATTGAAGAATCCCTCCGCCACAAGATCATCAATGATAGCAGCAAACAGGGCCTCATCCACCGCCTCGCGGCCAGCGGTCAGCTCAGCTTCATTCAGATCACGCAACACCGTTGACGAAGAAACCCCTTCGGGTTCGGCCAAGACGCGCCGAACGATCCATGCGCGCTTCTGCCTGCGCGAACCCTCGAAAGTCGACTGACGCGCGTAATGGGCGCTTCGTCGCGAAGGATTTACGCCAGCAGCCTTGAGCGCGGAGCCGTAATCGAGCAACGCATAGTACCAGGCACGCACGTCCCGCTTAAAAGGAGCATTAGGCTGCGGGCAGCACGCTTCTACCAAGGGGGCAATCACCTTGTCGGAGACTTTCTCCTCATCAGGGAAGAGATGGTGCAGGAACACCGAGCGCACGTTGGTCTCGATGTAGACGGAAGGCTTTCGATGCGCAAAAGCCATCACACCCGCAGCTGTAGCCGGCCCAATGCCGGGAAGCGCGATCAAGCCCTCGCACGAATCGGGCAGCATTCCTGCGTATTCAGCCGCGCAAACATCGGCTGCACGCTTGAGTGCCAGAGCACGGCGGTTGTAACCCAAGCCCTGCCAGGCCTCCAGGACATCAGACGTTGCCGCCGCAGCTAAGGCATCCAGCGTGGGAAACGCCGCCATGAAACGCGCCCAGTACTTCTCCACCCGTACGACCTGAGTTTGCTGAAGCATGATCTCGGAAACGAGAACCGCATACGGGTCATCCACCCTCCGCCAGGGCAAATCACGGTACAGGGCATCGCCCTCCCGCCACACGAGATCAACGAACTCGGCTTGAGAGATCGCGCCATCGGGCCAAAGAGGGCCGCTTACAAAGCTCGAAGCCGACGACGCAAAAGACGCCAGCCCCTTCACCCCTGCGCTAGGCAACGGCTTCCCCTTCGCCCTCTTCGATTTGCTTGCGTGCGGTTACCTGCGGACACTCCACGCCGTCGTTCATAGTACGGAACAGATCGGCAAGTGTGATGGACGCGAAATAGTTGGCAAGCAGCTTGTCAGCCTGGCACCAAACGCCATGATAAGCGCAACCGGCCGCTTTCTGGCAATATTGAGGGTCCTGCGAGCAGGGTGCGATACCCACCTTGCCCTGCACTACGCGCATCACGTCGAGCAGGGTGACCTCGGCGCAGTCGACGGCCATGGTCACGCCACCGTGCACCCCGCGTTCGGTGCGCAGAAGGCCGGCTTTCACAAGGTCATGCTGGATGCTACGCGCAAAGGAGTACGGAATATCCTCCTCCTGCGCAATTTCAGCAACGGATCGGAACTGACCCTCGTGCGTACACAGGGCTCGAAGAATGCGGCATGCGTAATCGCTTCGGCGCGTGATGTCCATAAGGCCCCCCTAGGCTCCCGGGCCGCGAAGCAGCTCGTCGATACCGGCGATTTCGTTGCGAAAATCGCGGATGACGGCTTCCTCGAGCTCAAGGTACTCAGTCGAATCGAGCGGCTGATAGGCAGCCAACTTGTCAAAAATGTTGTCGCGCGTGACCGGACGGTATCGACGCGTGGTCAAGCCGATCTTGTAGGCCTCCTCAACGGCCTCACGCGCCGCCATGTAGATGTCATAGCGCGGCATGTTGGCCGAGAGGCGCACGAGGTCGGCCCTGTTGACGCTGCGGATGGAGGGATGTTCGCGCGCGATGTCCATCCAGATATCGTAGCGCTCTTCGGGCGTGGGGTAATCGATGTCGATAACCGTAAGCGGCTCGAGTATGTCGAGGAAGAAATCGTCGATCTGCTCGCCAGCAGCCGCCGTGGCAAGCACGATGACATCGGGGTTATCTACCGCAGCGCGAATGAGGTTGACGGCCTCGCGGGCGCCGCGCGTAAGCTGGCTCATGAGGAAGCCGCCCTTCGCATGCTCATCGGCATCCTGCGGGAAAGGAGCAGACCACAGATCGACGTTCTCAAGCACGAGCACGCCGCCATTGGCAAACGCGTCGCGCAGGTTAACGCCCTTAGGAGCATGATCGGCATGCGTGGTTACGCACAGAAGGGGCATGCCCTGCAGGCTTTCCTCCATATGCATGCGCATGGCCGGGCAGTCAAGCTCGCCGACGGTGGCCGCGACGAAACGATTGGCGTCTTCGCGCGCGGGCGAGCGGAACAGCAGCGTATCGACAGGCGGCATCCCCTCCACGCCATGACGCGCGTTGAGCATGTTCACCAGATCGAGGAAATCGGGGTCGTCCTCAAGGCCGATTCCGTAATCGCGCATGATTGCGACGATGGAGTCATAGCCGGCCAGCGTGTCGTACGTAAGCGGGCGGGCCTTGGGATCATCCATCTTCACGGCAAGCTCCTCAGCCGCCTTCGCGAGGAACTGGTCGGCCGACTCAACGCCCTGATTGGCGTTTTCGGAGGAATCTTCCGCGTTATCGGAAGATTCGCAGCCGCAACCGCCGCAGCAACACCCATCGGATTCGGTCGGGCGCGGCAGGGCAACGGGAATGGCCTCGACTCCCACGTTCACGTCGACGTCAAGCCCCATCGACATGAGGTCGCGCGATATCATCTCGGTCATCTCCTCGATATCCTCGCGCGAAACGCCGAATTGCTCCAAACGATCGAGCGCCAAACCCTGCAATTGGGCGACGCAGGCATCGGTTTCAGAGGGCGTGAGCAAGGGTTCGAGCTTCTCGAAAATGTACTCGGCCAAAGCCCTTTCCTTATGCTGGCAGGCCAAGGCCCAGGCCTGCTTCAGGCCGCGTATGGCATCCTCGGACGGGACATCGGAAAAAGCAGCAGCCTCCTCGAAGGCCGCGAGGTACAAGTGCATGCTCAAAACGGCATCGCCCGCGTCGCTGGCGGCAAGGGCGCGCTCGAGGTATTCGGCAGTGTCGTTGCTTCTCTCGTCATCACGGCTCGGGGCGTTGGAATCAAAGCTCTCCAACATAGTGGCACCTCCCCTTAGTTCGCGGAACGCTCCGCATTCGTGTATCAAGCGTATTTTAGCCGACCGCGCACAAGTTTCTTGCAGAAAATGCTATCTACGAAGAAACATTAAAACCCACCGTGACAAAGGGACAGGTTGTTTGTCACAGTGGAGAAGTAAAGCGGATTGAAACGCTTTACCACAGTAGCGTGACAAATGACCTGCCCCTTTGTCACACCTGTCCCTTTGTCGCGGAATTAGGGTTCGGGCCAGTTAAGGATAGGCCATCCTTCCTTCTTGGCAATGCGTTTGAGCGTGGGCTTGGGGCACACGGCATGAGGATGGTTGGCTTGCGAAAGCAGGTCGTAGTCAGAGTAATGGTCGGCATAAGCCCAGTCGAGTACCCAATTACCCTCGCCAAAAGCCGAATCAGCCAACCGTGCAAGCGCATTGACTTTTTCCGCCCCCTCGATGGGAAGGCCCTCAACCTGGTTGGTGTAGTTGCCCGCCTCGTCAACGTGCATGCGCGTGGAGACGAAATATTGGATGGGCTCGGACTCAACCACGCGTGCGAGGATAGGCTCGAACGTAGCCGAAACGCACAAAACGGCATGGCCGGCTTCGGCGTGCGCGAGCATGGCGGCGCGGGCGTCGGGCCTCATACGGCACAGAATGCGCTCCTCGCAGAAACGGCGGAGGAAGGCGTCGACCTCGGCTTTGGGCTTTCCGCGAAACGCCGTGAACACCTGCTGGCGCGCAAAGGCCTCTTCTTGGGAGAAGTGGAATTTATAGCGAAAAGCCCAATTAATGAGGCGAAGAACGGGACGCAGCCCTATAAGCCCGCGAAACGCAAGGTACCTGACCAGAACGACCGGCGAGTTTCCCCGTATGCACGTGCCGTCGAAATCGAACACGGCAACGTGAACGATACCGTTCTCGTCGGGCTTGATTAGGGAGCGGATATCATCCAGCTCGGGGGCAGAAGCGTTCAAGCTCTAAACCTCAATCTCGTCCTTGCACTCCTCGAACTGTGAATTATACAACTCCGCGTAGAATCCACCAAGGGAAAGTAGCTCGTCATGCGTTCCCTGCTCGACCACATCGCCCTCCCGCATGACCAAAATCAGATCAGCCTGGCGAATGGTCGAAAGGCGGTGGGCGATGACAAACGAGGTACGGCCCTCCATGAGCGCATCCATGGCACGCTGGATGCGCTGCTCGGTTCGGGTGTCGACAGAGCTGGTGGCTTCATCGAGCACGAGCATGCGCCGATCGGCCAGAAGAGCGCGCGCAATGGTGATAAGCTGACGCTGACCTGCGCTTATATTGGAGGCGTCCTCATTGATGGCAAAGTCGTAGCCGCCGGGTAACGTGCTGATGAAATGGTGGGCGCACGCGCCCTTCGCGGCAGCCTCGACCTCGGCGTCGGTGGCGTCAAGGCGCCCGTAGCGAATGTTCTCGCGAATGCTTCCGCTGAACAGCCACGTATCCTGCAGCACCATGGCGAACTGCCCGCGCACATCGGCTCGCGTAAACTCGCGCAGGTCATGCCCGCCCAAGCGGATGCTTCCGCCCTGCACGTCATAGAAGCGCATGAGAAGCTTCACCATAGTGGTTTTGCCCGCACCCGTCGGCCCGACGATGGCGACGGTCTGACCCTCCTCGACGCGTGCCGAGAAGTCACGGATGACAGGCACCTCAGGATCGTAGCCGAAGCACACGTGGTCAAACTCAACCGAGCAGCAAGCTTCAGCCGCGGAAAGGGCGCTTTGCTCGGGCTCCTCCTCGGGAAAGTCCAAGAACTCGAAAATGCGCTCGGCAGCGGCGGCCATCTGCTGCAAGACGTTTCCAACTTGCGCAAGCTGGGTGACCGGCTGCGTAAAGTTCTTGACATACTGCACGAAGGCCTGGATGTCGCCAACGGTTATGACGCCGCGCACCGCGAACGCCGCGCCGCTGATGGCAACCGCCACGTAGCCGAGGTTGCCCACAAAGGCCATGATGGGCGGCATGAGACCCGAGAGGAACTGGGCCTTCCACGCGCTTTCGTAAAGCTTTTCGTTAGCTTGACCGAAGGCTTCCACCGCCGCGTTCTCCTGGCCGAAAGCCTTGACCACCGCGTGGCCGGAGAATGTTTCCTCCACCTGGCCGTTTATGGCGCCAAGCATGGCCTGCTGCGCGTAGAAGTGTTTTTGGGAGAACTTGACTATAACCAGGGTGAGCGCAAGCGACACCGGAATCATGACCAACGCGATGAGCGTCATGACCACGTTAATGGAAAGCATCATAACCAAAACGCCCAGAAGCGTGGTAACCGAGGTGATAAGCTGCATGATGCCCTGGTTGAGGCTGTGGCCGAGCGTATCGACGTCGTTGGTGATGCGCGAGAGGGTATCGCCCGTCGATGTCTTATCGAAGTGGCCATAGCTGATGCGGTCGATTTTCCTCGCAATACGTTCGCGCAGGTCGTAGCAAGTTTTCTGTGAGATGTAGCTCATAAGCCAGCCCTGCACGAACGAGCACGCTCCCGAGAGCGCATACAGGGCAAGCGCCGTGAGCAGGACGCTCCCGATGAGGGTGAAATCAATGGAGCCCGTACCCGCTATCTTGGCCGTGGCGCCGTCGAACAAAGCCGTCGTGGCCTCGGAGAGCACCTTGGGGCCTATGATGTTGAACAACGTCGATCCAATGGCAAACACAAACACTACGAACAGGCGCCCCTTGAAGCGCGCCATGAAGGCAAACAGCTTTCGCATGGTTCCCTTGAAGTCGCGCGCCTTCTCACCGGGCATCATGTTGCGCCCGTGGTGCCCATGTCCGCGACGCACAGGACGGCTGGCGGACGAGGCGTTAACGGAGGAACGGTCGCTCATGCGGAATCACCTCCCGCAAGCTCCTCGGGTGAGAGCTGGGAATACGCGATTTCGCGATACTCCTCGCAGCTTTCCATAAGCTCGGCGTGGGTTCCCGAGCCCACTACGCGGCCTTCGTCGAACACCACGATGCAATCGGCGCCCATGACCGTGGCGATGCGCTGCGCCACGATAATGCGAGTCGCATCCCCAAGGTCGGTCATAAGCCGTTCACGCAGGAGCGCATCGGTCTTGTAGTCAAGCGCAGAGAAGCTGTCGTCGAATAGGTAGGCACGCGCATCGCGGGCAAGCGCGCGGGCAATTGCCAGTCGCTGGCGCTGACCGCCCGAAACGTTCGTTCCGCCCTGCGACACCTTAAAGGACGCGCCCCCTTCCTTCTCCCCCACGAAATCGGTCGCCTGAGCGATGTCGAGCGCGCGCTGAACAGCTTCATCGGCCGCATCGCCCTGCTTGCCCGAACCGTACGCCACGTTCTCGGCAATGCTTCCCGCGAACAAAAACGCTTTCTGGGGCACATAACCAAGCTGAGCACGCAACTGCGTTTGCGGGATATCGCGCACATCGACGCCGTCGATGGTGATGCGTCCCTCGCACACATCCCAGAAGCGTTCGATGAGCTTCAAGACGGTTGATTTTCCCGATCCGGTCGAGCCAACGAGCGCAAGCGTCTTGCCAGGCTCGGCCGTAAACGACACATTGGAAAGCACGCACTCGCCCGTATCGTCGTAGCGGAAGCTCACGTTCTCAAACGCTATGCGCGCGCCGCGCGCAACGCCTTCAGAAGGCGAAGCGCCCACGCCCGCCGCCTTAACCGAGGGATCTTTCACGGAAGGCTCGGTAGCCAGAACCTCCTCTATACGCTCGGCGGCCACCTCGGCACGCGGCAGCATGATGGAAATCATGCCCAGCATGAGGAAGCCCATGATGATGACCATGGCGTAGGTGATTAGCGCGATGACATCGCCCGTCTGAATGGTTCCAAGATCGACGAAGTGCGCACCCACCCACACGATGGCAACGGAAGCGCCGTTCATGATGAGCGTCATGGCCGGCATCATGAAGGTCATGACGCGGTTGGTAAACAGCTGCGTTGCGAACAGATCGCCCGAGGCGGCATCGAAGCGCCGCTGCTCGACCTCCTCGCGACCGAAAGCACGTACCACCGGCATGCCCGTAAGCATCTCGCGGGAAACAAGGTTCACGCGATCGATAAGCTTCTGCATGATCTTGAATTTCGGCAGAGCGAGGCCGAACACGATAGCGATGACCGTAAGCACGGCAACCACGGCGATGGCAATGATCCAACCCAGATCGACGTTGGTGACCATGAGCATGATGATGCCGCCGATGGCGAGGATTGGCGCGTAGATGACCATGCGCAGAAGCATGATGGCAACCATTTGGATGAGCTGGATGTCGTTAGTAGCACGCGTGATAAGCGAAGCGGCCGAGAAGCGGCCGATCTCGGCATCGGAGAAAGCGACGACACGCGCGAAGAAGCGTTCGCGCAGATTGCGCCCGATGGCAGCACCCGTTCGGGAGGCAACGAAGCTAATGCCAACGGCGATGAGCGCTCCAAGCGCCGCAACCCCGAGCATGAGGGCGCCCGTTTTCAGAAGGTAGGACATCTGCATGGCGGGAACGTCGTAGCCAAGCAGCTCGTATTCGGCGCGGGCCGCGGCTATGCCCTGCTGGCGCGCAAAGTCCTCGTCAGCAAGCTGGTCGATTTGCATGCCGTGAACGCCCGCGAGGGGAACGGCAAGAAGCGCGTCAAGATCCTCGATGCGAGCGCGCCCCGTTTCGTTAAGCACATAGGTGCCCGAAGGGGTTTGATCATAGGATTCGCGCAGCGAAGATGCTCCTTCAGACTCGAGCTGTTTTTCGAGTTTGTCGAAGGTTTCAGCCGAAAGCTCGTCGGCGGCGACATGCTCTATGCCCGACTGCTGAATGCCCACGTCCACGATTTGCGAGGTGAGCGTGGGGATGGCGAGGTCAGTTGCGGCCTGCAGGGCAAGCAGGATGACGCACACCAAGACGGCTAGCTTATGCCTGAGAAGTATCTTCGCTACGCGCATTGAGTTTGTTCCGATTGCCGGCGTTTAGGCAATCTGAGCGCCGGCGTTGGGGCCGGCCGCGGTGTTGTAAACGGCGTCAACGTGCACGTACATGCCACCCTTGGCCTTGATAGGCATTCCCATCTGAGCAAACAGCGCGTCAACCCACTCCTTCTGCGAGGTGAATTCCTCGCCATCGTTAACGTAGCGTGCGGTTCCGTGAATCTGGTAGGCGTTGTGACCCTCCCAGAACACGACGGAAACCTGCTGGTTTTCCTTCACATTGGCAAGCGTCTTCTTGAAGAACTGGTCAGACAGGTAGATGGTCTCGTCGTCGATGACCTTCTTCATTCCCACGACGCAGCTATTGGGCTGACCGCCGGCATTTGCGGTGGAGAACACGACTCCCTTAACGTTGGTGAAAAGCTCCTGGACTTCCTTGGGCATAACGGCCATGGCAGGCTCCCCTCTCTAACACGATGCCGCCCGCGCGGCATCAACAATGATACGCAAGCGATTGTACTCCAAGAATTGCACGCGATGGAGAAATGCACGGAACCGTATCCGAAAACCTACGTCACAAGTTTCGCGCAGGTTGGCGCTAGTAAGTCAGCGAGCGGGGCCGTGGTGCCTTCAGATGGCGCGTCTCGCGGCTGAGCGCACTAAGGTGCGCGAAGGAAAGCGAGAAAGCGCCGGCTGGAGGTGCCACGGCCCCGCGCAGCGTCGAGGGGTCCGGCGGCCGTCAGGCCGACGGAACTAAAAAAGGTCAGCCGCTTGGGCTGACCTTCGAAATGCGATGGCGGGATGTACGAGACTCGAACTCGCGACCTCCGACGTGACAGGCCGGCGCTCTAACCAACTGAGCTAACACCCCGCGTTTTGCAGCTTGTCTATTATACACATAAGGTCAGACCGAACAAGAACAATTTTTCAGAATCTTTGACGGCCTCCACAGGCAGCTACAGCAGACAGCTACAGCGTCTCACCCTCAAGGCTTGCCTGCCCGATGCGCGTAATGCTCACCACGCCAAAGCCGCTCGGTGCC
>JAFSHA010000042.1 GCA_017440565.1 Eggerthellaceae bacterium | reverse complement strand
GTACTCCGAATGGAATGGCAGCATTTCCCGCTATTTTTACCATATGACCTGGTGTTACAATGATGAGGTGTATTTTTATCAGCGTTAAAATGGATTGCGCAATAATCTAGATCATCCGATTCTCGTCATTTTCCCAAACAACAATCAAGGTGATGGCCCTCGCGTCAGCGGAAACCATTACCTTTTCGTTTCGCCTAGGCTTAAAGTCCGACGATTCCTTGGAGCCATCTGCGAGCCGGTCTTCAATCTTCCCAATCGAACTCGCAGTTAGGCGCCATCGTCTTTCGCATGTCTAGTTCAACTTACTCCTGAGGGTTGAGGCCCATATAGCGCATGGCATTGCGAATGGACTTACGACCGGAGTTCACGTTGTTGGCGCACATTGAGCTGGGGATGAGGATCGTGTAGGTGTTGCGATAGAGCATGACGCCGTCGGTGCCGATCGCATACAGACCGGGGATGGGTTCCTCGCTATCGGTCACCACTTCGAACTTGGCGATGAGGTCGGCGTCGCCCTTGAGCTCGGTCTCCACGACTGCGCGGTCGAACACCGAGTACACCGCATCGTGCATGCGCAGGGGGTTGGTGTACGCCTGGTTGTTCGTCTTGATGGCGAAAAGTCATATGCGCAACATCTACGCGAAGCTAGATATCCACTCTCAACAAGATCTTATAGAACTCGTATGGCAAGAGCGACTCAAGCAGCAAAGCGACGCCGCGTCTCCGCTGAACGGATAGCCGCAGAGGGGCATGTCGCCTACGACGCCGACCTTAAAAGCGGACCATTATGGCTCTTCGGGGGTTTGTGTGGATGAATAAACCGTAGAAAGCAAGGATGACATGGGGATTCTCGGGTAGAGTTTTTTCGCCAGAAAAGACAACGCCGGAGAAAGGCGGGAAAGCCATCCCCATGCCAGTTAACAGTCTACTAAAGAAGGTCCTCGGAATCGCCCTCGTCGTCGTGAAATCCGCCAGGTTCGAGGGCGGGTCGCTGATCATCTCGGTCCGACCGCGCAAGTCGAGGCTCTGCCGCTGCCATGAATGCGGCAGGAAGTGCCCCGTCTACGACTGCCCGCCCGAACCGCGCCGCTGGCGCTCCCTCGACCTCGGAGGCGCCATGGTGTTCCTGGAATACGCGCTCCCGCGCGTGGAGTGCCCCGAGCACGGCGTGCACGCGGCCGGCGTCCCCTGGGCGCACCACGCCTCCCGCTTCACGTGCGACTTCGAGGACCAGGTCGCGTGGCTGTGCGTGCACTGCAGCCGCAGCACGGTAGCCCAGCTCATGCGCATCGACTGGAAGAGCGTCGGCGGCATCTGCAAACGCGTCTACGACCGCCTCGACGCAGAGGCCGGGAACCGCTTCGACGGGCTCGTTCGCATAGGCGTCGACGAGACCAGCTACAAGAAGGGCCGCAAGTACATGACGGTGGTCGTCGACCACGACACGGGCCGCGTCGTCTGGTGCGCCAAGGGCCACGGCAAGGCGGTGCTGGATTCCTTCTTCTCCCTGCTCACGGACGAGCAGCGGGCCTCCGTCCGGGTCGTGACGGCCGACGGGGCCAGGTGGATAGCCGACGTCGTCGCGGCCCGGTGCCCCAACGCAGAGCGCGTGATGGACCCCTTCCACGTCGTGCAGTGGATGACCGACCTTCTCGACGACCTCCGCAAGGACGCCTGGCGCGAGGCCGTGAAAGCCGAGAGGGCTGCCGCCAAGGACGCGCCCAAGCGCGGGCGCGGGCGCCCCAGGAAGGGCGAGGAGAAGCCGGAGAGCGCCGCCAAGGCGGTCAAGGGCAGCCGCTACGCGCTGCTGAAGAACCCCGAGGACCTCACCGCCGGCCAGCGGGCGTCGCTGGAGAAGGTCGCGCGCGAGAACAAGGCGCTCTACCGTGCGTACCTGCTCAAGGAGGACCTTCGCGACGTGTACAAGTCCCCCGACTTGGAGACGGCCCGGGCCAGGCTCGAAAAGTGGCTCGCCAGCGCGTGCCGCAGCCGCAACGAGAAGGTCAGGGAGCTCTCCAAGAAGGTGCGCAGGCACAAGGGCGCGATCCTGCGTTCCGTCGAGCTCGGCATCTCGAACGCCAGAATCGAGGCGATCAACAACAAGATCAAGCTCACGGTGAGGATGGGCTACGGGTTCCGCAACATCGACAACCTCATAGCGCTCGTGATGCTGCGCTGCTCGAACCTGCCGATATCGCTGCCGGGGAGGTGCTAGCTACCCACAGAAACTGGCGAAGCCTCCATTAGATACACCCTATCTAAATACATCCACTTCCCCACCGTTCCCTTGACTGCAATTACCTTTTTCGAGGGTTTCATATTTGGAACCGTATCAACGCTCGTGCTTCTTGTATGCGAACAGCGCAACATTGAAGGTGCAGCTTCTTTCTTCGTTGTGTACGCACTGGTGGCCTTTATCGTTCGTCCGTTTTCGAGCAAGCTTTACGATAAGTACGGTTTTCTAGCCGTGTCGTTTCCTGTAACCGTTTCCATGTGCGCTTCCACCCCGCTGCTTGCTTTCGCGTAGTCTCAACATCCCATTTTGATAGCTGCAGTGCTGTTCGCAATAGGTCAGGGTTGCTTGTGGCCCTGCTTGCAGGCGGAAAGCGTAGTGGGTGTCCCCGCAGAAGACAGAACGCTTGCGGCTAATACCTTCTACATGGGACCGGATATTGGCATGAGCGCAGGACCCATAATCAGCGGAGCAATCATGGAGGTCGCAGGTGCCTCGGTAGCCCTCATGACCAATTTCGCAATAGGCCTTATTCTTCTAGCCTCACTTATCCCCTATTCGCGATGGAAAAGAAAAACTGCTGCGGAAAGAACGCCTCGCTAGGGCCGTCCGCCTTAAGCGTTCCTGCGTTTAACATGGACAAAGTAATAAACGGGAATCGTAAGCAT
>JAFSHA010000041.1 GCA_017440565.1 Eggerthellaceae bacterium | reverse complement strand
GCCTGCAAATCGTCGGCAGAAAGCGTACGAATCTCTGCTGGTTTCATTTATGCCTGCCCTTCCGACTCTTTGGTCACGATCTTGCACTTGATGGGCAGCTTGTTGATGGCCAGGCGCAGCGCCTCGCGGGCAACCGCGTCTTCGACGCCATCGATCTCGAACATGATGCGTCCGGGCTTCACGACTGCGACCCAGCCTTCGGGGCTGCCCTTGCCGGAACCCATGCGGGTCTCGGCCGGCTTGCTCGTGATGGGCTTGTCCGGGAAGATGGTGATCCAGACCTTGCCGCCACGATTCATCTGACGGGTCATGGCAACACGGGCAGCCTCGATCTGACGGTTGGTGATCCATGCAGCCTCGAGAGCTTGGATGCCCCACTCGCCATTGTTGAGCTTGGTGCCACCCTTGGCCTTGCCCTTCATAGAGCCGCGTTGCACCTTACGGTGCTTTACACGCTTAGGTGCTAGCATTTACTTCGCCCCCCTTTCGTTGCGGTCTCCGCGACGATCGCGACGCGGACGGGACGGACGCGAGGTGCCCTCGAGCTGCGGCTGCGGAGCCTTCTGGCCGGGGAGCACTTCGCCGTGATAGATCCACACCTGGATACCGATGGAACCCATGGTGGTTGCAGCGGTGGTGAAACCGTAGTCGATCTTGGCGCGCAGGGTGTGACGCGGGACGCGGCCCTCGGCATACCACTCGCGGCGGCACATCTCGGCGCCACCCAGGCGGCCGGAGCACTGGATACGGATACCCTCGCAACCGGACTTGCGGGTGGACTGGACGGCCTTGCGCATGGCGCGACGGAACGCGACACGGCCCTCGAGCTGCTCTGCGACGGACTGGGCAACCAGCACGGCGTCGAGCTCGGGGCGCTTGACCTCGATGACCTCAACGGACACGGTGCCGGTGGCGATCTTCTGCAGCTTCTTGCGCAGGGCGTCGATCTCGGCGCCCTTCTTGCCGATCACGACACCCGGGCGGGCGGTCGTGATGATGACCTTGGTCTTGTCGCCGGCGCGCTCGATCTCGACGCGGGAAACGGCGGCACGTGCGAGTTCCTTCTCGACGAACTCGCGGATGGCCAGGTCGTTAGCAAGGTTGGCGGCGTAATCCTTGTCCGCATACCAGCGGCTGCGCCAATCCTCGGTGATGCCCAGACGGAATCCGGTGGGGCTGACTTTCTGACCCATAAGGCTTTATGCCTCCTCTCGCGTTGCGACGATAATCGTGATGTGGCTGGTGCGCTTGTTGATGCGCGACGCGGCGCCCTTGGCGCGCGGGCGGAAGCGCTTCATCGTCGGGCCCTCGTCGACATAGCATGCCTTGACGTACAGGGACTCGGCGTCGACGTTGTGCAGGTGCTCGGCGTTTGCCGCAGCCGAGTTCAGCGTCTTCTCGACGGTCTCGGCGATGGCGCGGTTCGTGAATGCGAGGATCTCGCGGGCCTGAGGCACGGACTTGCCGCGGATCAGGTCGACAACCACGCGAGCTTTGCGGGGTGAGATGCGCACAAAACGTGCAATTGCTCTAGTTTCCATTGCTCATCCCTCCTATCGCTTGCCCTTGTCGGCGGAATGACCGCGGAAGGTGCGGGTCGGGGCGAACTCGCCCAGCTTGTGGCCGACCATGGATTCGGTGATGTATACGGGCACGTGCTTGCGACCGTCGTGGACGGCGATCGTGTGACCAACCATCTCCGGGAAGATGGTGGAAGAGCGCGACCACGTCTTGACGACGTTCTTCTCGCCGGCTTCGTTCATAGCCACGATACGACCAAGGAGGCGCGGCTCGACGAAAGGCCCTTTCTTCAAACTTCTGCTCACTGTTACTCCTTAACGTATAGCCGCTTACTTCTTGCGCCTGCGGATGATCAGGCGGCTCGAAGCCTTCTTCGGATTGCGGGTGCGATGACCCTTGGTGGGAACGCCCCACGGGGTGACCGGGTGACGACCCGAGGACTTGTTCTTGCCCTCGCCGCCGCCATGCGGGTGGTCGATCGGGTTCATGACGGTACCGCGGACGGTCGGGCGGATGCCCAGCCAGCGGCTGCGACCGGCCTTGCCGATCTTGATGTTGGAGTGCTCGGCGTTGCCGACTTCACCAACGGTGGCGCGGCAGGTGAGCAGCACGCGGCGCATCTCGGAGGAGGGCATGCGCAGGATGGCGTACTTGCCTTCCTTGCCCATCAGCTGGATGCTGGTGCCTGCGGAGCGGGCCAGAGCGGCACCCTTGCCGGGCTGAAGCTCGACAGCATGGACGAGCGTACCGACGGGGATGTTGGCCAGCGGCAGAGCGTTGCCGGGCTTGATGTCAGCCTCGGGGCCGGAGATGACCATGTCACCAACAAGCAGGCCCTTCGGATGCAGGATGTAGCGCTTCTCGCCGACCACGTAGTGGAGCAGAGCGATACGTGCAGTGCGGTTCGGATCGTATTCGATCGTGGCAACCTTGGCGGGCACGCCGTCCTTGTTGCGCTTGAAGTCGATGATACGGTAACGACGCTTGTGGCCACCGCCCTGATGGCGAGTGGTGATGCGGCCGTTGTTGTTGCGGCCGGCATGCTTCTTCAGCGGCGCAACAAGCGACTTCTCCGGCTTGCTCCTGGTGATTTCCGCAAAGTCGGAAACCATCATGAAGCGGCGTCCCGGTGAGGTCGGCTTATACTGCTTAACTCCCATTCTTCCTTCTTCTTTCTTCCACGAGGATCCAGGCTTCGTAGAGGTTCGCCCGTTCCTCTTTTCTTAGACCCTTGCTCGCACGCCTCGTCGTACCCCAAGGGCCCCTACACTTCGTGGATCGCGATTGCCGGCTGGCGTTTGAGGAGGCAAACGCCCCGACCCCGTAATCCACGCGTCCGGGTGTGTCCATGCACAGCTAGACGCAAAGTAACATTATAGAGACGCCCAGTTGAGGGCGCAAGAACGGGTTTTTACGCACACAACCTGCCCACACTTGCTTTATTTGTGACAGCTTGGGCAATGCGGATGATCGAATGTATTTCACTCGCCGCTTCGTCGCCTCGAACTAACTTTTCTGCCAAATTCAGGCAGAAAAGTGGTTTTCTCGGCTCCTCGGGCTTACCTCGATGAAATACATTCGACCATCCGCACT
>JAFSHA010000040.1 GCA_017440565.1 Eggerthellaceae bacterium | reverse complement strand
TCGCAGGCGAAAATCACCTCGGCGCGCCCCTTTTCGAAGATCCACTCGCGCAAGGTGCCTTCGGTGGCCACCACCTCGTCGAGCATGTTCTCGTAGTCGGCAAGCTCTCGGATGAAGCGCAGGATCAGCGCACAGTCGTCTGCGGTGGCATGCCGGATCGTGAAGTTATCGTTGTGGCGCGCGGTCGCTTCCTCGGCACAATCCGCGGTCGAATCGCTGACGTGGTGGATGACAGAATCGCCCATAGCCCCTCCTCTGCAACGGGTGCTTCTAGTCTAGCGTTTTTTGCCGATGCTCTCGACATCGGCTCTTCTTTCGCTCGTGGCATGGGCGAGCAGTGGCTCGTTACTCGCGCGACCTCCTGCTTTCGGGAATCTAAAGCGGTGCAAGTTCGGCCGCGCTCACGCGATTGCGCGGGGCACGGCGCAGTCAGTTAGAGGCTTACAGAAATAAGTTCCTCTCCTCCGGTTTCATGGTCGGCTAGGGAAACCGATCGAATGGCGGGGTTGTCGTAATCGGCGTAATAGTACGTGAGAGTGCGGGCGGAAAAGCCGCTGGTGTAGATGGTGCGCTCGAAGGCTCCGTCGGCCATGCGAGCAGCACCGTCTGCCATGGCTACGCCGCCAAGGGTATGGAGCAGGCGGCTGACATTGCCGGTCTCGGTAGCTTGCTGGGGGTAGTGCGCGTTCAGGTAAGCTGCTCGCACGAAACGGGAGGGGGAGTAGTAGTCGCCAGGCAGGCCGCGCATGCCGCCGCCCGAACCATAGGCGGTCAACTCGGCGTTTCCCCACGTCAACGGGCTGGGATCATCGGGCGTTACGTTCAGGTAGTTGCGCACATTCTCGGCATGCCAAGCGAATCCAGGTTGGTTCGCCAGCACATCAAGGTGGTTGGGGAAAACGCTAGGACCCTGCAAACCGTGCTCGACGACAATAGAGCGTTTGGCGTCGCCGATAATCCAGTGAAGCATCGAAGAGGGATAGCGGTCGTTGATGGGCTTGTCCACGATAAGGGCGTTTTTCAGCGCGCCCTCCACCTGATCGACGCTCTCGAAGCAGGCGGTTATCCAAAAAGGAAATTCGTAGGCGGCAATGTTTGTCCTTCCCTCTACGGGTTCAGGTGCATAGCAGGTGTAGCCGGGGAAATTGAGCCCCGCTACGGCAAGGCCGGCATCGTTGGCGCAGTCGAAGTAGAGGGGCGCATTCTCTTGGATGATGCCCATGCCGATGACGGCGTGCTTAACGGCGGAAATGGCTCCAAAGGGAGATTTGGGCTGGTAACCCGTAGGCACGATGACCGCGTGCTCGCCATACGAAGAGCTCCAGTCCAGGTTTCGTCCAAAGTACATAAGGCCGTTGTTGTCGCTGAATCGAATGGCTGTGCACATGGTGGCTCCTTTACGCTCGAAGATAGGCAAGTTCATGGTGCCTTTTCGCGGCGCGAGTGCCTGCGCTTCTCGATGGATTGTCATGGGTTGGAAGAAAAGCCGTTATGCGTAGAACGACTTCTCGTGCAGAAACGCTTGGTTGGCTTGCTGTCAGCGGGGTTAGATGCGCGTTATGTTAAAAGTTCGGTTAACAATCGGCTTGTTTCCATATTGCTACCTATATGGTGCCATTTTACCGTGTACACTGTCGGGGTGAATTGGACTCATGGGAAAGGACGCAATCATGAAGCTGCAGGGAAAGTCCGTTGTTGTGACCGGTGCCTCTTCGGGTATGGGCCGTGAGATTGTCAGGCTGTTCGCTGCCGAGGGCGCTAACGTGGTCGCGGTCGCGCGCCGCGCGGAGCGTCTCGAGGAATTGGGCGCCGAGCTGGCCGACGCCGCCGGTTCCGTCGTCCCCTTCGTCGGGGACGTTTCGGACCTCGAGGTGTGCGAGGGCATGATCGACAAGGCCGTGGCGGAATTCGGCAAGCTTGACGTGCTGGTGAACAACGCCGGCATCATGGACGACATGGCAACCGTCGCCGCGTTCTCTGACGAGAAGTTCGACGCCCTCATGGCCGTGAACGTGTACGGCCCGTTTGCCGCAACGCGCAAGGCGGTGCAGGTCTTCCTCGAGCAGGGCGGCGGCGGAAACATCATCACCGTGAGCTCTGTCGGAGCTCAGCACCAGGCGGCGGGCGTGGTGTACGGCGCCTCTAAGGCCGCGGTCAACGCGATGATCCGCCACACTGCGTTCACCTATCGCGCCGAGAAGATTCGCTGCAACGGCATTGCACCGGGTGGTATCAACACCGAGATCAGCTCGTCCATGGGCTCGGTCGACATGGACGGCGCTGCCCGTATCCAGGGCGTCCAAGCGCTTATGCCCGGCATGGGCGAGGGTATCGACATCGCGAACGCGGCCCTGTTCCTTGCTAGCGACGACTCGGCATTCATAAGCGGCCAGATCGTCGCCGTCGACGGCGGTTGGACCTCCTTCTAGGGTTTTCGGCGCTGTTCGCACGAATTGAATTGGAAGAAAAGCGGGCGGGCTTCGGCTTCGCCCGCTTTTGCGTGACGGGCTTTTCTTGTCAGACAAGGCCTTGAGCGGGGGCGTTCGCGGCAATTGACTATTGGGGACGGACGGTGGCCTCCGTTGTCTGTTCGTCCGCAAAGCTATGATCCTTTTTGCGGCGGCTGCAGATTTCCATGTTTTTTCTTCAATGAAGCTCATCATCGCGAGAAAATGGATTAGTTTTTGGCCAACTGATTTGCCGACTGGGCGCAGCCAACTCGTTAACCGAGCGCGTCCGCCTCGCCGACCGATAGGTGCTGATATTTTGACTACAGAATGCGGAATAGCGATGCATGACGCAAAGCAAGCCGCTTTGGAGCGATTGTTAGACGCGTATGCAGCTTGGTTCGACGTGCAGCGTGATTACGAATTCGCTGGATGCTCGTTTGCGGGTTACGCGCAATATCACGCGCATGGAGAGCAGTATGTGCTGGTGAAGCGTGCGAAGCTATGGGAGGCCGACGCGCACGAGCATGTGTTTTTCGCTATGGAGGAGACGCTGGATAGCCGGCGCGTCCAAGAGCTTTCAACGTTTATGACCGCGAGCGCTCTGGCAAAGGTTGATCCCGCGCCGCCCCATATGTCGACGGCGCTTACGTTGGTGGTGTTGGCGGATGAGGTTACCGCCGAGGCGGAACGACTGGTGCGCAAGACGCGATTCCGCAAGAACTACCTGTTAGGGATGCGCGGATGGGCGGATGTGCGCTTGGCCGCCGTGGACTTTTCCCGCAAACGGGTGTATTCCAATGGAGCCGGCAAAGAGCTGGTGAGCATGCTGGAATCGCGCGTCTTTCAGGGTGAATGGTAGGAGAAGAGCATGAACGCTTTGGTTGTTTTGTTGGTGGCTGCAGCGGTCTTGATCGCGGGCTATGTCTTTTACGGTGGGTGGTTGGCCCGCCAGTGGGGGGTTGATCCGCGAAACAGCACGCCTGCTCACGAGTTCGAAGACGGAGTGGACTACGTGCCGGCTCCGCCTTACGTGGTGCTGGGGCATCATTTCTCGTCAATTGCGGGAGCGGGCCCCATCAACGGCCCCATTCAGGCGGCGGTGTTCGGCTGGGTTCCCGTGCTTCTGTGGATTCTGGTGGGAGGTATTTTCTTCGGGGCCATGCACGATTTCGGGGCGTTGCTGGCCTCGCTGCGCCACAAAGGGCAGACGCTCGCCGCGGTCATAGCCCAGAACATCGATGAGACGGCGAAGAAGCTGTTCTGTGTTTTCGCCTACCTCACGCTGGTGCTGGTGGTGGCTGCGTTCGCCTCCATTGTGGCGAATACGTTCGCGGTCACCGACGTCACCCTGAGTGCCGATGCGGCGAAGATTTCCCAGGTGGAGGCCACCAACCTTGCCAATCAGCGTACAGCCATGATATCGGTGCTGTTCATCGCGGTGGCCATAGCATGGGGCTTCGTGACGCGAGGGCGGAAGGTGCCTGCGGTCGCCAACGTTTTGTGCGCCATCGCCGTGATAGTTGCGGTTGTGGCCATAGGCTACAACCTGCCCGTCATATCGCTCGGCTACACTGCGTGGATGCTGGTGCTGGGGGTGTATATCCTGGTGGCTTCGGTGACCCCAGTGTGGATACTGCTGCAGCCGCGCGACTACTTGAGCAGCTATCTGCTGTACGGCATGATGGCGTTGGCAGTGGTGGGCATCGTGGGCGCCAGCTTGGCCGGTGCTGCCGATCTGGACATTCCGGCGTTCACGGGCTTTCACGCCACGAATGCGGTGCTCGATGCCAATGGGAATCAGATGGTGAACGACGTCACTGGTAAGCCGCTGGTGAACGCGGCCGCGGCTTCGGGTTTCCTGTTTCCGGCGCTGTTCATCACCATCGCCTGCGGGGCCATTTCGGGATTCCACAGCCTAGTGGCATCGGGAACCACCTCTAAGCAGCTTGATCGCGAAGCGGAGGCGCAGCCTATAGCCTATGGCGGCATGCTGGTGGAATGCCTGCTGGCGGTCATAGCGCTTATCGCAGTGGGATTCGTGTGGAACGAGTACTCGGCAGGTGGCTACGCTTCGCCTACGGCGGTCTTCGCATCGGGGCTTTCGCAAATGCTGGCATGTGTTCCCGGTTTGCAGAATGTGGAGAGCATAGCGTACTCGCTGCTCATTCTGGCGGTTTCGGCGTTTTGCCTGACGTCATTGGATACGGCCACCCGGTTGGCTCGTTACATGTTCCAAGAGTTGTGGGTGCCGGTTGGCCAAACCGCTGACGATTTGACGGGTGTGCGCAAAGTGCTGGCGAATCCCTATGTGGCCACCGCCATCACGGTGGTGGCGGGCATTGCCCTGGGAATGACCGGCTACAACATCATATGGCCGCTATTCGGCGCCGCGAACCAGCTGCTGGCGGCTCTGGCGCTGCTTGCCGTGTGCGCATGGCTGGGCAATGCGGGGCGTAACAACAAGATGTTCTACATTCCCATGGCATTTATGCTGGCGGTGACGCTCGCTTCGCTGGTGATGACTTTGGTGTCGAAGGTTCAGCTTCTGCTGGGTCCGGCTCAGACACTTGCCTTACAGGCGGGCGGGGCTTTCGGCGTGGTGGCTCAGGTGGCTATCGCGCTTTTGTTGCTGGCATTGGCGGTGGTATTGGCCGTTCGAGGCGTAAAGGTCCTTCTCGATTTAAGGCGGCGGGAGCAGTAAGTGCGGGATAAGCAGCTCTGAGTCGAGGCTGGCTGAGCGCTGTTTTCCTTAGCCGGGGTACTTGTACCAGAGTCGGTCGAACGCGGCGTCGCCGATTGTCAGCACGTCCTTCTCGATGTTGACCCTCATCATGCCGGCTTTCTCCATTGCACGACGCGAGCCTATGTTGCCCGATGCGCACCAGGCGGTGATGGCGGCGATTTCCTCTTCTTCTGCAAGGTAATGAAGCACGACGGAAAGCGCCTCGGTGGCGAAGCCCTTTCTCCACGACGCTTTCTCAATGCTCATACCGACTTCAATGGCATTCCTGTCGGCGTCGTGGTCATAGGCGCCGATCGTGCCGATAAGCCTGCCGGCATGCTCGATCGCCTAGGAGTAGGTGCGTGGGTTTGTGTAGCTGGCGATGAATTCGGCGACGGTTTCCCTGGCCATATCAGGTGTGGCGTAGGGGTTCCAGCCCGAGTATTCGAACATGGCCGGGTCTTTGCCGAAGTTGTCATGCAAAGGTTTCGCATCAGCCGCGCTATTTTACCGCAGGGTATTTGCGCTTGGATGATGCATGTGCCGTCTTGACTTAAAGCACTGTGCGGTGAATCGCTCGTCTGACCACTTTGTGACGTGCAAATAGCCTTGTGCTCGTACGAATCGGGAGCAGGCCGCCTTGAGCTGTCTGCCGAAGAGAAAGGCAGGCCGATATGGCAGGTGATGCACATGGCGCAGAGACGCAGGAAGAGCCGCAAGCCCAGGAAGACCTCGGGCAGCAGCAGGCGACGCACCGCCAGCACCTAGCGGTCGCGCCTCCAGAGCAGAACGGCCTTGGTCGCGAGCAGCGCGAAGCAGGTGATTCCCGCATAGGGCTGCCTCGCCAGGATGAAGGCGGCCACGCTGGCGGCGGAGAGCGCGGCTCCCGCCGCCAGGGCCACCTTCCCCCAACGCCCGTCAGCGCGGGAGGCGGCGAGCTCGCAGAACCCGCAGAGCACGGTCGCCCCGACGCACGCGGCGAAGGCCGCCCTTACCCACGGGCTTACGCCGCCGAGCGCGAGCAGGCTTACCGTTGTCGGGCCCTCGGTACCGTTGCCGAACACCGGCACGACCAGGAGCAGCGCCGGCAGGACGTCCAGCAGGCCGCACACCAGCGACGTGTACCCGTGCGCGAAGGACCTCTTTTCTGCCTGCGCGGCCGACATGACCTCGTCCGGGCTAATGAGCTCGTCTATCGTCACCGAGAAGAAGCGCGACACTTCCCTGAGCGAGTCGATGCTCGGGTAGCCCCTGCCGGACTCCCACTTGGACACGGCCGTCCTCGATACGTAGAGCGCCTCTGCCAGCTGCTCCTGCGTGAGCGAGCGCGCCTTCCTTAGCTCCTGGAGCTTCTCGCTGAACTCCATGGTCACCCCTCCGATCGTGCGCTGGAAGGCCTTGCCTCAGCTCGCGCGACGGCGTACCGGTACATCGCGAACAGGCCTGCCGCCAGGAGGATCGAGCCGACGATGTCGGTGGCCCAGTGCACGCCGGAGACCAGCCTGCCGGCGACCATGAGGGCGGAGAACGCGGCCACGAAGGCGACGACGGTAACCTTTGCCTGAATGCTCTTCGACCTCCGCGCGATCTGGTAGGCCAGCGTCGGCATGACGCCCAGGACCAGCAGCGTCGTCGAGGACGGGTAGGACGCCTCCATGACGCCGTCGATGGGGATCGGCCGGTAGTTTATCGGGAACGCCTCGAAGACTAGATAGGCGGCTGCGACCGCGACGTAGTGGACGCCGAGGAGCAGCAGGTCGGGGTCGACCCCGAGCAGGCTCCTGCGCCTGACGAGCTGCGCGGCGCCCAGCGCACCGAACCCCAGGCAGACGGCCACCGGCACGAGGTCCAGCCAGTCGGTAGCCGCATATATCCCCATGTGCACGCCCGTCAGGCCGTGGAACCAGGTGTTAAACGTCGCGAAACCGATGTTCGTGCCGTTCTGACCAACCGGCCGCACATCCACGAGCTGCACCATCGCCGTCCAGAGCGCGAACGCGGCGAGCAGTGCCGTCCCCATTGCGAGGTCCCTTCTTGGTTCTGCCATCTCTCTCACTATGATTCTCCTCTCCGTCGGTGGGCCCATGGCAAGGCGAAGGTACCCGCCACGGGGCCACCGGGAAAGGGCCGTGCCGTCACGTCGGCGACACGGCCCGTGTCATCGCTCTCTAGCTGGGGTTTTGCGCTACCTGCGCCTGAGCCTCACGGCGATGGTGTTGAGGTAGGTAAGGGCGCCGGCCTCGACGGCCGCGCGGTCGCCTGCGGCGTACTCGTTGTCGCACTCTAGCCAGTCGGCCCACGCTTCGCGCGTGCATGCCATCTCGTGCATGTCGAGGATCTCGACGCCCTCGGTCTGCTCGATGTTGGCGCGCCACCAAGACATGTCGTGCATGTAGTCGAGCTGCTCGGGCGTCCAGGACCGAAGCAGGCACGCGGGCAGGTCGTCGTGGCGGTCTCGTGCCATGCCAGGTATGGCGAAGAGCAGCTCGCCGCCGCGCCTGACGAGCGGCAGCAGGTGCTCGCCGAGGTAGAGGGGGTCGCGGCCGAAGTAGTTGTAGGAATCGACGCTCACGACGGCGTCGAAGAACCCGTGCGCGAAGGGAAGCGCTGTCGCGTCCGCCTTGAGCGGGATGGCCTGCCGGTTGGTGAGCCCGCATTCCTCGAAGAAGCGCATGTTGTCGGAGGGGTCGCTCCAGAGGTCGGCGGCGTACACGGTGAAGCTGCACTCGCGCGCCATGAGGGCGCTCGTGAGCCCGGCGCCGCTGCCGAGGTCGAGCACGACGGAGTCCGCGGGGATGTTGCCGTATGCCAGCAGCTCCTCGCAGAGCTTGAGCGGGTTGGGTCCCATGCTGCGTTCGCGCATGGTGGATGTTGGGAAGGAGTTAGCCTTCGGGAAGTTCATGGTCTTGTCCTGTTCTGTGAGAATCCATTGCCTGAGGGTGGATTCGGAACGCAGCGAACCTAGGGCAGCTACGTGCCCCTCTCGAATCGTTAGGTTCTAGCGTTCCCTACAGAACAATGACCAAAAAGACATCCCCTTGGATGGCCGTTGTCGCGAGGCCCCATGCCCCGCGCATCGCAAGCATCATATCACGCCGAATACGGTTGTGGAACACCGCCTCACCTTGTGACGCCATTAGACACTGCCTCCTGAGGACGAACAATGCGATCTCGGGATGCAGTTCTTTATGGAGTCAATCATCGTCGCAGATCTCCTTCTTCTCCTCCAGGCTGTAGCTCTCGGGGTTGCTGAGGCAGAGGTCGCCCCGGAAGTACGCGAAGCCTTCGGCTTATGCGAGGGCATCCCAGTTGGTGTTCGTGGCTGACATAGCTACCTTCCTTCCTGGCACCCGAGCTGGGCGTTTGCCTGGCGGGTGCCGTGACTTTGCGGTGACTCTGGCCAAAAAACCAGTGTCGCATCGAGTCTTGCATAGGTACCAGTGTCATCGAAAAGGGCTGGTAGAAGGTACTTTTGTCGTCTTGTGCCATGCACTGCGGGTCGTCTTTACACCCTCATAACTCGGAGGTCGTAAGTTCAAATCTTGCTTCTTAAGTTGCGAGGCGGCAGATGGTCTGCCCCCGTTTCTCCCTCGCTCATAATGCTTGGACGCTCCCGCGGCGTCCCGCCTTTAGCTGCGTTCCTTCTGGGCGTACGCGTCGAGCGCATGGCGGGCTATGTCGGCTCGACTGATTATGCCCACAACGCGCTCGCCCTCCATCACGGGCGCCTTGCGCAACTTGTTCTTGCCCAGCACGCGACACACTTCGGGCAGCTTGGCGTGGGCCGGCACGGCGATGACTCCCGGTGAGGCAATTTCGCCCACCTTCATGGCCATAACCTTTCCCAGCCGATCCTCGAAGCTGCGCCCGTCGCTTACATTTTGCATGATCATCACAACCGGGTCGACGAACTGCTGGTCGTGGCGCGAGGCAAGCGCGCGCAAGATGTCGCCGTCCGAGATGAACCCCACGGCCTTGCCGCTCTCGTCCGTTACGGGCGCTGAGTCGATGCCCTTTTCCGCGAACAGCGCTACCGCTTCCGCCACGGTGGCATCGGCGTGCACGAAGGAGACGTCGCGTCGCATGACGGCTTCGAGCACGCTTCGGTGCCCGCCTTCGGGATCTTCAGTCGCCGCGTCGCCCGCGCGGTCTTTCACAAGCGCTATGGCCAAAACGGCCCCCAACGCGCACAACGCCGCGCATACGCCGAACGCGGCGTTGATGCCCAGCAGCGTAGCGGCGCTTTGCTCGAGGTGAAGGTGCTGCGTGCCTGCTGTCTCAACGATGGAGCTTACGGAAATGACGATGGCGGTGCCAAGCGAGCCTGCCACCTGGCGCAGCGTGTTGTTGACCGAGGTGCCGTGGTTGATCAGCGTGTTTTCCAATGAATTGATGCCCCAGGTGGTGATGGGCATGTTGACCAGCGCAAGCGAGACCATACGCACCAGATACAGTGCGGCAAGGTAGATCATGCTCGTTTTCGTGGAGAGCAGGGCGAAGGCGGCTGTGGAAAGCGTGAGGCCGATCGTTCCCACGATGACCATGCGCCTCGGGCCATGCCGGTCAAAGATGCGCCCCGCCACCAGGTTCATGGCCCCCATGGCCACCGCTCCCGGCAGAAGCACCAGGCCCGAGACGGCGGCGGAAAACCCGCGCAGCGTTTGAACGTAGATGGGCATGAGAATGCCGGCGGCCAGAAGTGAGGCTTGCATCACCATGCCGATGATGGTGCCGATGAGAAACTTCCTGCTTTCCAGCACGCGCACGTTGAGCATGGGGCGTTCCATGGTGAACTGCCTGAACGCGAACACCGCGATGGCTACCAGGCCTACGCACGTCGCGGCGAAGGCAGGTATGGTCACTCCGTTTGCCCCCAGCTCGCTAAAGCCATACAGCAAGCCTCCGAAGCCAAGCGTGGAAAGAACGACCGAGGGACGGTCGAGTGTTGCCTCGCCGCTTCGCGCGGGTGGCTTTTCCTTGAGGGCGAACAACGCGGCCGCCATCACTGCAGCGGCGAGCGCGGTGATGGCGTAAAACAGGACGTGCCAGCTGGTGCGGTCGATGACAACGCCGGCGACGGTGGGGCCGATGGCTGGCGCAAAGGCTACGACCAAGCCGAAGATACCCAGAGCGGCTCCGCGTCTGTCGGCGGGGAAGGTGAGCACCAGCACCGTCATGACCATGGGCATGAGGATGCCGGCGCCGGCGGCTTGCACCAAACGCCCTGCCAGCAATGCCGGGAAGTTGGGCCCCCAGGCTGCTAGCAGGCTACCTGCCGAAAAGACGCCCATCGACACGAGGAAAAGCCGACGCGTGGAAAACCGATCGGTCAGATAGGCCGTGATGGGAATCATGATGGCGTTCACCAAGGTGAAGCCGGTGGTGAGCCACTGCGCCACCGATGCGCTCACGTCCATCTCCTTCATGATGGAGGGCAGGGCAGGCGTGACCACCGTCTGGTTCAACACGGCGACGAACGTGCCGGCGATGAGCACGCCGAGCATGGCAATTTGGCTGCGGGTAAGTTTCATGGCCGCCCCTTTTTCGCTCTCGGACGGACTACTGCGAAGAGTGCGTGATCTCGTTTTACCTCATGTGCGAGGTACGAGTTCGGTTTGTCATGAGAGCGTTGAGTGAGGAGGGCTCAGGGGCTTGCGATGTTCGTTTTCGGCGAGGCGTTAGGATTCCTTGCTGTCTTGGGGCTTCAGCTTTTCCTTTCCCATGGATACCAAGACGTCAAGGCCGTATGCTGCCTTGCGAAGCGCGTCGGGCGCCTTGTCGAGTGCGGCGCTTCCCATAAGCCCTGCGACGTTTGCGACATCCTTGACAACGTGCCCTGTTTTGCGCGCGACTTCGGCGGCTTCGGGGAAGGCGCTGCTCGCAGCTTGTGCGGCCTCTTCCGCAGAGGCCTTCACCTTGGCTGCGGCTTTCTCGGCGACGACGGGCGCCTCGGCTGCTACCTTCTGGGCCGTGGCCTCCGCCTGCTCCTTGGCGATGGCCACCATCTTGTCGGCGGCTGCGTCGAGCTTTTCCTCCACGCGCGTTGCCTCGCGGCCCGAGAAATTGCGCTGGCCCTTGCTTACCAAGGCGGCGCCTCCTGCGATGGCGGCAGCTCCCGGTCCGGGCAGGACGAGCATCGGCACGCCTGCGGCGGCCACGGTTGCGCCGGCGGCCATCTGGGCTGCCCCCTTCAGCTTCTGCACGGCATCGGGTTCGCCCGGATCTTTATGGGAGTTGACCTGGCTGTCGGGGGTTTGGGGCTTGTACGCGGAGGCGCTGCTGCTGGGCGTCGCTTTGGACTGCGGCTGCGGCTCCGGCTGCGAGCTGGCGTGCGTGGAGCGGTCGGGCTGATCGGCGCGTTCGTGAGTGATGGCCAACGTGGATTCCCCCGGGATGACGGTGTACTTTTTCATGCTATTCCTCCGCTTGACGTCGGTTCGAAGAGGATTGCTGCGGCAGTTTGCCGCGGGGTTTGTGGCGCTTGCGCCCGAAGGCCGTTTTGCGCCTATAGCAAGGCGGCTTGCCAGTCGGCCTCTTTGAAGCCCACCAGCACGCGTGAGCTGCCGTCTGCCTGCTGGGAGATGACGAGGGGGCGCTTGACCAGCATGCCGTTCGTTGCCAGCAGTTCAAGGGCTTCATCGTCGGTCATGCCCGCATCAAGCTGCGCTTTCACGTTGAGCTCGCGGTAGAGCATCCCGCTTGTGTTGAAGAAGCGCCTCAGCGGAAGGCCGCTTGCCTGCCACCAGGTGCGCAGTTCTTCGGCTTTGGGGTTGTTTTCGACAATGTGGCGGCTTTCGTAGACGACACCGTTGCCGTCAAGCCATTTGCGCGCTTTCTGGCATGTGGAGCACTTGGGGTACTCGATGAAAAGGACCTTCATGAAGCCTCCTTTAGGTTCGCGATCAGGCGAGTGCGATCGTTTTCCCTAATGGTACGGCATCGGCGCCGCGAGTTACCTCACGACGCCGCATTTGGTTGCCTAGATGGCGCTTGCATGTGCCTCCTTCTCAGCCTAGCGGGCGACAAGCTTGACGCCGAATCGCAGGATTGCGGGCATACCGGGGAACTGGAGGCGCCGCTTCACGGTGTCGAGCTCGGCGGGAATGTCGATGTGCTGAGGGCATTTCTTGACGCAGGCCCCGCACTGGACGCAGTCGCTCGCCAGGTGCACGCTCCCCGACATGGCGCCCGAGGCGGTAACGTATTGCTGCAGGCCTTGGAACCGCCCGTATGCGAACGAGGCGTTGTAGGCGTTGAAGCACGAGGGGATGTTCACGCCTTTGGGGCAGGGGAGGCAGTAGCCGCAGCCGGTGCAGGGAATCTTGTAGCTTGCCGCGATGGCCTCGCGGGCAAGTTCGACCGCATGGGCTTCGGTTTCGGAGAACGCGCCGGGAAGGGCGCATTCTGCGGTGTCCATGTTCTGCGCAAGCTGCTCGGGGGCGTTCATGCCCGAGAGGACCACGGTGACTTCGGGGTGGTTGAGTACCCAGCGCAGGGCAAGGCGCACGGGATCGGGATTTATGCCGGCTTCCTCAAGGGCGGTTTGCGCTTTCGCGGGAAGCTCGGCTGCAAGCTTGCCGCCCAGAAGCGGCTCCATGATGATGACGGGAAGGCCGCGTTCGGCCGCTGCCTTGAGGCCGGCCGTTCCTGCCTGGTAGTGCTCGTTGAGGTAGTTGTACTGGATCTGGCAGAAATCCCACGCATAGGAGTCGAGCAGCGGAGCGAACTCGCCCTCGGGGCCGTGGTAGGAAAAGCCGATCCGCTCGATGCGGCCTGCCTGCTTCTGCTGGGCTATCCACTCGACGATGCCGAGTTCAACCATGTGTTCCCAGGTGCTCAGGCTTGTGATGTTGTGGATGAGGTAGTACTCGACGGAGTCGGTTTGCAGGCGCTCGAGCGACTTCGTGAGGTAAAGGTCGAAATCGCCCGACGATTTGCATTTGACAATGGGCAGCTTGGTGGCCAGGTTCACCTTTTGGCGAAGGCCGGGGTTGCGCGTGAATATCTCGCCAAGCGCCGCTTCGCTGCCGTTGTATATGTAGGCGGTATCGAGGTAGTTCACGCCGTTTTCGACGGCGGTAAGGATGAGGCGCTCGGTTTCCTCGAGGTTGACGCGAGCCGGCATGCCCGGAAGGCGCATGCATCCGAAACCGAGCGTCGATAGCTGGTTGCCGCTCTTGGGATCGGTTCTGTATTGCATGGCGTGCCTCTTTCGCGTGTCAAATGTGATGGGTGTCGTGGCTCGTGCTGTAGCCTGCGGCAAAATCTCGCAAAGTGAGATGATGCCGCAAAGAACGGTTTTATGCAATCGGTGCACTGCGTCTTGGGATGCTTTGACAAACGCATCCGAACGTGTGTATGCTTGAGGAAAAGCACAGGAGTGATCACGGATGAGAATCAAGGGAATAACGCGCGAGGACGAGGCTAAGCTGCCGAGGTTCGGAAGCCACGCCGAGGCAAGGGCGTACTTTTCCGCCAAATACGGCGAAGATGCGTTTCAGATCGAGGACAGCTTCGTGGTGGGGGAGGGCGATGACGCGACCATTGTCTACAGGTATTCGCTCGTACTCGACAGGGACGCGTTCGAGGAGGGCCGCCGTCGGCTGATGCAGGGCTCGCTGCAGGGCGAGGGGGCTATGAGATTCCTGCGGTCGTACCAAACGGTCGAGGTCAGCCTCGAGGGCTCGGTTTCACGTGATCCACTGACACGGTGTCGAAATTGAATACGCAGGCTCAAGGGGCGGCTGAGAGGCCGCCTTCGTGCTGCCATGCCTTGCCGGCGGGGGCTTCCGGGCCGGCGTGAAGATTCGGAACATGGTTCCGAGAGGCAACGTTGGCGGAGATGCGTGCATCGTGCGTTCAGAGCGCGCGCACGCTTGGCTGCCAGGCACACGAGAGCGAACATGGAGCCAATGAAAAATCAAGCACCAGAAAGGTGGAGGAACATGGAAACGAAAGTCAAATACGCAGGTCAGGGGGAGGGATGGCATTTTCAGATCCCGAGCACCCGCCTTCGAGGGTCGCGAGATTGACCGTCAGCGCTTTGACGGCGCCGACTTCGGAAGAGATTGCATCGTGAATGCGGTTCGAGTTCACAGGCCCCTGGTACGCCGCCTACGGGTCCGGATGTACGGGCTTTCGTCTCTGCAGGGAGCTGCGTGCTTGGGCACTGGGTTGTGATTTAGCTCTTGGGGACATGAAGTGTGTCCTCTAGGGTGCATTTGTGGGCCTGGCGACACATGGGGACGACGGTGGATGGCTCGTATAATGAAAATGAAGACTTGCAGGATGCCCGAGGCTCGCCTGATGCGCCGCCTCCTGCATCTGCAAATAGCACGAAGGTGGCATACAAAAGGAGTGTAGCATGACGCAGGCTGGTTTGGGGGCGGCGCTCGTTCGCATGAAGCAGCTCGAAATAGAGTGCGCTCGCGCCGCGCTCAAGGGGTCTTGTCAGGCATCGTTGCCGAAACTCTCTCAACCACAGACAAGCGGCAACGCGGAGTCCGTGGAAGACGGTCGGGGAGACGTATCTGACGAGTGGGAGGAAGGAAGGCGGCTATGATTAACATTGGAAAGCGCGCGAGAGTCAACTACGTCGGCATGCTCGACGACGGCACGGTGTTCGACAGCACCTACGAGCGCGGTGTTCCACTCGAACTCACCATCGGCTCTATGACGCTGCCGCCAGCTGTCGAGCGCGCTCTCGCCCAGATGCGCGCTGGCGAGCATCGCGCCGTCACCGTCTTCTCTGACGAGGCCTACGGTGCCTACGATGAGAGCCTCATCGAGATCGTTCCCGCCACGGCCATCCCCAACGCAGATGCGCTGCCCGTCGGCGACTACATCATGTTGCAGACGCCGGTGGGCCTTCAGCGCATCAAGGTGGTCAAGGTAGAGGATGGCATGGTGTACTTCGATTTGAACCACGAGTTCGCGGGAAGGGATCTGCGCTTCGAGCTCGAACTCGTCGAGTTCATCCAGGAATCATACATCGAGAGAGAGCTGCACCCCGCAGGCTGCGGTTGCGGTTGCGAGCTGCTCAAAGAGTCGCTGGGTGCATGATGGTGACGGCGGGCCGAAATACTCCCCTTTCGCATTGCCATGAGGCGGGTGTGGATTTTTCCCGCGTGCTCGAGCAGCTCGAGCTTCGTCCCGTGTTCATCAGGAATCTGGACCGGAAGAACTTCACCATGCTCGGCGAAGACGGGCGCCTTTACCGCGAGGTGGACACCAATCTGTGGATGGCGGACGATGAGGTGCCCGCACGACTGGCCTACCTCAGCGTGGGACGTCATGGCGGCTCTATTATGCTTGAGCCCCTGTTCTTATGCGTTGGCGGTGTGTGGTATAACGTTTTGACAGGGAGGAAGGCCCCCAACTGCGTTCGGCTGTAGGCTGAGAGCGTATATTGACTGTGAGTGGAGGGTCGGTATGGGCGGCGACATTGATATGCGGGAAATTGAGGGCGAGTTTGTGTTCAAAATGGCCGACCCTCTTTACCGACAGAAGGCTCTCGTGCGCGTTTGCGAGGCAATGGCATGGGCTGCCTCTCCCGACGATGTATATCAGCAGGTCGTCGGAGTGGTGGCCGACATCGCTGAATGCGATAGTGCCGTGTTGTTCCTGCTCGCTGTCGAGGGTGACACTTTCGTACAACGTGCGAGCAGCACCTTCGGCGAGGCAGGCGCGAGGACCTTCACTGTGAGGCAGGTGCCGGTGGCTGTTGGCAGAATCCGAAAGATCATGGAAGGTGGCGTGCCCGTCATAATGGACTACGACCGCCCCCATCCTGAAGATTGGATTCCGCGCGAGTTGGCCGATTCGGGAACGAAGCTTTCGGTCAACGTGCCGGTTGTCGCCTGCGGCGAAGTGTTGGGCTTGTGTGCGATCAGCTACCTGCAACCTGTGGTTTGGAATGATGTTTTCACGGACTTTCTCGTGGACGTTGGACGCATCGTGGGCATGGTCGTCCAACGCATTGACACTACGAAGAAGGCTACTGCGTTGCTGCTGCTTGACGAGCGCAAGCGGATCTCAGCCGAAATCCACGATACCACCTCCCAAGTTGCCAGTGCGCTCTCGCTTGCGGCTGCTTCGGTGCGGGTGGGCCACGAAAAAGAAGCGGACTTTGGCGACTATCGGTCCGAGATAATCGAGATTGAGCGACTTGCGCGCGATTTGGTCGGCATGCTGCGTGACGAGATGGTTTCGTTGCGCGCCCCGTTGGAGCAGATGGACGGCCTAGTTGAGGGTGTGAGACGAAGCTTGGAGTCGTTCGAGCGAAATTGGGGCATTCCTACGGTTTTGCACACCAAGGTGGAGCGCGATCGCCTCGTCGTATCGATGGAGGCCTCGCTTCAAATCATGCGCATATTAAGCGAGTGTCTCTCTAACGTTCTCAAGCATTCGTCGGCGAGTAGGGTGGTGGTCGAGCTGACGATGGATCACAAGAGTCTTTCGCTAATCGTCGAAGACGACGGTGTCGGCTTCGACCTTGGTACTGTTCCCACCGACCGTTTTGGAATTAGAATCATGCGAGAGCGTGCTGCTTTGGCTGGCGGTACGCTTTCGATCATCAGCGGCTCGGGCGGCACGTCGGTGTGCTTCGACATCGTGAAGCGATGAGATCGAGAGAGGGGTGAGCCGTGGGGAGTAGATCGAAGGTGTTGATCGTAGACGACCAGACCCTATATCGGGAGGGTTTGCGTGGCATCATCGCGAATTGGCCCGAATTCGAGGTGGTGGGTATGGCCTGCTGCGGTGAGGACGCCATCAGCTTCTGCCAGCGCGAAGCACCCGACCTCGTGCTTATGGACGTGAGCATGCCGGGCATCGGCGGCGTGAGGGCGGCGGGTGCCATCTTCCAGGAGTTTCCCCAGATGGCCGTCGTGATGCTCACGGTCTCGGACGATGACGAGGATTTCTACGGTGCTTTGTGCAGCGGGGCGAGCGGGTACGTGCTCAAGGATGTGCCGCCGGAGCATTTGCGGGTCTACATGCAGGCGGCGGTGCGAGGTCAAATCTCGCTATCGGGTGCCGTTGCGACAAAGCTGACTAGCCGCGTCCTCGTCAATCGACCCAAGCTTGTGGGTACGGGAATGGGTGCGGGGGTGAAGAAGGAACTGACCGAGAGCGAGTGCGGAATTTTACGCTTGCTGGGCATGGGCCTTTCCAACGAGGAAATAGGAGCCGAGCTGTATCTAAGCGAGAGTACGGTGAAGAAGTACGTGGCGGCGCTGAAGAACAAGCTCGGATTAGAAAATCGCATCCAAATGGCCGTCGAAGCTCACCGCATGGGCCTTATCGATTAGCCTCAGCGTGACGTTTTCCTGCGTCAACCAGCGTGACCTTCGGGATATGATTTGTCCCGTTTAGGGTTTTCTTTTGGGTGCTGCCAGAGGATTATCCGCCATATGGGGCTTTCCTATAATTAGCTAGTGCGTAAGGCGACGAGTGCCTCGTGCATTAGCTGAATTCGGAAGGAGAATCCCCATGTGTTTTAGACCTGCCCAAGTAACGATGACCGCATGCCCGGAATGCGGCAAGCCCAACAAGCCTGTCTCGAAGGTGTGCGAGAGCTGCGGTGCGACGCTTCCGGAACCCAACATCGTTACGATGGATGACGATCCTAGCAATCCCGCGAACGCCAAGCGCGCAGCGCAGCAGGCGGCCGCTCCCGCCGCTCCCGCCGCTCCCGCTGCACCTGCCGCTCCTAAACCGCCTACGGCCTAAGCCGCCGGTCTCAAATCAGCTTTCGACCAGACCCGCCTTAGTACGAGGCGGGTCTTACTATGTTGTGGGAGCGCAGACGTGGAGGGGTACCCGTTCAGCTCGTGCCACCTGTCCGTATCCTGCCCGTCCGCATGGGTGCCCCCAAGGTCATGTTTTGTCCCTTCGGGTCCCAAATATCAGGTGCTTGCCGTGGATTACCTTTTCCTCGGGGCCTTCCTACAATGACGCCACATGCCCCGCGAGGGGGGCAGCATCTCACAGTAGGAAGGAGAGAGGATGAAGGAAGTCAAAACAACCCTTCAGAGCATCGCCTGCGGAGGTACGGGCGGCGACATCACCGCCGTCGACTCGGTGGACGGAAAGATCGTTCGCATTCGCCCGATCAATTACCTCGACACGTACACGGCAGACGAGCTCGAGCCCGCCATGTGGAAGCTCGAGGCCGGCGGCGAGATACTTACGCCTGGCTACAAGTCGGCGCCGAACTACTTTGCGCTGGCCTACAAGAACCGCGTGTACTCCAAGAATCGCGTGAAGTACCCGCTGAAGCGCGTTGACTGGGAGCCCGGCGGCGACCCCGCCAAGATCAACGCCGCCAACCGCGGCAAGTCTAAGTTCGTGCGCATTTCCTGGGAAGAGGCGCTCGACATCATGGAGTCCGAGCTCAAGCGCATTATCGAGACCTACGGCCCGCATTCGGTTCTCACCATTGGCGAGGACGGCCATCGCGAGTCCAAGGACCTCCACTCTGGCGGCGGCATGCATTCCACGGTCATGGATAAACTGGGCGGCTACACCCGTGAGACCCGTACCCCTGACTCCGTCGAGGGTTGGTATTGGGGCGCCAAGCACTTCTGGGGCGCCGGTTCTCAGAAGGGCCTCGGCATGCCCGCTCCTCCGCAGCAGGATTATAACTCTTGGCACGTTGCGAAGGATATCACCGAGAACACCGAGATGATCGCCTTCGCCGCCGGCGACTTGGAGCTTACGCAGAACTACGGTAGCCAGTTCTGGAGCCGCCTCATCAAGTTCTGGGAGAAGGTTGGTAAGGAATTCGTCGTCATCGACCCCTTCTGCAATTACACGGCCGCCTGCCATCCCACGATGAAGTGGATCCCCATCCTGCCTAACACCGATGCCGCGCTCGACTTTGCGGTTATGTATGTGTGGATCACCGAGGGCCTCTACGACGCCGATTACATCGCCACTCACTCTGTTGGCTTCGAGAAGGTCAAAGCTTACGTGCTTGGCGAGGACGAGGAAGGCATCGCGAAGACCCCGGCTTGGGCTTCCGAGCGCTGTGGTGTTCCCGTCTGGACCATCAAGGCCTATGCACGCAACCGCGCCAAGAAGGTCACCTCCTCGGTGCACTTCAGCTCCGGCGCCATCAAGGGCCCCTACAGCCACGAGCCTGGCCGCACCCATGCCTATCTGCTCGGCATGCAGGGCCTCGGCAAGCCCGGTGTGCAGCAGATGTTCATGAACTCCGCCACCATCGGCAAGGAGACCATCGCCGCCACCACCTGCTCGCCGTTTACCATGCTCAACAAGTGCCGCATGTTCTATCCTTCCGCCCAGTCCATCCCGCGCACCATGATTGCTGAGGCCCTGCTCAACGGCCAGGCCAAGTGGTGGGGCAGCCCTTGCATCGTGTTTGTCGAGACGGCTGAGCAGTTCCAGGAGATGAACTATCCTGGCGACCCGCAGGCAGCGCTTGCCATGGCCCAGGCCATGGCCGCCTACATGGGCGTTGAGCCGCCGACCGAGGCTCCGCGTCTGAACAAGTTCCACATGCTGTGGTCCGAGAAGCCCTGCAACCAGAACTGCTGGGACGGCGGCTTCCGCTACCAGGACGCCATCCGCACCAACGAGGTCGAGTTCTTCGTGACCAACCATCAGTGGCTCGAGAACGACTCCCTGTTCGCCGACCTCGTGCTTCCGGTTACCACCGTGCTCGAGGAGAATGACGCCGTGGGCGGCTCCATGATCATCTCCATCCGCCATGCCTGCCTCACCCCGGCTGCGTGCGACCGCGTGGGCGAG
The DNA here is from genome assembly GCA_017440565.1 of Eggerthellaceae bacterium. Lineage (GTDB taxonomy): Bacteria > Actinomycetota > Coriobacteriia > Coriobacteriales > Eggerthellaceae > RGIG3135. The sequence continues at coordinate 1,901 of JAFSHA010000040.1, read as the reverse complement.
TCCAAGTCCGACTACGAAATCGGCCTTGAGCTGGGCGATCGCTTCGGCTTCCGCGAGCAGCTCGACATGGGCATGAGCGAGGAGGAATGGTTCAAGTTCGGCTTCGAGCAGTCCCGCCTGCCCGAGGAGATCACCTGGGAGGAATACTCCAAGCGCGGCTTCTACTTCCCCAAGCAGGACCCCAATGCCGACAGCGTGCTGCCCGGCATGCGCGGCTTCTACCTCGATCCCGAGAACTGGCCGCTTGACACGCCCACCGGTAAGCTCGAGTTCTGGTCCGAGGCCCTGGCCACCACCTTCCCCGATGACTTCGAGCGTACCCCGATGGCCAAGTGGATCGTCGGCGGCCCGAAGAGCGAGGGCTGGTACCACGACGAGTCCCTGTGGGGCGAGCGCTGCAAGCAGTTCCCGCTGCTCGTAGTCGCCAACCCCGCCCGCTTCCGCGTTCACGTTCAGGGCGACGACATCAAGTGGTTCCGCGAGATCGAGACCTGCAAGGTGAAGGGCCCCGATGGCTACCTGTACGAGCCCATCTGGATGAACCCGGCCGACGCAGAGGCACGTGGCATCACCGATGGCGACATCGTGAAGCTGTTCAACGAGCGCGGCACCATCCTTCTGGGCGCCCGCGTCTCCGACCGTGTCGTCAAGGGCGCCGTCATGGTCCACAAGGGCTCGCGCGTTGACCCCATCGCCGAGCATCTCGACCGCGGTGGAGCCATTAACCTCATCAGCCCAGAGAATCAGGTTTCCAAGTACTGCAAGGGCTTCGCAGTGACCGGCTACCTGGTCGAGGCCGCTAAGGTCACGGGCGAGGAGTACGCGGGCTGGAAGGCCGACTATCCCGAGGCCTTCGAGCGTGACTACGACCCGGCCATCGGTATCAACTACAACTCCTGGGTTGTGGAATAGGAGAGGACACATGAAAGCTTTTCTCATTGACGTGACAAAGTGCGTAGGCTGCCATGCGTGCCAGATCGGCTGCAAGGACGAGCACTGCGACAACGACTGGGCACCGTACGCGGCGCCGCAGCCTGAGGTTGGGCAGTTCTGGCTGAAGGTCAACCAGTACGAGCGCGGCGGCAACTCGCATGTGCGTGTCGCCTACATCCCCACCCTGTGCAACCACTGCGAGAACGCGCCCTGCATGAAGGCCGCCAAGAACGGCGCGGTGTACCGTCGCGAGGATGGACTCGTGCTCATCGACCCGGTTAAGGCCAAGGGCCAGAAGAAGATCGTCGAGGCCTGCCCGTATCACGTGGTGTACTGGAACGAGGAGCTCCAGATTCCGCAGAAGTGCACCGGCTGCGCGCACCTGCTCGACGGCAACCATCCCATCAGCGTACCGCGCTGCGTGGACAACTGCCACGTCGACGTCATCACCTTCGGCGAGGAAGCCGACCTTGATCTCGAGGGCACCGAGGTCCTTCACCCCGAGTGGGGCACGAAGCCGCGCGTCTTCTACAAGGGCCTGCCCAAGAAGTTCATCGCGGGTACCGTCTACGACCCGGTTGCCGAGGAAGTCGTCATCGGTGCGGCCGTGACCGTCTCCGGCGAGGCCGGCACCTACGCTGCCGTGACGAACGACTGGGGCGACTTCACTGTTGACGGCCTGCCCGAGGCTGATTGGACCGTAACCATCGAGAAGGATGGCAAGCAGACCTCCTTCTCCGTCTCCACCAAGGAGAAGGACCAGGGTCTGCCCGATATCGCCCTGGCGTAGGATCTTGATCCAACGCAAGTGATTTGCGCTGGTCAAACGGGAGATGCGGCGAGCGAAGACGCATCTCCCGCTCTCGTCAACTGATTATATTGGAGTTTCATATGAAGAACGTATGCGTTATTACCGGCGGTGGCTCGGGAATGGGCCTTTCCGTTGCAAAACTCCTCGAAAAGGATAT
>JAFSHA010000039.1 GCA_017440565.1 Eggerthellaceae bacterium | reverse complement strand
TCTCTCGGGGCGCCGACTGGTTCCTTTCCGTCGGCTCGCCCGGCAACGCGGGACCCAAGGTGTTCTCCCTGACGGGTGATGTCGCGCGCGTCGGCCTGGTCGAGGTGGAGCTGGGAACGAGCGCTTTGCGGATCGTTCGCGACATCGGAAGGGGTGAAGGCGTCAAGGCCGTGCAGATCGGCGGTCCCTCGGGTGCCTTTATCCCCGCCGGGGCACTTGACGTGCCGCTTGAGTTCGAGGGCCTTGCCGCGGCGGGCGCCATAATGGGCTCGGGCGGGCTCGTCGTGCTCGGGGAGAACCGCTGCATGGTGGAGCTGTCACGCTACCTTGCAGACTTCTCCGCCAGGGCCTCGTGTGGGCGCTGTCCCGCGTGCAAGGACGGCCTCCGCGAGTGCTCGGAGCTTCTTCGAAGCTTGACCGAGGGCAATGCGTCGCCGGGCGCCATCGTCGAGATCGAGGTCCTTCTCCAGCGCATAGGGAAGGGGTCTCTCTGCAACCTGGGCAGGTCCGCCGTCCGCCCGGTCGCCTCCGCACTGGCCCATTTCCGCGAGGAGTTCGAGGAACACGAGACGGGAGCCTGCAGGGGGCGCGCCTGCCGCGGGCTCGTTCGCCTCGAGATCGACCAGTCGAAGTGCCAGGGCGAGCGCTGCTGCCTGAGGACATGCCCGGGGACGGCCATCAAGGGCCGCTTCGGGAAGCCGGGGACCATCGACCAGGACCTGTGTCTCAAGTGCTTTACGTGCGTCGATGTGTGCCCGTACGGTGCGGTCACCATCACCGGGCGGTGAACTCGCCGTCTCCGCCCCCTACTTCTCCTGACCCGTGTTGGGGAACAGCCAGGTGGGGTAGGGGACGAGGTCGTCGTTTATTTCGGCGTCGTGGTAATCGGGCGAGAGCATGACCGCGCGGTAGCGCAGCTCGATGCAGCCCTCCTGCTCGAGCTTCTTGAGGGCGTGCGTCACCGACGTACGCTCGGAGCAGACGAGCCGAGCGATGTCGTCATGGGTGAGCTCTACGAGGAAACCCTTGTCGGTTCGGGGGCAGAGCCAGGCTATGTTGAGGAACAGGCGGTGGATTCTCTCCTTGAGCGACATCGTGGAGAGCATCCAGATCTGCCTGTTCATGATGTTGTAGTTGAAGTTGGTCGAGTCGATGAGCTTCAACGCGAAGCGGGGGTTCTCCTCGGTGGCTCTGATGATCGTGGAGGCGGGGATCTTGCAGAGGTCGCACTCCGTGTAAGCGGTCAGGAGGTACTCGGCGCGATAGTTGCGTGCGAAGGGCTCCGTTTCCCCGAGTGCGTTTCCGCGTCCGAAGATACCCATCGTGACTTTCCCGCCCTTCTTGTCGATGGCGGACATGGCCATGAGACCATTCAGGATAACGTAGGTGTTCTTGCGATCGGTGTGGTCGCGATAGAGGAAGTCGCCGCGACCGACGCGGATGATCTTGTTGATCGGGGCGCCTGCTTTCTGCTTGGCGAGGCACAAATCGGCCAAATGGCACTTAAAGGAAATCGGGCATGATGCCCCGTCTCGGTCTTTCATTGTCGCCCCCCTCGAGTATTCGGTTTCGAGCATCATACATGGGAAAGGTGATTCCTAATTGTGGCGATGCGCACAATTGAGGAATCACTATCGTCTCCGCATCGTTGGTTGTCTTTGAGCCCAACATTGAAGTGGGTGCGTTGCACCTATCGATCGCATTCCTTCCCCGCGTAGTTTTTCGTGTAATCCGAGAGTTTCGGAGCGTGCGGGTCGGTAGGCTACCATGAGCTGCGGTAACAGGAGTCGGACATGAGCAAATGGCGAAGGACCCTTGCGGTTTTGGGCCATTTCTCCTCGTCGCGACGCACTCTGAACAGATACACAAACCAATTCAAATACGACTGCAGGTTGCCTTTCTTCATGCCCGGGAACCTGAACAGGTAGCGCCTGAGCCACGAGCAGAGGCTGTTCACGAACTGCATGGCCTCGAGATACGCCGGGTCGTTGAGGTCGGCCCTATAGGCCTCGTCGGTGCACCTCGCCGCCTTGACGAGCGCCGGGTGCGAGCGCTCCATGTCGTGCACGATGACGGATCCCGGAGCTATGTGCGAGAGCAGCGCGTCCTTGATGCGCTTGGACGAGGGCTTGCCGTGGCCGCAGATCACGACGACCGCGTTCTTGAACGCGTCGATGGCCACCGCGATGCAGATCTTGTTCTTGGACAGGCCCCTCTTCTGCGCGAAGTCGGCGCTGCGGACGATGTCGGTGTCGGTCAGGTAGAGCTCGTCGATCCAGACGCGCCCGCTCAGCACGAGGCGGTCCTGGTAGCCGTCGACCGTCGCGAAGACGCGGTGGCGCCACTCGAACGCCGTCTTGTGCCTGATTTCGCAAACCTCGGCGATGAGGTCAATGGGCGCGTTGTAGCACATGCACGTGACGAAGCGCTCCCAAACGGGGAGCTCCTTCTTGCTGTACTCGAGCACCGTCCCGGTCAGCGCAGAGAACGCGGAGCCGCAGATGGGGCAGCGCCATCGCCGGCGCCCCGCGGGCGTTCGCCCGTCGCGCGCGCAATCCGGGAAGCCGCACGAGGGGCATGCGGGGCGCGGCCGCCAGAGGTCAGCGGCTTCGTCGAGCGTTCCCGCTCCAACTAGGTTCCTGCATCTCCGCTCTGCGACTGCGGCGCAAAGGGCATCGAACTCATCATAGTCAAGCGACGAGACCATGCCCCGGTAAGGGTTGGTGGCAACCATGGCGAATTCCTATCCGCCCAAGCGGCCATCCAGTCAGGAATGTCGCCAAACATAGGGCCAGATGGCCACTTGGGCAAATCTATGTTTGGCAACGCCAATGGTATCACGCGGAGGCGAGGCGGTCATGCCTCGACCCGCACGCTCCGAAACTCTCGGA
>JAFSHA010000010.1 GCA_017440565.1 Eggerthellaceae bacterium | reverse complement strand
TGGAGCGGACGACGGGGTTCGAACCCGCGACCCCGACCTTGGCAAGGTCGTGCTCTACCAGCTGAGCCACGTCCGCATATTAACTTTTCAAACCCTAAAAGGGTGGAGGCGAAGCCCGGATTCGAACCGGGGGTGAAGGCTTTGCAGGCCTCTGCCTTACCACTTGGCCACTTCGCCACCTGGCTTCGTTCGCTTAGTAAAGGGCCGGTTACCCGGCCCTCAGCAAGCGATGGAGCGGACGACGGGGTTCGAACCCGCGACCCCGACCTTGGCAAGGTCGTGCTCTACCAGCTGAGCCACGTCCGCATTCCAAAGGAAAAATGGTGGGCGTTACAAGATTTGAACTTGTGACCCCTACCGTGTCAAGGTAGTGCTCTCCCCCTGAGCTAAACGCCCAAGTTTCCTTCAGCACCTTCGCGCTTCCGCGTCGGCGAGGAAATATATTAACACAACCAGAATTCTTGGCAAGAACTATTTTGAAATATTTTTCGAAGATACCTTGTGGACCGCTCGCGCCACTTTAGGCACCGAAGTAAAAGCGTTCCAGCGGACAACGGGAGGACAGTTTTGCCCTGACCCGCTGGGCGCACGCAGGATACGAGCTTCGAGCGCAGACGCTTCCCGCTATTTCAACCTGAGCATACAAAAAGAGCCACCGTATGGCGACTCTCAGTGTTTGATGGTGTCGGAGGCGGGATTTGAACCCGCACACCCGTTACGGGCACTAGCACCTCAAGCTAGCGTGTCTGCCGTTCCACCACTCCGACATGCTTTTTGCAGCGACGATTAGTCTATCACAACCAGAAATTCGCGCAAGAAGAAATTTTGAAAAATTTTCTAGCCAATAGAGCCAGAAGGATACACCACCATGAGGATCAGCAGCGAGACCATGAAAACGATGGCGCAGCCGATGGTGATGCGATCGAGATTCTTCTCAACGATGCTGGTACCCGTCTGGGAGGAATACATGGAGCTGGCGATCATGTCGCTGATGCCCGTTCCCTTGCCGGAATGCAGCAGGACGAAAACAATCAAACCCGCGCCCGAGGCGATGAGCAGGATGATGAGAATGATAAGCAGAGGATTCAATGCCATCTCTTCTTTCAGTAATTTGAACCAATACGCAAGTTTTATATTTTATTGCAAGGTTTAGCCATTAGCAAGAAGGCAATTACCCGTCATCTCAGGCGGAACGGACAGTCCAATGGCGTTAAGCAGCGTCGGAGCGATGTCGGCCAAGCAGCCATCGCATGTTCGAAGCTGCAACTGCGACCCCGACTCGTCTACGCACGCGAAAGGAACCAGCGCCGTAGTATGCGCCGTATGGGGCGAGCCGTCGTCGGCAAGCATCTTGTCGGCGTTGCCATGATCAGCGGTGATGAACGTGATTCCACCCACTTCGCGCATGGCCTCTAGGACCTTGCCCACACCGCGGTCAACCGCTTCCACGGCGCAAACAGCAGCCGGAATGACCCCGGTATGCCCCACCATGTCGCAGTTGGCGAAATTCACCAGATAGACGTCGGCCTCACGGGCGCGAATGGCAGCCGCAAGCGTTTCAGCAACCTCAGGCTCGCTCATATGGGGCTGCAAGTCGTAAGTTGCCACCTTGGGGCTGGGAATGAGCACGCGCGTCTCACCGGGCTTTTCCGCCTCCCTGCCGCCATTCTGGAAGAAGGTCACGTGGGCGTACTTCTCGGTTTCGGCAATGTGGTACTGAGAGAGGCCAGCAGCAGCCAATACGTCGGCTAAAACGTTCTCGGGGAACTCCTTGGCAAACGCAACGGGCGCTTCGATTTCGGGGTCATACTCCGTCAGGCAGACGAAGGACACGCGAGGATGAGCCTTGCGCTCGAAGCCCTCGAAAGCATCGTCAACGAACGCACGGGTAATCTCGCGAGCCCGATCGGGCCTGAAGTTGAAGAACACCACCGCATCGCCATCGCAGATGCCCGTTTGGTCAAGCGAGACGGGAACCACGAACTCGTCGGTTACACCCGCCGCATACGATGCCTCCATGGCCGCAACAGGGTCGAGCTGCTGGTAGTTCTCGGCGCATACAAGCGTGTGGAAAGCGCGCTCGACGCGCTCCCAGCGGTTATCGCGGTCCATAGCGTAATAGCGACCCGAAATGCTCGCCACAGCCATGTCGCAGGGGGCGCCTAAAGCTTCATCCCGCATATCGTCCATTTCCGCAAGAAGATGCGAAATGTACGTTGCCCCACTTGCAGGCGGCACATCGCGGCCGTCCATGAAGCAATGCACGCGCACGCGCGGAACACCCGAGGCTTGCGCTGCCCTCATGAGGGCGTAGAGATGTTCGTTCGAAGAATGCACGCCGCCATCGGACAATAGCCCCATGAAATGGACGGTGCCTCCCGCCGACTTAGCCGACTCGAAAGCTTCGACTATGCGCGGATTGGATGCTATCGAACCATCCCGGCATGCTCGGTTCACGCGCGTGAGCTCTTGAAAGACCACGCGTCCAGCACCGATATTGAGGTGGCCTACCTCAGAATTACCCATCTGCCCCTCGGGAAGCCCGACAGCCTCGCCAGAGGCCTCAAGGCGCGCCCAGGGGCCGTTGGCAAATAGCTTGTCGAGGACGGGGGTGCTGGCCAGCGAAATAGCGTTGCTCGGAGAGTCGGGCGCCAGACCGTATCCGTCCATGATTATGAGGCACGCGGGAAGACGCAAAGACGCCTTGTCGAGCGATTCAACGTCAGAATGAATGAACTCGCTCATCGCAAAGCAGCCTTCACGATCTCGATGAACGACTTGGCCTTGAGGCTTGCCCCGCCAATAAGGCCGCCGTCAATGTTAGGCATGGCAAGCAGCAGGTCGGCATTGCCCTCGTTCATGGAGCCACCGTAGAGGATGCGCATGGCTTCGGAAACTTCCTCGCCGTACATCTGGGACAGCTGGGCGCGTATGGCCGAGCATACTTCCTCAGCTTGCTCGGGCGTGGCGGTGCGGCCGGTGCCGATGGCCCAGACGGGCTCGTAAGCTACCACGCACTCTTTAGCAGCCGCTTCATCGATTCCGGCAAAAGCAGCCTTCACCTGAGCGGTGACGTAGTCGAGGTAGGCGCCACCGTCGCGCATGGACAAAGACTCCCCCACGCAGACAATAGGCTTGATTCCGCCCGCAATGAGGGCCTTAGCCTTGAGGTTAACCTCTTCGTTGGTCTCACCGAACAGCTCTCGGCGCTCGGAGTGGCCCACAAGGCAAAACTCGCAGCGAATATCCTTAAGCATCGCAACCGAGATCTCACCAGTGTAAGCGCCGGCTTGCTGCCAGTACACGTTCTGCGCACCAACCGCAATGTCAACACGATCGAACTCGAAAACCGTGGTCACAGGCTTAAGGTCGACATAAGGCGGAAGCACTGCGACGTCGACACGGTGGGAGTAGTCGCGCTCAAAGTTGTTGGAAATCTCCTGCGCGAGGACGACGGCCTCGGGAACGGTATTGTTCATTTTCCAGTTGCCTGCAATGAGGCGCCTGCGAGAAGCCATGCGGGCTCCTTTCTCTCATACACGCGAATTTGCGAGGTGCCGTTTGGCTAGCCATGCCCTCGTTTAGCGCGAAATGCCTTCGATACCCTGGTGGGCGCTATTTCAGCGCCTCAACCCCGGGAAGCGCCTCGCCCTGCACAAGCTCCATGGAAGCTCCGCCACCGGTGGAGATGAAGGTCATCTTATCTGCCAGATCGAACTTGTTCACCGCGGCTACGCTGTCTCCACCGCCGATGATGGTGTCGGCATCCTGGTTTTCGGCAACGGCAAGCGCGACGGCTTTCGTCCCGTGCTCAAAGGCCTTCATCTCGAACACGCCCATAGGGCCGTTCCAGAAAACGGATGAAGCCTCGGCGATGGCCTCGGCATACAGGGCCTCGGTCTCGGGGCCGATGTCAAGGCCCATCATATCTTCGGGGATGGCGTCGACCGAAACCGTCACCGTATTGGCATCCTCGGCGAACTTGTCGGCGCACACGACGTCAACGGGCAAGAGCAGCTTGACGCCCTTTTCCTCTGCCTTGCGAAGCATGCCCGCCGCGCGCTCGACCCAATCCTCTTCCTTAAGCGATGCGCCAACGGCCTTGCCCTGGGCAAGAAGGAAAGTAAAGCACATGCCGCCGCCGATAATGAGAACATCGGCCTTGTCCATGAGCGCATCAATGACCTTGATCTTGTCGGAAACCTTCGAACCGCCGAGAATGGCGACGAAGGGGCGCTTCGGGGAATCGAGCATGCCCGTGAGCGTGGAAACCTCTCGCTGCATGAGGTAACCGGCATAGGCGGGCAAGAGCGCCGCAACGCCCGCCGTCGAGGCATGGGCACGATGCGCGGTGCCGAAGGCGTCGTTGACGTACACCTCGCCAAGCGCTGCAAGCTCCTCACAGAAAGCAGGGTCGTTCTTCTTCTCTCGCTTGTCAAAACGCAAGTTCTCGATGAGAAGAACCTGGCCGTCCTGAAGGGCAGACGCTTTAGCAAGCGCGTCCTCGCCCACCGTGTCTGCGGCGAAGAAAACTTCGCGGCCCAGGATTTCGGCAAGCTTTGCCGCAACGGGCTCGAGCGAGAACTCGGGTTCGTATCCCGTGCCGGAAGGACGCCCGCGATGGCTCATGAGAATGACGCGCGCGCCTTGGGAAAGAAGCCTCTCGATGGTCGGCAGCGCAGCCCTGATGCGGGTATCGTCGCTTACCACGCCCTCCTTGATAGGAACATTAAAGTCAACGCGCACGAGCACGCGCTTGCCCGCCGCATCAAGCGAGTCGATGGATTTAATGTCAGACATGATTCCTCCTGATATTAGATTCGCAGGTTGGCGTTGGTAAATTAGCGAGAGGCCCCGAGGTGCCCGCGTTTGCCGCGTTTCGCGGCTGAGCGTACTTCGTACGCGAAGGCAAGCGAAAAAGCGGAAAGGACGGGTGCCTCGGGGCCTCGCAGCGTCAAGGGTATCTCTTGTCCGTTAAGACAGGAGATTGACGAGATCGGCAATGCGGCAGCTGTAGGCCCACTCGTTGTCGTACCAAGCAACGATCTTGATCATGCTCGACTGGCCGCCGTGCACCATGGTGAGCTTCGAATCGAAAATAGCCGAAGCCGACTCGCCGATGATGTCCATCGAAACAATAGGATCGCACGTGTAGTCAAGAATGCCGGCAAGATCGCCTTCGGCGGCAGCCTTCATAGCAGCGTTCACCTCGTCGATGGTAACCTCGCGGGAAAGCTCAAACGTAAGGTCGGCCATGGCGCCACCAGGCGTGGGGACGCGGGTGATGAAGCCGTCGACCTTGCCCTCAAGCTCGGGGAGTGCAAGCGAGACATCGCGCGCATCAAGAGCGGGCAGCGGGATCATGGACATGGTGGCGCAGCGAGCGTTGCGCAGATTCTTGTGCGGAAGGTCGAGGATCTTCTGGTCGTTGGCATAAGAATGAATGGTGTTGAGGTAACCGCGCTCGATGCCGAAGGACTCCTGAAGCACCTTGGCAATGGGAGCAAAGCAATTCGTCACGCTCGAGGCACCGGAAATGATGTGATGCGCCTCGGCATCGTAAGACTCATGGTTCACGCCGATGACGATGGTAGCATCGGCGCCCTCGGACGCGGCGGTCACGATAACCTTCTTGGCGCCGGCATCAATATGAGCGCGCGCAGCGTCAGCAGAAGTGAATTCGCCCGTGGCCTCGATGACAACCTCGACGCCCAAGTCGGCCCAGGGCAGGTTAGCGGGATTCTTCTCGTTCAAATACTTCACGGCGTAGCCATCGGCGACGAAGCCGTCTTCAACCACCTCGACGGCGTCGAAGCAGCGGCCGTACATGGTGTCGTACTTCAGAAGGTGCGCAGCGGCGGCAAGGCTGCCAATGTCGTTGACGGCGACGATCTCAACTTCGGGATCGTCGTACATCGCACGGAACGAGAGGCGACCGATGCGACCAAACCCGTTAATGCCTACCTTGACTGCCATGCGTATCCCCTTTCATGAAAGATATGCGAATCCAAGCGAGATGTACAAATTGCACGTCGAGCGTATGGCGCACAAAACCTATTTAAGTCTAGCGCTTGAACTCGCCTCCCGACCCTTCTATTCGGCGAACGAATCAGCTTCACGCAAGCAGATAGGAACAGCGCGGTGATTCGTGCGCGATAGGCGGATTAGCGCCTGTGGCCGAAACGGTGTTTGCAGGAATGTCCTGCATGGCTAAACTAAGCTTAACTGCGCAGAAGTCGCGCTTTAACGTGACGGAACGACCGCAAGGGTCCGCTCCATACGAAAGGAGAATCGCATGGCGATCAGAGTGGGTATCAACGGGTTCGGCCGCATTGGCCGTTTGGTTTTTCGCTCGATGGCTGGCGATCCCGACATCGAGATCGTTGCCGTCAACGGCTCTGCCAGCTACGAGACCATGGTGCACCTGCTGAACTACGACACCATGCAGGGTCCTGCGTTCTACAACGCCGAAGTTCGAGAGAACGGCTTTGTGATTGACGGGCATCGCGTGCGCGTGGTCTATGACCGCAACCCCGCTAATCTGCCGTGGGCCGAGCTGGGCGTCGACCTGGTTCTCGAATCGACCGGCGCATTCACCGACGCGAACGCCGCCCGCGCACACATCGATGCCGGCGCGAAGAAGGTTCTCATCACCGCACCTGGCAAGAACGAAGACCTGACTGTAGTCATGGGCGTCAACGAGCACCTCTACGATAAGGAAAAGCACCACATCGTTTCCAACGCTT
>JAFSHA010000009.1 GCA_017440565.1 Eggerthellaceae bacterium | reverse complement strand
TCCTCCTTTCCGCCGGAAGGTCCTTCAGCCTGTACGACCTTCCCGTTATCTTGATGAGCGTGCAGTGGTGGCATACCCTGTCCGCGATGGCGCTGGCCGCCACGTCGTCGCCGAACACGTTGGCCCAGCCGCCGATGCCGACGTTCGTGGTGATGATCGTCGAACGCTTCTCGTAGCGCGTGGAGATCAGCTGGAACATGAGGTTGGCACCCTGCTCGTCGATGGCGAGGTAGCCCAGCTCGTCGATTATCATCAGCTTGGAGTGCGCGTAGTACTTCAGCCTCTTCTCCAGTATTCCCCGGGAAGACGCATCCTTCAGGTCGTCGACCAGGCGGGCGCAGTCGGTGAAGCGCACCTCCCGGCCGGCCTTGACCGCCTCGATGCCGATGGCGACCGCCAGATGCGTCTTTCCCACTCCCGGGCTGCCCACCAGCAGGATGTTCTCGGCCTCGTCCATGAACCGCAGGGTCGCAAGTTCCTCCACCTTGGCCCTCGGCACGCTCGGCTGGAACGACCAGTCGAAGTCCGCGAGCGTCTTGGCATAGGGGAACCCCGACGAACGTATCCGCTGCCGCATGATCCTCTCGCGCCTGGCTGCGACCTCCGACGCCGTCATCTCCGCCATCGCTTGCGCAAAGTCGCGCTCGCCATCGGCCACCATGCGGATGTAGTCGGGCATCGCCGCGCATATCTGGTCGAGTTTGAGCTCGGACAGGTTGGCCTGGGCCCGCATGTAGGGGCTCGATTCGCTCAGCGCCGTCACGCTACTCGCCTCCCAGCTTGTCGAGGAGGTCGAGGTTGGCGCGCGCCGCCTCGCGTATGTCGGAGTCGCCGAACCACGATTTGCCCGACATCGCCTCGACGTAGTGGTCCTCGGCGTAGTTGATGGGGCCGGCCGCGGCCGACGCGTCGTGGACGGCGACGGTCTCGCCGTCGAGGGTGATCCTGACCTGGCCGGACGGCATGGCGATGACGTGGACGTCCTTGCCGATGCAGGCGCGCGGCACGGACCACTGCCTGCCGGCGGCGCGCACGAGCATGGTCGCCGGCACCCTCTGCACGCTCACGTTTCCGACCATGTCCTGCAGGAGGCGCATGTTGCCTATGGGGCGCAGGTGCTCTTTCTCCTTCATGAACAGCACCGCGGGCGGCAGCCCCGTCGTCTCGTTGGGCTCGGAGTTCGAGCGGGCCTCGATCCTGGCTATGGCGTCCATCAGGCCCCGCTCGCCCTCGAAGTCGTGGTCGTAGGCGCGCAGCCTGTTGACGAAGCGGTTGGCGCTCTCGTCCTTGCCCTTGGTCTGCGGCGTGGAGACCCTGCAGAGCTTCAGCTCGAAGCCCGCCTCCTTTGCGAAGCGCCATGCCCGCTCCGACCTCGTCCGCCTGCCCCCGGAGAAGGTGACGAGCGCGCCCATGTTGTCGGTTATGGCCTCCTCCGGCACCCCGCCGAACCTGACGAACGTCGCGAGCAGGCAGGCCAGCAGGTCGTCCTCGGTGCGCGTCCGCGAGTATATGAAGCGGTGGGCGCGCGAGTAGCCGAGCACGGCGGAGAAGACGTTGAACTCGAACACCTCGCCGTTCACGTCGACCATCTCCAGGCCCTCCTTCCAGTCGAACTGCAGCTGGCGGCCCGGCGGCGTCTCGAAGCGCGGGTGCGCGTCGACCTCGGCCGTCGGCGCGCATTCGATCCCCCGGTTGCGGCAGTACTTCGTGAACGACCCGTACTTCGGCAGGCCGGCATCGGGGTGGCGGTGGAGCAGGAACTCGTATATCGCCCTCTTCGTGACTCCGGGCAACGAGGCTTTCTGCTCGATCACGTCTCTGAACTCGTCGAACGCACTTGCCTTGTCCCTCCTATGGTCCTCGATCTCGTCGCCGTTCCTCCAGTACTTCGCGACGGTCCGCCTGTCGAGTCCGTGTTTCCTGCCGATCTCGGTGAAGTTCGGCCTTATGCCGAGTTGGCGGTACATGTTCAGCTCTCCCATGACGTTCCTCTCCAATCGCGCTCCTTCCAACGGTTGCCCTGCTGGAAGCAAGCTTATTCCCGGTAGCACGATTGGCGAAAGTACGGTAGCGCGCCTGTCGCATTTACGGTAGCGCGGTCGTCAATATTGAGTAGCCGAAGTGGCCGTTCTTATGGTAGCGGTATCACCCTGAGCGCCTGGGTGTCGTCCTTGCTCCTCACCGCCATGGCCTACGCCCCCTTGGCCAACGAGAGCGCCCTGTCGTAGACGCCCAGGTCGACCGGCTCGTCGTAGGTTATGGAACCGGACGCCGCCCTCGCCGCCGCGACGGCCACGCTCGCCTCGTCCACGCGCCCGGTGCTCGCGAGCGCGTCGCTCATGGCGCCGACGGCGACCGAGTAGCCGCTCTGGGCGGCCTGGTTGCGCATGATCCGCAGCTCGGCCTTGAGGTCCTGCTTGCAGAGGCCGTCCATGTGGCTCCTGAGCTGCTCGGGCAGGCTCGCCCTGACCTGGCTGTTCGGCCAGGCGCCCGCCTTCACGCACAGCAGCGCCAGCTGGCTGGCCGGCTCCTCGGAGTCGGTCGGCGCGCTGCCGTAGGCGCGCCCGTGCTCGC
>JAFSHA010000038.1 GCA_017440565.1 Eggerthellaceae bacterium | reverse complement strand
ATGTACGAGACTCGAACTCGCGACCTCCGACGTGACAGGCCGGCGCTCTAACCAACTGAGCTAACACCCCGTGTTTTGCAGCTTGTCTAGTATACACACCTCCTTTGAATGATGCAAGAAGTAATTTTTACAATTTCTCGCCGGCAAGGATACGCTGGCCAATGCGCGTGAGCGAGACCACGCGCGTGTTCGCCGGCGCACATCCAGCAGCCACGGTAGCGTCAATGCAGGCGCTCACAAAGACATCAGGGCGCAGGCTCCCCTCGGGCTTCGCCTCAAGGGTGAACTCGGCACAGCACGAACCTTCGGTAAACACCGGAGCGCCAACCAGGAAGTCGGCCACACGCAGCACCTTCTCCTTCTTCTTGCGCACGACCCTCACTTCTTCGGGCACGACAAAACCCTCGGGTGCGCACGAAAGCTCGACACGGTAGGTACACACCGGAAAGGCCACGGAAGCCGCCGGCGCGGAATGCTCCACGTAAGAGCACGACTGCACCATGAGGTCGGGCGCGCTTGCCGAACGAAGCGCATCAAGGCACTTCTGCGGGGAAACGTAGCTTTCCAAGAACAAGTCGAAGAACTCGTGCGTGCCACCCACGCCGACAGGCAGCGCAGCACCGAACGCAATGCGCATATGAGGCGAAAAACCCTGGCTTACCGCATAGGGAAGCTTCGCGCGACGCACCGCGCGCTCAAGAGCGCGGCAAAGCTCCAGGTGCGAGAGCATGGCCAAGCGCCCCTGCTTCACGAACACGCACCTCAAGCGAAACAAACGAGGATCAGCCATCCTACTCCCCCTTTCCGCTCAGGCGCTCTTGCGCGAGCTCGTTGTCGACGCCGACCGCCTGGCAGGCCCCGCAACCGGTGCACTTTTCGAACGTGCAATCGGGAGTGGTCACACCCTCGGCGGCACGCTTGCGCTCAAGTGCCAGATAGCGCGTGGAAACGCCCGCGGAAATGTGAGACCAGGGCATTACACGTCCCGTGTCGTAGACAGCCTGCGCCACCTGCTCGGGCTCAAGCCCCACAGCGACAGCAGCCTCGCGCCACGCGGTCTCGTTGAAAAGCTCGGTCCACGCATCGAAGCGGGCGCCACGACGCCACGCGGCCTCGACCCATTCCGCCACCTCGCGACCGCCGCGGCTCATGACGGCCTCGACGAAGCTGGTCTTAGGATCATGCCAGCCTACGTTGATGGCGCGATACTTCACGCTGTTGCGCAGCAAATTCACGCGGCGCATGGTTTCCTCGGGCGATATCTGCCCATCCCACTGGAAGGGCGTCTGCGCCTTGGGAACGAACACAGCACACGAGATGTTCATGCTCACGCTGCCGCGTTGATCGGCAGGGACGTTTTGGCGGGCGCGGTCATAAGCGCGCTGCGCAAGCGAGGCGATTCCCTTGATATCCTCGTCGGTTTCGGTAGGCAGGCCGATCATGAAGTAAAGCTTGCAACGGCGCCACCCGGCAGAAAATGCCGCGTCAATAGCGGAAAACAGGTCATCCTCGGTGACGTTTTTGTTGATGACATCACGCAGCCGCTGCGTGCCAGCCTCAGGCGCGAAGGTGAGGCCGCCCTTTTTCTGGCCGGCAACAAGACCGGCCATCTCAACGCCGAAGGAGTCGAGGCGCTGCGAGGGAATGGAAACGCGAATGCCTTTGCCCGCACATGCAGAGTTCAGGCGCGTGAGAATATCACCGATCTGCGAATGGTCGGTCGAGGAAAGCGAGGTAAGGCTCGTTTCGTCGTAACCAGTTTCCTCGAGGCCGCGCAGAACAGCCGCCACCACGTTATCGGCACTGCGTTCGCGCACAGGACGATACATCATGCCCGCTTGGCAGAAACGGCAACCGCGTGCGCAGCCACGCAGGATTTCGACGTTGAGACGGTCATGCACCACCTCGGTATAGGGCACGATGGAAGGCTCCCACGCATCGCTTTGCGCGAAGCCCTCGAACACGCGCTTGACGATAACGTCGGGCACGCCGGGATAGAGCGGCTCAACCCACGAGCCTCTCTCCTGCGCCTCCTCTTCGGTGCGCCAACGGTAGAGCGAAGGCACATAGGTTCCAGGGACGTCGGCCAACGCACGCAGGATTTGCTCGCGCGAAGCGCCCTCGGCGCGAAGGCTGCGAATGACTTCGAGCGTTTGCGGCGTGACTTCTTCACCTTCACCGATGGTAATGGCGTCAAAGAATGGAGCGTAAGGCTCGGGATTATAGGCGCAAGGCCCACCGCCCAGCACGATAGGGCAATCTTGCCCGCGGTCAGCAGCTCGAACGGGAATACCCGCAAGGTCGAGCACCTCAAGTACGTTGGTGGCTGCCAGCTCATGAGGAAGCGTTATGCCCACGACGTCAAATTCAGAAAGTGGCGCGCAGCTTTCGATTGAAAACAGCGGAATCCCCTCGGCACGCATAACGTCAATGAGGTCGACGGCCGGAAGGAAGGCGCGCTCGGCCGCCATTCCGTCAACCGCGTTGACAGCGTTGACCAGGATGCGCACCGCTTGGTTGGCCTGCCCCAGCTCGTAGGTGTCGGGATACACCATGCAGAATGTGAAATCAGCCTCGGGCTTGTACACGCAGCCCCATTCGCGATTCAAGTAGCGCGCAGGCCTTTCCGCACGCGCAAGCAACGGCTCGAGCCGTGGCCACAAGTCGGTCTTCAGCAAGTTCCTCTATCTCCTCTCCACACGTGCCGCCTACGGGCTTTGAAGCCCAGGGCGGCACGCGACGTGCAAACATCTAGCGCCTCGCGGCTCCCACTGAATCGTATACAGCCCAGGCAGCGCCCTTAACCGCATCGGCGGCCTTGCGGCCGGCAGGGGTATCAAGCACGCGCGATGCGGCTTCGGCTGCGGTTTTTCCCGCCTTGCCCATCACGTTTGCGAAGCCTGCGGCATCACCGCCCGCTTCGAAGTACTCGATGGCAGCTCGCCCCATGGCCTCGGTGCCCGCAAAGGCAACGCCCGCTTTAGCGGCCCAACCAAGCCCCGGAAGCATGCCCGCCAACTGGCGCGCAACACCTCGGCAGGCAAAGGCGCCCGCCACCACAAGCGCAAGCTCTTTAGCGCGCTGGGCGTTCATAGGCTTTCCGTAAGCAGCCGCGATTTGCAGGAGCATGCGAGCCTGGTTAAGCGTCATGAGCGGCATGTCGGCGCCGGGAATGAACATCACCGCGCCAATACCGGCGTTTTGCATGGAATTGGCATGCGCGATGTCAAGCGCAAGCGGACGGCGCACGAAGGGAAACGCGAGCGCGAACGCCAAGCGCTTTTCGCGACACGTTGCCATAACCCACTCCCCCATGCGAGCGGAAAGAAGCGCCTTCGCTTCCTCGGTAAGCTCGATGGGCTCTTCGGGGGAAACCGCGGCAACGCCTTCGGCAGGCTCTTTCACGCCCGCCACCTCAAGCACGCTTTCAGCCACGATGCGCGCCATGTCTGCGCCCTCGCGCTCAAGAGGCGCCACCACGTCGCCGTCGGGAACAGGGGCCCCAAAGGCCGCAGCAGCTTCGCGCACCAGAGAAGGAAGCGTGGTGACCACCATCGCGGGAACCCCTGCGGCGCGCACGCGCGCAGCCAAGGAACCCACCCATTCGCCCAAACCGGCCACGACAACGGCAAGGTCGTCCTCGGGGCGCACGGTGGCAAGCGTCGCATCGTCTACGTAGGCCAAGGCAAGACGCGTGTTGGCCGCCTCGCTCGCAAATGCAGAGCGCACGAAGGCGGAAACGTCGCCAGGGGCCGTCGGGTCAAGGTAGACGCTCACCGACAAAGGCGTGTTGAGCGCATCTTCGATGCTGGTGACCTCCTTGAGGACCGCGGAAATATCGATGGGTATCTTAGGCGCCATAGCTTCCCTTTCTTCCCAATGCGCTGTCATGCGACCAAACTGAGCCGATGAGGCCCAGCATGCAGAAGTTCACCACCATGAACGACGAACCATAGCTCACAAACGGCAGCGGGATGCCCGTGATGGGCATAAGCCCGCAGCACATGCCTATGTTCTCGAGGATCTGGAACAGCCACATGCCCACGATGGCGCATACGATGAGCATGCCGAACAAGTCGTCGCTTGCACGCGCGATGCCCACGCTAATGGCCACGAGCGCTACGTACAGGCCGATGAGCGCCATAGCCCCCACGAAGCCAAGCTCCTCGGCAAGCACGCAGAACACGAAATCGGTGGGCGCCTCAGGCAAAAAGCCCAGCGAGGACTGAGTGCCCTGCGTGAGGCCCTTTCCGAACAAGCCGCCCGAGCCGATGGCAATCTTGGCCTGAGCCAGGTTGTACCCTTCCGCCGATGTATTGGCATCGGGGCTCAAGAACACGAGCAGGCGGTTTCGTTGGTATTGCTTGAGCAGCTTGTACTCGCCGGTGTTGCTCATGATCACCTCGTCAATGGCGAACACGGCGACAATGGCCAACACAAACAACCCTAAGGTAATGAACAGGTACTTCGGTTTCGCGCCGCCCATCACGAGCACCACCGCCGAGATGAACAGGTACACAAGCCCCGTGCCCAGGTCAGGCTGGGTCATGATGCACAGAAACGGCACGAGCAGAAGGCCTACCACCTTGGCATACTCGCGAGCGTCATCGAGCGTACCGCCGTAGCGCGCCAAAAGGCTCGCCGCGAACAGCACCACCGTGACCTTCGCGAACTCTCCCGGCTGCACCTGCATGCCGATCTTGATCCACGACTGCGCGCCTTTCGCTTCAACGCCAATGATAGGCAGGTGAGGCGAGAGGATGAGCACAACGTTGATGACCAGCAATATGGTGGTCATGTTCGCGAAGTGCCGGTAATCGAAGCGATAGAAGAAAACCATGCACACGAGGCCAAGCGCCACGCCGATCAGCTGTCGCTTGAAGTCGAAATCGGGGTCGTTCGAGGTGGCCGACCAGCACACCACAAGCCCGTAGACGATAAGCGTAAGCGCAACGAGCGCGAAGGGCACGGGCACGCGCGTGAAGCGGCGAGGCTTCGTCGCGTTCATAGCCACGCGGTCGGGCATTCGAATGGAGTCGATCTGAGGAACTGACATGCTCACCCCCTAGTCCGTGCGCTCGGCGCTTTGAGTCTTGTACTCGACGGCCTTGCCGCTGTAGCCCGCAAGACGCCTCGGCGAAACCTCGCTCTTTTCCGTGTACACGTCCATGGCAGCACCGAGCACTTTCGCGGCAATGGGGCCCGCGATAGCCGAACCGCCGCCACCCTGCTCGATGACCACCGACACCACGTACTTGGGGTCGTTATAGGGCGCGTAAGCCACGAACCACGCGTCGTCGCCCTTGTCGACGTGCTCGGCCGTACCCGACTTGCCAGCCGCCTCGAGGCCGTACTTCTCGAAATTCTTCGCCGTCGAGGCGTTATCGGTGATAACCCCGCGCAGCGCGCTGCGCACAAACGACAGGTAGTCGGGGTTCACGTCGGGCTCGGCCACCACCTCGGGTTCGTACGTCACCACCACATCACCTGCGGCGTTGCGTACCTCTTTGAGCAAATGCGGCTTCATGATGCGGCCCGTGGCAATGGCGCCGTAGGCAACGGCAATCTCGATGGGCGTGACAAGCACGTCGCCCTGGCCGATGATCATGTTGGTGTAGTCGCCGCCTCGCCACACGGCCTCGGCCGGGTAATCGCGCCAATGATCGGCTTTCCACTCGGGCGTGGGAATGCGGCCGCGCGACTCGCCCGCGAGATCGATGCCGGTTGTCTGGTCGAGGCGGTACTTGGCCAGAACGTCTTGAATGGCCGTAGCGCTTACTTCGCCCGTGCCGTCGGGACCATGGTCGAAAAACGCCTTCGCTATCTCATAGAACACCACGTCGCACGAGTTCACGATGCCCTCGTGCAAATCAAGCTTGCCATGACCCGAATGGTCCCAGCACCTCTGCACGCTGCCCGTCTTGAAACCATCCCAGTAGCCCTTGCAGTTCCATTCGCTCTCGAAGTCGGCGAAACCGTAGTCAAGCGCGGCGATGCTGGTGAAGGACTTATAGGTGGACGCGGCGGCGAACAGGCCGTTGATGACGCGGTTGTTAAGCGGCGCATGTGCAAGCTCGTCGGTATACAGGTTCCACACGTCGGTGGGAATGCTGCCCGTGAACTGCTCGGGCTCGAACGTAGGGTAGCTGGAAAGGGCAATGACGGATCCGTCGGTCACGTCCATGACGAACACCGCGCCGCCTACGCCCGTTCCCTCGCCCAGCACCCCTT
This sequence comes from Eggerthellaceae bacterium, assembly GCA_017440565.1. Classification (GTDB taxonomy): domain Bacteria; phylum Actinomycetota; class Coriobacteriia; order Coriobacteriales; family Eggerthellaceae; genus RGIG3135. The sequence continues at coordinate 23,085 of JAFSHA010000038.1, read as the reverse complement.
CAGGCGCAATAAGCTCGGCAAGCGTCTTGTCGGCCACGTACTGCACGCGCGAGTCGACAGTAAGGTACACGTCTGAGCCCTTCACCGGTTGCGTTTCGCTGACGACATCGAGGACGTTGCCCAACACGTCGACCGTTACGCGACGATGCCCGTGGTCGCCCGCCAAAAGGTTGTCGTAGGTTGATTCGACGCCGCTTTTGCCCACGTAGTCGGTGGAGAGGATCTCGCGACCCTCAACCTCGACGTCGAGCTGCTCTTTCGAAGGAAGGCCCGTGTACCCAAGCAGGTGTGCTGCCAGCGCGCCGTAGGGGTAGTCACGCACCGCACGCGACTCGACGCTTACGCCGGGAAAAGCATCGGCATGCTCGGCGATGAAGGCCACGTCGCGCAGGCGAACGTCGCTTGCCACAACGCGTTTGCTCTGAGCACCGGCCGAGGAATCCTGGATGCGCTGACGCACAATGGAAGCGGGAATGCCCAGCACCACCGAAAGGCGGCGCATGACGTCGCGGTCATCCACCACGTCGGGGTCGGCAAGCACCGTCTGGCTCGTACGATTCTTCACAATGGGAACGCCCTGGGAGTCGCAGATGTAGCCACGCGGAGCCGGCGTGCGCACGTTGGAGTAGAGGTTGTCCTCTGCGTCGCTTGCGTAATCGCTTGCGGAAAGCACCTGAAGGCTGTAGAGCTTCACGGTAAGCGAGCCGAAGATGGCACCCGCTAAAACACCCAGCGCCACGAAGCGTGAGCGCAAGCTGTCGGCGGGCTTGCGCACCGAACCATGGCCCGAATGCGTGACGTGCACTTCCCCGCTCTTGTTGGAAAGCGCGGCGGAATGCCGCTCGAAAGGAGACGTTCCCACACCGACGGTATCGAGCTGCTTGACGGCCTTGACCTGGCCGGCCTTCGGAGTCCTGCGATTGTTCCACAGCGCAATGCCGACGGCAACGATGATGACGACCGCCACCGCAGCGATCAAGCCGGTAACTATGGCCTCAAACATGCAGCATCAGCCCCTAACGCAGGGGCGGCATATCGGGCTTCTGGGAGCCGACGATAAATCGCGTGGCCACGGGGAACATAAGCAGGCCGAGCGCCGCATCATAGAGCGTGCATGGCAAACCACGGTAGAAGAACGCCTCAATGGGAGAGACGGACAAGCCGCTTGAAAGCAGGAATATGCCGTAGGCCATCTCGACGGCCAGCGTCACCACGATGAGAATGGACAGCGGCATGAACAGCGTACCGTTGTCGACGACGCTGAAGATGCGCGAGGCCGCAAACGAAGCAAGCACCAGGAGAAACGACATGGCGCCAACGGGGCTAGCGCTGAGAAGGTCGAAGACAAGACCCAAGGCGAAAGGCATGACAAGCCCAGCCGACTGCGGGCGCGCAATGGCGATGACCAGGCAGTACGCCAGCATAAAGTTGGGAACGGCGCCGAACAGCGCGATGTTGGGCGCCACGGCAACTTGCAGCACAACTGCAACAAGCGCTCCTATGAAAGTGGCGAAGATCTCACGGGAATCACCCATTACTCCTCGCCCCCTTCCGTAGTAGCTTCGATCTGTGAGGAGACGGAGGAGACACCCTTGGCCTTGGCGCTGAACACCACGATGACCTCTTCTAGGTTTTCAACCGTCTCGTTGGGCGATACGACAATGCGCCTCGTGGAGTCGCCCACGTTGCCCTCGACGCTTACCACCAGGCCGATAAGCAGACCACGCGTGTAGCTGCCGCCAAGACCGGAAGTGAGCACGACGTCGCCCGTGGCAACCTGCACGTCGGCTTCGATGTTCTCGAGATACAACAGGCCGTCAAGCGAGCCGCGCACCACACCCTCGGCGCGCGTGGCCTGCAACATGGCGGCCGCACCCGACTGAGGGTCGGTGATAAGACGAACCGTCGAGGAAGACGGGCCCGCTGAGATGACCTGCCCGATGACGCCGTAAGCGCCCGTAACGGTAAGGCCCGTTTCAACGCCGTCGTCAGTGCCAGCATCGATGGTGACGGTCTGGTTCCATGCGTCGGTGCCGCGCCCGATGACGCGTGCCGCCACACCCTCGATGTCGTAGGCGTCACGCAAGTCGAGCAGGGCCTGAAGGCGCTCGGCCTCCTGGCGATACTCCTCGGACTGCGCGATCATCTCGATGAGGGCGGCGTTCTGCTCCTTGAGGGCGTTTAAGGTCTCGGGCGAGGCCGTGAGGTCGGCTATGGCATCGCCGGCATCATCGGCGGCCGCGCCCGCACTGGCACCAACCAGCTTGAGCGGAGCCACGGCGTCTTGCACGCCGGACTGGATGCCGTGAAGCAGGCCGCTTTCGTCCTCACGCGAATACGCCGTGACCAACACGAGCGATATCGCGAGCAGCACGACAAGAAGCACCCGTCCCGCGGGTACCGATTCGTTGTCTTTGAAATTGAGGGCCATCTATAAGCGCGATGCCTTACTTCGAGCGCATGAGCGTCTGGCGAAGCGCGGTGGGGGTTTCAAGCACCTTAAGGCAGCCGGAAACCACGTTGGTCAAAGCAGTTTCGCTCACCCAGACGGGAATCTCAAGCTTGTCGGTCAGATAACGATCGAGACCGGAAAGAAGGCCGCCGCCGCCCGTAAGCAGGATGCCGTTCTGAATGATGTCGGAAGCCAAGTCGGGGTTGGTCTTCTTGAAGGTCTCCTTGATGTGAAGCACCATCTCCTCGATGGGAGGCAGCAGAGCCGCACGCACATCTTCGGACTGGATGGTGACTTCCTTGGGTTGGTCGGTGTAGAGGTCCTGGCCGGAAATGACCATGTCGCGCTCGCGCCCGTCCTCGAAGGGAAGGATGGAACCGATCTTGATCTTGATGACCTCGGCCGTACGCTCGCCGATCTTGATGCCAAGCAAGTCGCGCAAGTGAAGCGCGATAGCCTCGTCGAGACGATTGCCCGCAAGGCGCAAGCTCGAGGAGGTGACGATACCGCCGAGCGAGATGACGGCCACTTCCGTGGTACCACCGCCGATGTCAACCACCATCGAACCGGTGGGCTCGGTGACGGGCAGATCGGCGCCCATAGCAGCAGCCATGGGCTCTTCGATAAGGTATGCCTGGCGAGCGCCCGCCTGAATGGCCGCCTCGAACACGGCGCGCTTCTCGACAGAAGTGGCACCGCACGGGATGCAAATGACGATGCGGGGCTTGGGCTGCCAGGGATACTTGCGACCCGAAGCTTTGTTGATGAACGCCGAGAGCATGGCCTCGGTCACGTCGTAGTCGGAAATCACGCCGTCTTTGAGGGGATGCTCGGCGGAGAAGGCGTCAGGCGTATGGTTGATCATGTTCTTCGCCTCGTGGCCAACGGCAAGCACGCGATTGGTGCTCTTCTCGATGGCAACGACGGAAGGCTCATTGATGACGATGCCCTCGCCCGTAACCGCCACGAGCGTGTTGGCCGTGCCGAGGTCGATGGCCATATCGGCCGACATCTGGCCCGTGAGACTCTGGAATACATCCATGAACGACATGCAGGTTACCTCTGTTTAACGGATTTTTACAATCGGTTGAAAAGTCTAACACAGCATTGAGCGCAAATGAAAAACTGAATGCCGCATCCCGAAAAATCGCACATCAAAAGCGGGGGCAACTTCATGCGCGGGGGTAGGCGGTTCTAGGACTCGAATCCCTCGATCAAGCGGCGAAGCCGCTAGCAACCACGAGCAACGCTTCCCGTTGCCCGCCGCGCTCCAGGCTATCGAGGAGCCATCAAACCCAACCGCCACCCGAAAGCGCACGACTTGTCGCGCGATCTATCAGCTATGCGTGCTGCTTAATCCAAAACAGCACGACCTGTCACGGCACATCCCTCTTCGCGGACGGCTTTATCCGAAAACGCACGACCTGTCACGGTTTTCGACGAATTTCGAGCTGTTTCATCCGAAAACGCACGACTTGTCACGCTCATCTCAGACGTCTCCGTAAGCGAAAACAGGTCATCCCGCTCCCCCACAAGCTACAGCAGATCCCAAACATCCCATTTGAACAGGGGTTTTACGAATCTTCGTCAGTCGTAATCTCCAAACACGGCAAATCTCTACCCTCGCCGCACAAATAACCACCATGACAAATCGTGCGTTTTCGGATACGGATGGCTGAAAAGCGCGGCTTGTCATGACAGGTCGTATGTTTTCGGATAGAAGCACACGTCGGACGTGCTCTTACAGCTCGAAACTTTTTTAGCTGTTCTTAGAAGGAGATAGTCGAGAGCCAAGTACATCACGCGGAACCCTGCAAATTCAAGATTGCCTGATGACTGGAAAAGGGTATGAAATAATCCCCCCACCCTTAGTCTTCCGTGAATTTATACCCAACGCGCCACACCGTCTGCAGATACCTTGGATTAGACGGATCCGGCTCTATCTTCTCGCGAATGCGCCTGACAAGCACTGGAACGCTCGACGACTCCCCCAAATACTCTTTTCCCCAAACTGCCTCAGTAAGTTGCTCACGCGTGAACACATTGCCGGGGCTGCTGGCAAGAAGATGCAAAATTTGATACTCCTTAGGAGTCAGATCAACAACTCTACCATTAATGTTCACCTCGTGGCGACGCTCGTCAAAGACAAATCCCCCTACGTTTAACGGATCATCCTGTCTCGCGGTCAAGCGTCCGTAGTACTTGAGATGAGCCTCGATGCGAAGGGAAAGCTCCTGCGTGCTGAACGGCTTTGTGATGTAATCATCTCCTCCAGCACTAAACCCAGCTCCCTTATCGACAATGTCGTTCTTGGCGCTCAAAAACAAGATGGGAATGACCGCCCCGGCATCCCTTAACCTTCGACACACCTGAAATCCATCAAGCTTAGGAAGCATAACGTCCAAAATAAGCAGGTCCGGATCTTCTTCGTGAAAAGTTGCGATAGCTCCAATCCCATCAACAGCTTCACAGTAATCGTAGCCATCCGCCCGAACGATACGCTCGACCAGCTTCCTTATGCTTTTCTCGTCATCAACGAGCATGATCTTAGTCACAGCCAACCCACTCTCTATCTCCCACGGGAATTCTCACGGTGAAGCGGCTTCCGACCCCGCGTTCGCTCTCGACCTCCACCGAACCCCCGTGCATCTCAACGAGCTCCTTAACGACGGCAAGACCCAGTCCGCTTCCACTGTCCCCATAGTGTCTATAGGATGGCTCCTTGTTCTGGACATAGCGCTCGAAAATCAAAGGAATTACCTCTTCGGGAATGCCCCTGCCGTTATCCTCAACCGAGATAGCCACGACGTTCCCTGGCTCCTCATATCTGACCAGCAGGCGCACCAAGCCTCCCTCATCAGTATATTTCACAGCATTTGATACAAGATTCTCTATGATCCTCCTGAGCTTCTCCCAGTCGGCGTCGACAATCGGCACGTCTGAGGCAACGCGAGCTACGAAATCTATGTTTCGTTGCCTTGCAAGGAATCCAGCAGATGCAGACACCAGGCCAATCAGATCGTTTAAATCTACTGGCTCCACCTCAAGGATCGACTTACCCGCCTCCATACGAGCCGTCTCGAGAATGTTGCTAACCATCTGAAGGAGAAGCTGCCCATTTTCACGAATCTCCCTGATCTCGACCAGATCATCCTCCCCAAGGCCGCAGTTCCTTTTCTCCCAAAGCTCAGCGAAGGCGATTATCGCGGTAAGCGGAGTCTTAAGCTCGTGGCTCATGATCGCCAAGAAGTCAGACTTGAATTGATTTTCATGGCGAAGCTGTTCGTTGATGTCGGCTAGTTGGCTGCGCTGTCTTTCAAGCATAGCGTTTGCGCTCTCGAGCTGCATCGTTCTTATCTCAACTTGATTTTCGAGACCCCCATACAGATCCTTGAGCTGTCGAAGCATATCTTGGAACCTGAGAGTAAGATCGAGTATCTCAGCTTGCCCGCCAACTTCCCGAAGGTCTACATCCAGATTGCCTCGGCCAACCTCCTCGGTCGCCTCTCTCAACGCCGCTAGGGGGCGCGTGAAGAGATATTTCACAGCAACGAACATGACAACAACAAGCGCAAGAATGACGCTGAACCAGAAGACTACCTGCTGGAAAATGCCCTGCTGCAAGTCTTCAGTATAAAGCGCAGTCGGGATCACGACGCTGATCGCCCCACCAAGGTCACCGAGGCTTCTTCCTTCCTTGGCGTAGCCAGTACGATCAATCTCTCCAGCAGGCTCACCGTGACACTCGAGGCACGCTTCAGTCATGTAAACAGGCTTCACATACCGGAAGACCTCTTCACCACCATATTCCCCATAATCGTAATACTCGGGTGCACCGTTTTCAAACGCCTGAAAAGCCTCTGTTTCGAAACCGTCTGCAAGCGATGCTTTCCGACGAGGTTCCGTATTGACATACCGTATCGTATAGTCGGTATCCCTTGCGAAAAACGCCGAGATAGTTCTTCCCGCAACCACGCAATAGATGCCTTTAAAGTTATAGCTGCCGTCGGCATCGGTGTCTATCCTGTCTTGGTTGATGTCCATAAAGTCCCAAACGGCCTCCGTTTGGAGAACGAGCACCTCGGCTTTTTCAAGCAGCTCCCTTTCAGCTTGCTGACGCTGAGTGTAACTGACCCATGCTACATTTAACAAAAGAGAGACGACGATAAGGCATCCCAAAAGGACCAGAATGCGAGTCTGCAAACTGGCATGAACGGCTCTTTCGGCCCAGCGACGCAGCAAGCGAGGGCCATTCGCCAATCTTTCTTTCAAGCCGCTCGACATAAGGGCCTAGCGATAGAACTTGGGCTCCACGACGTTAAGACCAAGTCCCTCCTCGATCGACTCGAGGGTAATGCGCGCCAAAGCGGCAACACCTTGATAAAACGGCGTTTGAGCCTTCTCCTGCATAAGGTCACAGAAATGCGGTGCCCACGTGCAGAAGTGCTTCTCTAGGTAATCGGAAATCAGCTCTGGGCGATTAGAGGAAAGCCATGACAAGAGCATGAACATGAGGCCAATATGATCTTCTGGCTCATTGCGATCGTTGGCCACGGTGAGGCCGTGCGTCCTCATCCAATCCTGAAGTTTGACAGTCGAGCATCCGCAGATAACGCTCTCGTAGTCAAGGTATACCGATCCCCACGGCGGTGCGGCTAGAGCGAAAGGCCCAATGAACAGTCTCTGGTAATCATGCGAAAGAGCCTCGATAAAAGAAGGCTCGTCTTCGTACGACAATCCGCAGACGAGCTCCTCGACATCGGCGAGATCGGCTTCCGACCCGAAAGGCCATTCTCGCATTGACGCACAACGAAGCTCACCGATGACAGCTTGAGCATCATCAGCTTCAGGTTTTCTCAAGAAAAGGATTCCCAACAAGGCCGAACAGCTAGCCAAATCAGCTCGCAGCGATTCATCGAGTTCAGGTCTGATCATCTTTCTTCTCCTCTCCCTCTTGGAATAGGATAGTTCAAGAAGAGGGCCGTTGCCAGAACTCAGGATCCGACAACGGCCCTAAGGCACCTCTACATCAGACGTCGTAGCAAATCGCTACATGATCTCAAGCGGGTTTGTAATGCTTCCCGTCGTATCGTCAGTGGGCAGGGCGCGAACCGAGGCCTTGATGACCAAGTTCGGGGCGGTATTGGCCTTATCGGGCAGCGGTGCGACATGGGCAGAATCACCGTATTTGGCGCGAAGCTCACCGATCTCGCCGAAGTCAAGAGCACGAGCAAGGCACGCCTCGACGCAGATGGGCTGCTTGCCCTCTGCCCTACGACTAGCGCACATGTCGCATCGGACGGCTACGCCGGCATCCTCGTCAACGGAAGGAGCCGTATAAGGGCAGGTGAGAACGCAGGTGTTGCAGCCGATGCAAATCTCCTTGTCGTTCATGACCAACCCGTCTTCCTCGCTCTTGCTAATAGCACCCGAGGGGCAGTTTGGCAAACAAGCGGGATCGTCACAGTGGTTGCAGGAAACCGAGGTGTAGTACTTGAAAGCATTCTGGGAGTAGGTACCGTCGCCGTTGTCGGTCCAGGCACCTCCGCTGTACTCGAAGACGTTGCGGAAAGTCACCGTTGTGCCGAGATTATGAAAGTCCTTACATGCCTGCTCGCAGGTCTTGCAGCCGAAGCAGCGGGACTGATCGAAATAGAAACCGTACTGTGCCATGAGGTTACACCACCTTCGTTACCTGGCCGATATTGCTGTGCTGCGGGTTGGCCTTGGCGAGGGGCGACGGGCGCTCGGTCGTCAGGGTGTTGATGCATCCACCATGGTCGACGCGGTCGCCGTTCATGTCGGCGTTATGCCACATGCCTTGGGCGAGGCCGACAGCGCCGGGGATGATGAGCGGCGTGACCTTCGCCTCGATGCGGATCTCGCCGCGGGCGGTGGTGATGGCCACCATATCGCCGTCCTTGATGCCGCGCGGCTCGGCGTCTGCCGGGTTGATCCACGCCTGATGGCGGACGGCGGTCTGGATGATCTCGTTGTTCGCGTAGGAGGAGTGCGTGGTGGAGCGATGGTGGAAGCCGGCGATGAGCAGCGGGTACTCGTCGGTCACGTTCACGTAGCTCTCGAAGCCCGGATCAAACTCAGGGATGGGCGAGATGACCTCGTCCTCGGCCAGCTCCCACGTAGCCGCGAAGTCGGCCAGCGTGGTGGAGTAGATGTCGATCTTACCGGAGGGCGTCGGCAGCGGGTTGGCCTCGGGATCCTCGACGAACGCCTGGAGCTTAACGATGGGCGCGGGGACGTTGCCCGTCTTCCAGATGCCCATGGCGACGCCGTCTTCCCACGTGGGTGCGTCGGGGTAGCTTTCGCGGAAGGTCTCGTAGATGCTCTTGCACCAGTCCTCGCGGGTCTTGCCGCCGTCGGTGAACTCATCGAGCACGCCGAACTTCTCGGCCAGGTCGCAGCAGACCTCGTAGATGCCGCGGCGCTCGAACTTGGGCTCGTAAACCGGCTGGGCGAACAGGATCTCCTCGATCTCGCCACCGGAGAGCGCGACGACGTCGACCTGCTCCTGAGTCGTCTGGTCGGGAAGGATCAGGTCGGAGTACTTGGCGGAGTCGGTCATGAAGACTTCGCTCGTCACGATGAACTCGACCAGGCTCTCGTCCTGCAGCAGGTCATGCGTGGTGTTGATGTCGCTGTGCTGGTTGGTCAGGCAGTTGCCGGCATAGTTGAAGATGAACTTGATGTTGGTGTCCACGGTCTCGGCGCCACGTAGGCCGGAGTTCAGCGGGGTGAAGCTCTTCATATCGCGGATGGCGGCGGGCCACATGAAGCACGGGATGTTCGTGGTGACCGGGTTGGTGCCGATGGGCATGATGCCGAGGGGCAGGGACGTGGTGCCCGTCTCACGGCCGTCGCTGGTGCCGGGCTTGCCGATCTGGCCGAGCAACTGCGGGAGCACCATGATCATGCGGGTAGTGATCTCGCCGTTGGAATGGCGCTGCGGACCCTTGCCCTGGCAGATGAACACGGGGTCGGCCTTGCCCATCTCATGGCCCAGATCCTCGATGCGCTTCGCGGGGATCTGAGTGATGGCTGCGGCCCACTCGGGGGTCTTCGGGGTTCCGTCCGGGCCCTCACCGAGGATGTAGGCCTTGAAGGAGCTGTTGGCGGCTGCGCCCTCGGGGAGCGTCTTCTCATCGTAGCCGACGCAGTATTTGCTCAGGAACTCCTCGTCGGTGTATCCGTTGGTGATGAACACGTAGGCCAGCGCCGCGCAAAGCGCGCCGTCGGTGCCGGGGCGGATCGGGATCCACTCGCCGCCCTGGTTGGCCAGGGAGTTGTTCATGCGGTAGTCGATGATGATGAGCTTGGGCTTCTTCGTCTCCATCATGTAGGGGAAGTCATGGCCCAGGCCGCCGCCGCCCATGCGAGTGATGGCGGGGTTGTTGCCGAACATGACGACGAGCTGACCCTCTTGGATGGTGCCGAGGGAGCTACCGCCATTGCCGCCGCCGTAGGTGTAAGTCGTTCCTGCGGTCAGCTGCGCGGAGCTGTAGGTGCCGTAGTAGTTAAGGCATCCGCCGATGAGATTGAACAGGCGCTTGACCGAGTAGCCCAGCATCATGGCTCCGGAGCAGACGCCAGACGAATAGTGGAAGTGCACCGCCTCGTTGCCGTAGGTGTCGATGGTGTACTTCAGCTTCTCGTAGAGCAGGTCGATGGCCTCGTCCCAGGAGATTTGCTCGTACTCGCCGTCGCCGCGCTTCGTGCCTTCCTTGCGCTTCATGGGGTAGTTCAGGCGATCGGGGCTCTGCAGCCAACGGCGGATGGCGCGCCCCTTAAGGCATGCGCGCGCCTGGGAGCTTCCAAGGGCACCGTCGCCAAGGTTGTCGCTTTCGATGTAGACGATTTCGTCGCCCTTCACGTGGCACTGCAGAGCGCAGGCGCAACCGCAGTTAACCGCGCAGTGGTTCCAGACGATGCTCTCCGGAGTCTCGTCCACGGTAGGAGCATCGCCTTCCGTGGAGCTGCAGCCGAAGAGGGAACCCGCGCCTGCCGCACCAAGCGTCAGGCCCAGGGCGCCGAGCGTGCTTCCCTTTACGAATGTTCTTCGCGAGAAGCCGCTTTGGACAGTCGAAGTCATACTTCCTCCTTCTCCTCGATGAGCCGGGAGCCTGACTCCAGAATTATCAAGTTGTGTAGTTTGACCCATTCCCCTCAGAACAGACCCCCAGCGCACATGCGTAGATGCATGTGTTGAATTTAGTATGAAGAGCAGGGGCCGGAAATTCAATTTAGCCAGATCAAAATGATGTTTAATCTTTTGTAATAAAGATTAACGAGTGTGTTAATCCCTCAAGAAAACTACGTGGCATAGGGGATCTTGAGAAAAAATGCTGGTTAAGCACAACGAGACTACCTCGACAGCCGCTTAAATTGCATATTTTACAGTCTCCTCAAACGAACGGGATGAGGAAACCGATTCCTCACCCCGTTCGTTTCTGTTCTCTACCTATCCCCCAACGTCAAACATCGGGTGCGCCACTCGCGGCTATTCGCTTACCTGCTGGTCGACCAGCTTGTCGGCGCCGTACATCTCGCGCAGCTTCGGCTTCTCGATCTTGCCGGTGGGGTTGCGCGGGACGTCGGCCAGGATGACCCTCTTCGGACGCTTGTAGCGCGGAAGCTCCTGGCAGAATGCGTCGATATCGGCCTCGGTAACGTCCTCAAAACCAGGCTTAAGCTCGATGATGGCAGCGGGAATCTCGCCCAGGCGCTCGTGAGGCAGGCCGATGACGGCGACGTCCTTGATGGCCGGGTGCTTGGAAAGGAAGTCCTCGATCTGCACGGGGTAAATGTTCTCGCCACCCGAGATGACCACGTCCTTCTTACGATCGACAAGCCAGATCATGCCGAACTCGTCCATGCGCGCCATGTCGCCGGTAAGCAGCCAGCCGTCGACAAGCGTCTCGGCAGTGGCCTCGGGGTTGTTGTAGTAGCAGGTCATGAGGCCAGGGCCCTTCACGCACAGCTCGCCAACGCTTCCCTCTTCCACGGGCGCGCCCGCGGGGTCGATAATCTTGACCTCCCAGCCAAAGCCAGGAACGCCAATTGCACCCACGTGGTCGATATTCTCAACGCCCAAGTGAACGCAACCGGGACCGGTAGATTCGGAAAGGCCGTAGTTGGTGTCGTAGTCATGATGCGGGAAAATGGACTTCCACTTCGTGACCAGGCTCTTCGGAACGGGCTGGGCGCCAATGTGCATGAGGCGCCACTGGTCGAGCTCGTAGTCGGCAAGGCTAAGCTCGCCGCGCTCAAGCGCAAGCAGAATGTCCTGGGCCCACGGAACGAGCAGCCACACGATAGTGCAGCGGTCGTCACTTACGGCCTGGAAAATGGTCTTAGGATCGGCGCCCTGCAAGATAACGGCCTTCGAGCCACTCACCAAGCTGCCGAACCAGTGCATCTTCGCGCCCGTGTGGTACAGCGGCGGAATGCACAGGAAAACATCGTCATGAGTCTGGCCGTGATGCGCCTGCTCGGTGAGCGCCGCATGCATGAGGCTCTCATGGTTGTGGAGAATCGCCTTCGGGAAGCCCGTGGTACCGCTCGAGAAGTAGATAGCGGCGTCATCCTTTTCCGAAAGGGGGATCATCGGGTCGCGGCCCGAGCAGTTCGACGTGAGCTCGGTATAGTCCTCGGCGAATACGGGGCAGTCATTGCCAACGTAGAACATGGGGATCTCGTGGTTGAGCTTGGGCAGCGCGTCTTCCATACGACCGACGAACTGCGTGCCGAACACGAGCGCATCAGCCTCGGCCAAATGCAGGCAGTACACGATCTCGTCGGCATCGTAGCGGAAGTTCAGCGGCACGGCGATAGCACCGCACTTCAGCGCGCCGAAATAAATGGGCAGCCACTCGATGCAGTTCATAAGAAGAATGGCAACCTTGTCGCCCTTCTTCACGCCGCGCGACATGAGAAGGTTCGCAAAGCGATTGGCCTTCTCGTCGAAGACGCTCCAAGTGATCTCACGGCGGAAGGGCTTGGTTTCGGTGCTTTCGATGAGGCTGTAGTCGCGCCAGGTGACGCGACGCTTTTCCTGCACACCGGGGTTGACGGCAACGAGAGCGGTTTCGTCACCGTAGGCCGCGGCGTTGCGGCGCAGGTAATCGACAATGGGCATGATGCGTTTCCTTTAGGCTGGGTCGAATAAACAACTGCGACATTGTAACCCAAGACGGCAAAGAGCCCTCCGAAGAGGGCCCTTGGTTTTCCTCGTTTCCCGCCTGCGGTTGCCACAGGCCGTCCGGCTTGCCTGAACTGCCCTCGAAGGCAGCTACTCGGTCGAGTTGGCCACAAGGGAACGGAACTCGCTGCGGTACGGATCGCCGGATTCATGCAGGACGTCGTCCACCTTCTCGAGAACGCTCATGACGGTTGCCTCGCCCACGTGGCGGCTTTCCGTCGCGATCATGCAATACTCGATGACCGCCGCCGCGAAGGTCCAGTCGGCAGATGGGCTTTGCGTGTAGCTTTCCTCGCCGAACGCATGCGCGTCCTCAAACGCCTCGGTCTCACCCGGCTCTTTCCAGCGCACGTTCACCACGAACCATTCGCCGTTTTCGACGCCGAGCTGCTCGGTACCGTAACGCGAATCGGTCATGAAAAGCTCCATCGCCGAGTCGGCCATCACGAGCTCGTAGGCAACGGTCACGGTGTGTCCCGCGCCCACCTCGCCCGCATCAACCTTGTCATCGCGGAACTCATCGGCGGAAAGCTCGCGGTTCTCGTAGCCCACCTGGCGGTAACCCTTCACGTAGGCCGGGTTGAACTCGAGCTGCAGCTTGACGTCATCTGCCACCGTAACCATAGTCGAAGACAGCTCGTCACCGAACACGCGCTTCGCCTCGGCCATGCAGTCTATGTAATAGTAGTTGCCGTTGCCGTCATCGGCGATGGTCTCCATCTTCGCATCCTGATAATTGCCGTCGCCGAAACCGAGGACGGTCAGGTACACGCCGTTTTCGCGCTGCTTGGAAACGTAGTCGGAAAGCGCGCCATCGCTGGTCATGCCAACGTTGAGATCACCGTCAGACGCCAGCACGATGCGGTTGTTCCCACCCTCGATAAAGTGGCGTTCAGCCAGCTCATAAGCCATGGCCAAACCCGCCTGCCCATTGGTGGAGCCATGCGCCTCGAGGCTGTAGATGGCGTCGAGAATCGTGTGCTTGCTCGATGCGGGCACACCCTCGAGCACCACACGCTCCTCGCCCGAGTAGGTGACAATGGAAACCGTGTCGTCGGGCTTGAGCTCGTCGACCAGATACGCGAACGAATCCTGCAGAAGGCCCAGCTTCTCGGGGTCGTTCATGGAACCCGACACGTCAATGAGGAACACCAGGTTGTTGCCCTTCGCCAAATCAGCGTAGGAAAGCTCGCGCGTTTTGAGCCCCAACACCAAAAGCTTGGTGTCGGGATTCCACGGGCAGTCGGAAATGGTCGCGCTCACGCGGAAGGGCGAGATGCAGTCGCAATCTTCGAAGGGATATGCGTACTCGAAGTAGTTCAGGAACTCCTCCACGCGAATAGAGCCACCGGGAAACTCGCCTAGCACGGCACCCTGGTTGACCATGCGTCGCCAGTTGGTATAGCTTGCGGTGTCCACGTCGGCGGAAAACGTCGAGAACGGCTGGTTGGCAACGCTTGAGAACCCGTGCTCCTCGATGGCGTCGTAGCCCTCGGTGTTGAAGGGGTCTAAGTCGATCCTCTCGCCGTCGACGATGTAGTCATAGCCGAGCGAACCGTTGCTCAACCCTGTCTCGCTTGGTGCCCGATCGGCGCTTTCTGGCGCAGACGCCCCCATCCCCAAGCCGCCGAGCGCGAACAGGCCGACACCTGCCACCAGGACCAAGCACGCCGCTGCAGCCGCGACAAAGCGCCAGCCCTTGCGACGGCGCATAGCAGGCGCATTCGACGGATTGCCCGCCGCCATGCCTCGCGAGGCTTTCGCCGCTTCCCTACCAGCAGAAGCTTCCGGCTCCGCCCCCGCCGCTTCGGCAATTCGGTTGAAGACGCTTCGCGCATCGTCCTTCACTTGAGGCTCTACGCCAAACGAGGCGGAATCGGCCTCGAGGGCGGCACGTGCTTCCAATACGCTTTCCAGCATGCGATCCAAGGCCTCTTCGCTTGGCTCGATGGAGTCGTACGCATGTGCAATTCGGGGGTCTTTCACAACAGATCGCCTCCCAACGTTTCTCGCAGTATGGCGCGCGCCTCGCTCAGGTGGCTGCGAACCGTCGACGACTTGCGGTCGAGCATGCGCGCTATTTCGTCAGCCGTGTATCCCTCGTAGTAATAGAGATAGACCACGTCCTTGTACTTTGAAGGCAAGGCCAGCACCGCATCGAGCGTTCCGTCGTGCGCAAAAGGCGCAATCGGCTCAGGCGCCTCATCGAGCGGCACGTTGCGGCGTGCGGCGCTTTTCAGCAGGTCCTTGCAGTGATTCGCCGCCACGCGCACGAACCATGCGTGTTCGTGCTCTTCGCTCACGAAATGTTGATCAGTGCGCATGGCCTTGACAAACACGGCCTGTACCGCGTCTTCCGCATCTGCGGCACTGCGCATATAGCTGTAGCTCACCTTGTATACGGCACGCGCCTGCCGGCGAAACATCGCCTCTATGTCATGCGCTGCTCGAGAATACCAAGCGGGCATGTTGCCTCCCCTACCTTTTCTTGCAAGAAAGAAGGTTGCGTGTTGCGCCGAACGCTCAAACCCCGAGCTGCGCGTCGATCACGACCGAACGTGCTTTCCGCGCCCCTCCGGGAAACATTCGGAGCCTTCCCGTCTCCTCCTAATCATAATACGATCCACGCATCCATAATGTCGGATGAAATATCTCGCCAAGCCACAATTTCCTCGTGAGCAAAACACGCTCGCGCGGATGAAGCGACCAGCCCTATGTACAGAAAACGCGTTATGGCGGATGAAGCAGCCAACCCACGTACAGAAAACGCATTTTGGCGGATGGCGGTGTACAGAAACAGCGTTAGGGCGGATAAATCATGGCATATAGGGGTCCTAGGGGACGCTTTTAATCCGCCACAAGACGTTTTCTGTACACACAGGGTCCCGACGATCCGCCACAAGGCGCTTTCCGCACACGTCGCAGGCGTCCTCTGCATTTTTCACGCTCGGTAAAGAGAAGCGCGCTGCCCGTCTCTTTTGATTCGACGTAATCCAAAAGCACGCACTCAGATTTAGCCCCGACAGCACCTTCTAACCCGCAATAAAGAAACGAGCTGATCTCTCGACAAGATGAAGTTTCGCCAACCCCGCACACCATGTCTGCGACGCCCCGGCGTTTCCTTCGCGTTTCCCTGCGGTTTCCTTTTTGACGATATTTGTGCGGTTTTGCGGCGGCAAATTCATTGACATTCTTACGGTTCACCGCGCCACAAGAGGGCGGTGCCACGATATCCACCAGGGCGCTTGCAGTCCGCTTTTTGTACGGCGAATATGCAAGGTTGCGGCGCCGAAATGACGGTTTGTGATTGGTAGAATCCCCCGCATGATTATTCTTACGCACATAACATCACTTCACTGCCTTCGTCACCTTGGAGCCGAAGCCGTCGCACAGCTTCCTCGCCACGACTTCGCTACGCTGGGCGAACCATTCGACACGCCCTCCGAGGCAATCGATCGCTACATTGGATTCTGCAATTCGTTTGGAGTCGAGCCAGGTGCTCTTCATTTGCTGTACCCGCATGGCAAACACCCCGCGAAATGCGCATACATCCGCGCGCATGAAACCCGCAAGCTACCCTCGGCGTCTCTCGTTAAGCTAGCCGATGGCGTGTACGCATCGAGCCCCGAACTGCTGTTCTGCCAGTTAGCTTCATGGGGAAGCATCTACGACGCAATTTACCTCGCATATGAGCTATGCGGAACCTATCTCCATCCCACCAACGAAAGCATCCCCCTGTCAAAGCGAAGAGCGTTCACCACCAAGGCAAAACTCGATGCGTTTATCACAAGTCGAGGAAGATTTCACGGGAAGACCACCGCGCTGCGTGCCGCAGCCCTCGTTCGCGAGCGTTCGGCTTCTCACATGGAATCAGCCTTCGCAATGCTGTTTGGCCTTCCTTGCAAACTCGGGGGCCTCGGATTTCCGGAATTCGAAATGAACTGGGAGGTGCGCATCCCCAAAGGGATGCAGGCCAGCGTCGGGCGGTCGAAGATAACTGTCGATATATGCTGGCCAAGCAAGAAGGTTGCCTTCGAATACGACAGTATGCAGCACCACAACACGGTTGAGCAGGTTGCCATAGACACCTCGAAGCGTAATGTCCTCATGATTCTTAACTACAACGTCGTAAGCTTCGCGGGAATGCAGCTTCGAGACAAAAGCGCCGTTCTTCATAGCGCAGAAGCGCTGACCAAGGCCCTCGGGCACAGAAGCAACCCGCGTGGCAAGGATTACCTGAAGAAGCGGCATCAACTTGAATGGACGGCGTTCAAAGACGGCGCATCAATTTTCGCCTCGAAACCGAATGCCCGATCTAGACGTCTTAATCCGGAGAGGCTCGTGATCGAAAGCCGGATCAATGCCGAATAAGCTGGCGCATCGACGAAGGCAGCCTTCCTCTGTCATGAATAAGAATCACGTTGTACGGGTCGATGGGGACTTTCATGAGCAAAATATGCATTGTGGCGGATCGACAAAGTGTCAACTTGTACAGAAATCGTGTTGCGGCGGATCAAGCCGCCCACCACGTGTGCAGAAATCGCGTTTTGGCGGATGGTGGTGTACGAAAAACTCGTTATGGCGGATTAATCTTGACGAACATGAGTCCTGGGAGGCGTTTTTCATCCGCCACAAGGGGTTTTCTGCACACACAGGGTCCCAGCGATCCACCATAACGCGTTTTTTGCACAAGGCAAATCCGCGTCCACCTGCATCAATGGGTTATTTGAACACGGCAAAAATGGGATGGTAAGTCTGAAGTCGGAAAGCCGAATGGGTCGGGGTGAGTCTGAAGTCAGGAAGCAGATTAGAGAGCAGAGTCGCGACGTGGATCGAGGCGAATTTGGAGCCGGGAGCAAATCGGAGAGATGCAGATCGGGGGTGAAATCGAAGCGCGGATCGGGATGGCTTGGGAGGTGGACCCGGGCGTGGATCGAGATGCCTTTGGAGGTGGACCCGGGCGTGGATCGAGATGATTCGGGAGGGATGCGACTTGCGAAATTTAGAGCAGACGAAAATGAAATCGCCCCGCGGCGCAAGAGCGCAGCGAGGCGATCGAAAACAAGACGCTAAAAGCGCTGAATGAGCACCGATAGGCACGTGGCTCTTAGCCGAAGAAGACGCCGATCTCGCGCTCGGCGGACTCGGGGGAGTCGGAGCCGTGGATGACGTTCTCGTCAACGGTGAGACCGAAGTCGCCGCGGATGGTGCCAGGAGCAGCGTCAGCCGGGTTGGTGGCGCCCATGAGCTTGCGCATGGTGGCAACGGCGTTCTCGCCGGAAACGACCATCTTCACGACCGGGCCGGAGGAGATGTAGGCGATGAGGCCCTCGTAGAACGGCTTGCCCTTGTGCTCGCCGTAGTTAGCCTCGGCCAGCTCGGGGGTGACCATGCCGAGCTCCATACGCTCAATCTTGAGGCCCACGCGCTCGATACGGTTGATGATCTCGCCGATGTGGCCGTTGCGGACGCCGTCAGGCTTGATCATGGAGTAGGTCTTCTGGAATGCCATGTTGTTCCTTCTTTCAAAATCTCTCAAATTCACAATCGGCACATCGGCAGCGAGGGCACGCGGCCTGCCACCAGCACCGGGATTGCCTTAGTTCTGGCTCGTGAAGTAGGGCTCGACGTTGGAAACCTTCCACCCTATCATGTCGCGAACCATAGAAACCTTATAGGTCACGTCACCGCCCTCGGGCGTAGTGGCCGTCACGAAGACGGTCGATTCGCTCATGGACTGGTTGACGCCGTCAATGTTCGCGTTGGCATCCTGGATGACCGGCCCCAGCATGGAGTCGATGTCATCTGCGGAAATGGTCTCGGCGAACACTTCGGTCTTAGCCGCCTCGGGATTGGCGAACAGCTGCTCGGCCACCATCTGCTGAGTGGGATAGCCGTAGCCCTGCGTGTAGGCGAACACTGCGCCCGCGCAAGCCGCGATGATGAGCACGATAACGAACACGAGGATCTTCAGGCCGACGTTGCGACGCTTGCGATCCTTCTTCGCCATGTCCTTGGACCACTGCTCGAGCTCCTCGTCGCTGGCGTTGAAGAAAATGTCCTCGCCCTGCTCATCGGCCTCGATGTAGCCCGGATGGTTCTCGACGTCGTAAGGCTCGTCATAGTAGAACGGATCCTGCGCGTCGTAGTCGTAGTCGTCGGCGGGGTACATGCTGCCGTCAAGCCCCACGTCAAGGCCCGACATATCGGCGATAGGCAGCACCTGCGTCGCCTCGGCCGAACCCTGCGCCACAGCGGCAACCGCGCGCTGGTAGTCAACCGCAGCGGAATCGGAAAGCGCGTACGTGCGGTCAGCCAGAGCGTTCTCGAAGGCATCGACCGCATAGTCGAACTCGCCGCAGGCGGAATAGGCCTGGCCCAAGCTGGCGAACAGCTTGTTGCGGGTGGCGGGCTCCATGTCGAACTGCAGGGCGCTCTCATACGAGGCCACCGCATCGGCCGGGCGGTTAAGCGCCATGAAGCACACGCCCAGGTTCAGCAGCGCCTTGGTAGGATCGGGATTGCTCTCGTCGAGGGCGGCCTCGCGGAAGGCAACGCCGGCCTCGGCGGTCTTGCCCATCTTCATGAGCGCGTTGCCCATGCCGGTGTAGGCCTTGTGCGGCGTGAGATAGTCCACATCGTCGACGGCGGCCTGGAAGCAGCGCACCGCGTTCTCGTAATCGCGAAGTGAGGCGTAAGCCATGCCAAGATTGCAGTACACCGTGCCCATGGCGGCGTAGGCTTCGTCGGCCGTGGCCTGCGTGTAAGCGTGAATGGCCTCGGCGGGGTTCTTGAGCTTAACGAGGCAGTTGCCGATCTGGTGGTACAGCAGGCCGATCTCGCCGGGCGCAAAGGCCGCGGCGGGATCTTGGAGGCAGTCGGTGAAGCCCATGAGGGCCTCCTGGTACTGACGCTGCTGGTACTGACCGTATGCCCACTCGAATAGCTCGTTGTTCATAGAGTTCCTCTTGTCGTGTGACCTGCGATGTGCTTGGAAAAGCGAAGCTTACTCGGCGGCGTTCTCAATCACGATGCTCTCAATGACATCGCCGGAGCGAAGGGCCCAGATGACGTCGAGGCCCTCGAGGGTCTGGCCGAAGACGGTGTAGCCGTCGTCCAGGAAGGGCTGGGCGCCGAGGCAGAAGTAGAACTGGGAACCAGCGGAGTTGGGGTTGGAGGAACGCGCCATAGCCAGCGTGCCGTCATTGTGCACGTTGTTGGGGTTGGTGGTGTACTCCTCCTTGATGGAGTAGCCGGGGTTACCGGTGCCAGGCTGGCCAGCCGGGCCGCGACCGCCGCGAGCAACCTGCTCGGGGGTCATGTCGCGAGTGTTGGGGCAGCCGCCCTGGATGACGAAGTTGGGCACGTAGCGGTGGAACTTCAGGCCGTCGTAGTAACCCTTCTGCGAAAGCTCGACGAAGTTGCCCACGTGAATGGGGGCATCCTTGCCAGCAAGCTGCACGCGAATGGTGCCCTTGGAAGTGGTGAGAACGGCGATCTCGGCGCCAGTCGGCTGATAAGCCGGGGTGTACAAGGCCATGTTGGTCCTCCTTCGGCACCTGGGTGCACGCACCCACATGCCTCATAGACGATAATTCACATACGATCGAAATTTTACCAGCTATTACTTGGTTCTCACAAAAATACTTGCCGTCTCCACGTGGTAGGTTTGCGGGAACAGGTCAACCGGGGTAGCCGAGAGAAGCTTGTAGCCGTTTTCCTCGAAGCGTGCCACGTCGCGCGCCCACGTCTGCGGATCGCAGCTTACGTACGCCACGCGGCGAGGCTTGGCCCGCGCGATGCTTTCCACCACGCCCTTGGCAAGGCCGGCTCGCGGGGGGTCGACCACGAGCGCGTCAAGCTCGCCAAGCTCGGGAAGCTCAAGGCCGGCGTCTCCCCCGATAACCTCGATCTCTACCCCGTTCATCTGGGCGTTGCGGTTGAGGTCGCGCACGGAAGAACCCGCCGACTCGACGGCGATGACATCGGCCCCGGCAAGCGCAAGCGGCACCGAGAACGTACCGCCACCGGCATACAGGTCGGCCACGAGGTCGCCCTCTCCCACCTCCAGGCCGGCAAGCACAAGCTCGACAAGCTTCTCGGCCTGCGCCGTGTTCACCTGGAAGAACGAAGGCGCGCTAGTAAGGAACTCGACTTCCGGGTCTAGGAACTTTTCGGACCAGCAACCCTTGCCGTAAAGCGTTTCCACCTTCTTCACCGCGCGAGCCTTGCCGGGGTCGGCCATCACGCGCACGATGCTCGTGCACTTGAGCGCGCTTTGCAGGGTCTTGGAAACCGCTGCGCGAGGGAAGGCGCCCGGCTTGGTCCAAAGTGCGATCTCAACGTCTTTTGTGCGCAGGCTAGCGCGCACTCCGACGCGGAATATGCCGAGGTCCTGACTGCCCTGCAGATAGCGAAGCGCGCCACGCAGGGCCTTGGGCGCCTTCTCCATGAGGCGATGCGCCACCGGGCAGGTTTCGGGCTGGGCAAAGTCATGACTGCCCTCGGCGCGAAAGCCCAGCGTGAAACGGCCCGCTGCGTCAGCGTCAACGCCGAGCTCCATCTTGTTGCGGTAACCCCACTCGCGCTTGCTGGGTACGCAGGGGGAAACCAGCTCTTCCGCGCGTGCGGCGTCCATGTGCGCCGTGCGAATGAGGCCGGAAACCACGTGCGAGCGCTTCGCCTCAAGCTGAGACTCATAGGAAATATGCGCCCACGGGCAGCCGCCGCACGCATGCGCGCAAACGGGAGGCGTGACACGGCTCGGGGACGCTTCAAGCACCCGGGCGATGCCAGCGCGTGCGAAAGAGGGCTTCTCCTCGGAAAGGCTGATCTCGAGGACGTCCCCCGGGCAGCCCCCGTTTACGAAAACGGTCTTCCCGCTGGAAAGATGCCCGATTCCCTCCGGGCCATAGCCCATGCGTTCTATGCGAACCACTTCGTCCATGTAATCCCCTGTCCTGCGACGCGCGCGTTTCGTCAAAAACACGAACAACAAACCAAAGCATTGATTATAATGGACGGCACGCCCTCGTAGCTCAGGGGATAGAGCACTTGCCTCCGGAGCAAGGTGTCGTAGGTTCGAATCCTATCGAGGGCGCCATTTAACGCACAAGGGCCGCGCCATGAGACGCGGCCCTTTCTCTCATTCGAAAAATATTCCTTGCATTGCTTGGGCACTTCTGTCAAAATATAAAAGCTGTTTTCAGCTGTCCCCATAGTCTATCGGTTAGGACACGGCCCTTTCAAGGCTGAGAGGCGGGTTCGATTCCCGCTGGGGGCACCATAGATTACTCGCGAACCCTTCGGGGTTCGTTTCTTTATAGGGCTCCTGCTGCCCCCAATTCCACGAAACGAGGAACCCATGAGCTTCGCCGACCTTGGCCTTTCCGAAAACGCGCTCAAAGCCGTTCAGCTGCTTGGCTATGAAACCCCCACCCCCGTTCAAGAGCAGGCCATCCCGCTTGCGCTCGAGGGTTACGACATCATTGCCGCTGCGAAGACGGGCACGGGCAAAACCGCTGCGTTCTCGCTGCCAGGCATCGACCGCATCGGCCGCACGTCGGCGCGCAAGGCCCCGCGCATGCTGGTCATCACCCCCACGCGCGAGCTCGCCTTCCAAATTGCCGAGGTATGCGAGACCATCGCTCAGGTAAGCCGTCATCGCATCGCGTGCGTGGTGGGCGGCGTGGCCATCGACCCGCAAATCCAGAAACTTGGCAAGGGGGTCGACGTGCTTATTGCCACGCCGGGGCGCCTCATCGACCTTATGAACCAGAAGGCCGTGCGCCTTGACGATGTTGAGATCCTCGTCCTCGACGAGGCCGACCGCATGCTTGACATGGGCTTTCTCCCCTCGGTGCGCACCATCGTGGCGGCCACGCCCGAATCGCGCCAAACGCTTCTGTTCAGCGCCACCATCGATGAGTCGGTGCGTAAGCAGGTTGATTCACTTCTGCGCGACCCCCAAATCGTGCAGATCGCCCATGTGGGAGAAACGGCCGATACCGTGACCCAGTACATCGCCCGCGTTCCGCAGACCATGAAGTTCGACCTGCTCAAGGCTACGCTTGCGCACTACGGGCACGCGCGCGTCATCGTGTTCGCGCGCACGCGCGGTCGCGCCGACTCCACTTGCCGGCGCCTGAACCGACTGGGTTACACGGCCGAGGCGCTGCATTCCGACCGCTCGCAAAACCAGCGCAGGCGCGCGCTCGAGAACTTCGCGTCCGGCACCACCGACATTCTGGTTGCCACCGACGTACTGGCGCGCGGCATCGACGTCGAAGGTGTTTCCTACGTGGTGAACTTCGACTTGCCCACCATGCCCGAAGACTACGTGCACCGCATCGGGCGCACGGGACGCGCCGGCGCCGACGGGTTCGCGCTGTCTTACGTAACCCCTGAAACCGAAGAT
>JAFSHA010000037.1 GCA_017440565.1 Eggerthellaceae bacterium | reverse complement strand
CTTCCGACCTTATCAACGACCTCGGTCTCAGCTGGCGCGCCGCCAAACGCATCAGCCACGAGGTCTCCCACGCTCACCAGCCCGCCACCAGCATAGGCCACGCCCCCGACGGCAAGCGCGCAAACCACAGCCGCCGCGGCAACGGCATGGCGGAACCGGATGCGCTTCGCGGTGACGGGTTCGCGCCTCTTGGCCGCCGGCCGTACCGCAGCGCCATCGCGTTTCCGTTCGACGCGCACGCCGGGAGTCAACTTCGCCGCCGTCTCGATATTCGCCGCCATGCGAGCCTTGTCCTCATCGGAAAAACTCAGCGAATCAAGCTCCCTCGGATATTCGCCCCTCAAACACGACTCCAAGAAATCCCTCTCGTTATCCATGGTGTTTCCTTCCTAGTATCTCACGGAGCGTCTCCCTCGCACGGCTTAAGCGCTTGGCCACCGCCGCCGGACTCGCCCCCGTCATTCGGGCAATCTCGGCTATTTGATACCCCTCGTAGTAATGGAGGTGCACGGCCTCTCGCTGCTCGATCGGCAGAGCCGCCACGGCGCAAGCCACGGGGGTATCGTCAAGAAAAAGCGCGTCTGGCTCGACCTTCGCAGGCGTCTCGCTACCGAGAGCCTCAAGCCCCACGCTTCGTCGGCGCGCTGCGGTTCTCAACAGATCCTTGCAGGCATTAGCCGTAACGCGAATCACCCAAGCCTTCTCATGCTCAAAGCTCGAGAACTCAGGCGAAAGCGTCATGAGCTTGATCAGGACGTTCTGGCAGATATCCTCGGCATCCTGCACCGAACCCAAATACGTGTAGCTAAGCCGCAAGATGAGGTCGGAATACGCGCACACCAACCTCTCCGCTTCCGTTCGCATCATCACAACCTTCTGTCTTTAAAAACTACCTTCGCAACGTTGCTGCACACAATACGAACGAAAGCGACGAAAGCTGACATCACGTAACCAGAAAAACAACTTGAGCGCGTAAAACAAGAATCACTTCGACAAATCGCTCAGCAAAGAAGAGCCGGCACCGAAAAGAAAAACGAGCCATTAAAGCTCGTTTTTCCAGATAGTTACCTTATTCAGCAGCTTAGGATGAGGACTTCACGTATCTCTCGAACCCTGTTCACGGGGAAGAAAACCCTACTCGACGTACACGTAGATCACGCGTACGGTATCACCCAAATTGCCAGTGGCGTTATACATGGTGTAATCGTACGAAAGGACGGCCGACCAGGAAACCTCGCCCTCGCCGGAATCGGCTTTGCCGCTAAACGAGCAACGCTCGCGCTCGAGCGTGGTGCCGTCCTCAGCGTACGTGGAATAGTCGGCCTTGTCGGCAGGAAGGCTCACGGCCCCCTCGGGCACGCTCACGCCCGCCTCGTCAAGCGTGGCCTCGACGACATGTCCATTGGTAACCACGTCCTCAAAGCTCTGAGAACCAAAGCCTAGAAGCGTGGTAGTTGTCGAATAGCCCGCGCGCTCGATAACGCCCTTCGCATCGGCAACCAAATAGACAGATGGGAAGCCCATGCGAGTATCGCTGGCATCATGCGTAAGCGAGACGGTGTACTCGGTGGACGCAAGCTCGTCTTCCTCACCCAAGCGCTCGCCCTTGGCGTTAAGCTCAACCGTAGAAGAAACCACGGCGCCCTCGCCCAGCTGGGAAAGAGCCGCATCGGCGGAAAGCCCCAGCAGGGAGACCAAGTTCGGCGCGGAAACCTTCTTGGCCGCCACGCTCGACGCATCGTCGGTTGCCTCGGACTCAATGCCCTGTTCGCTGGGAAGCGATTCGGCCGCCATTTCCTCGGCAGCCTCCTGTGCAGCCATGACGAGTTGCCAGGTGTAGAACCCACCCACCGCCGCCAAAAGCACGAGCGCGGCGATTGCCGCAATGAGAACGTTGCGCGTGCGGCGAGACTTCTTCATATAGCGCGGGAGCTCGTCCTTGACTCGCTGACGACGGCTTCGCCGACTTTCCGCAGCGCCATCTGGCGCCTCGTCGACCTGAGCTGCCGCACCGATGACGCCAAGCGCCGACCGGTCTTCAGGCTGGGCATCCCACACGTCGAACGCGCTTACAGAAGCGTCCTGGCTGGACCCTTCGGTACGTGCGTGTCGCGCATGGCGCCCGCGCTTCACCGGTTGCTCGGCATCCGCCACTTCATCCTCCGAGGGCAACGCCTCGTCGAAGCTGGAAAAACCATCGTCAACGGGGGCAAACGCCTCGGTCAAGCCAATGGCATTTCCCTCGTCCTTCTGGTGCCTTGCGCGTTGTGTTTCGTTTATGCTGCGTTCGGGCATGGCCGGTCCTTTTCTCTGCGGAATGAGTCAATGAACCAAGTTAGTTGACCCGCGTCAATCCAACCGTTGAATCATCAAAAGTATATCGAAAGGCAAATGGGGCGTCACCTTGCTCACATGAAGAACAGGTAGTACGCAACAAATGCGAGCACGCCCAAAACGGCGGCGATGATGATGACCTTCTGGGTGGTGCCCATGGGAGCCGACTCGAGGTCCTCAAGCGTAGTCTCGCGGTAGCCGCTCTTCTGCTTCGCACCTGCGGAAGGGGCCGCGGCAACTGCCGGTGCGGGCGCGGGTGCCGGCTCGGCGACCGGCGCAGGTGCGGGTGCCGGCTCGGCGACCGGCGCAGGCTCGGGCTCGGGTGCGGGCTCAGGCTCAGGCTCGGGTTCGGGTTCGACGACAGCCGCGGCAGCAGGAATGCCCGCCTGGATGACTACGTCATCATCGTCGTCAGCACTCACCGTGATAAAGGAATACTTCTTATCGTCAGCCATAAATGGCACACCTCTTTTCCCAATTGATGCGAAATGCACACGCGCAGGATTATACCCCGACCTCCGCGGCCCCGAGCGAGTACAATTGCATACCAAACACGAACACCATCGCAAGAAAGGCGCACTATGCAAGAAATATCCCGCATCGCCAGCGCGCACGGCTTTAAGGTCGTTTCGGAAGAGCCGCTTTCCGAAATCGAAGGCCGCGCATACGTCATGACCCACGTTGCCAGCAGGGCCAAACTCCTCTACCTCAAAAACGAAGACGCGAACAAGGCGTTTTCCATCAGCTTCAAAACCCCCGCTGCCGACGACACGGGCGTGTTCCACATCCTCGAGCATTCCGTTTTGTGCGGTTCGAAGAAGTTCCCGGTGAAGGAGCCCTTCGTCAACCTGTTGAAAAGCTCTATGCAGACGTTTCTGAACGCCATGACCTTCCCCGACAAAACCATGTACCCCGTGGCCAGTACCAACGAGCGCGATCTCATGAACCTCATGGACGTGTACCTTGACGCGGTGTTCAATCCGGCCATCTACGCCAAGTCCGCCATTTTCGAGCAAGAGGGCTGGCACTACGAAGTTGAGAATCGCGGGGAGGAAGACGAGCGCCTCGCTTTCAACGGCGTGGTTTTCAACGAGATGAAAGGCGCGTTGTCCGACCCCGACTCGGTGCTCTACGATGCGCTGTCGGCGGCACTCTTCCCCGACACCACCTACCGCTTCGAGTCAGGTGGCACGCCGGAAGCCATTCCCACCCTCACGTACGAGGGATTCCTCGACAACCACCGCCGCCACTATCGCACCGACAACAGCTACATCACGCTGTACGGCAACCTGGATCTGGCAACCTTCCTCGCGTTTTTGGATGAGAGCTATCTGACCCCGCTTGCCCAGAGGGAGGCAGAGGCTGACGCCGAAGCGGCACCCTGCGCCCCCAACCCGCTTGAGCTGCAGAAGCCCGTCCTTGTGCTTTCCCAGGTCAAAAGCATGGCAACCGCCCCCGAAAACGCCGCGGCAGCCGTGGGATTTGTCATCGGACATGCGCGCGAGCGCGAGCGCGTGGTGGCAACCGACATCCTGATCGACGCCATCATGGGCTCGAACGAAGCGCCCATGAAGCGCGCGCTGCTTGACGCCGGGCTAGCTGCCGACGCCGGGGCGTTCATCGCCGATGCCATCGCGCAACCCTTCGCCGTCATCCAGCTGCGCGGCTTGAAGCCCGGTTGCGCCAGCCGCCTGCGCGAGATCGTGCTTGAGCAGGCCGAGAAGCTTGCCTGCGGCGGGCTTGACCATGCGCTCGTGGAGGCGGCGCTCTCCCATGCCGAGTTCGTCATGCGCGAGCACAACTTCGGCTATCCCGACGGCGTGGCGCTTTCCATGTCGGCCATGGGCGGCTGGCTGTACGGCGACGATCTCGCGTGCGCCTACCTGCGCTACGAGGATCTCTTTGCCAACCTGCGCGCCAAGCTTAACGAAGGCTATTTCGAGGTACTCTTGCGCGAGCTCTTCCTTGAGAACGATCATCAGGCGGAAGTCGAGCTGGTGCCGACATCCGACGACGAAGACAGCGCCCTGGACTCCCTGCTAGAGAAGGCGGCCGCGGACATGGACGACGCCGGTCTTGAGGCCATCGAAGACGCCGTTGCCGCGCTCCGAACCGTCCAGGAAGCGCCCGACTCGCCCGAAGCGCTTGCCACGCTGCCCCAGCTCTCGCCGCAAGACCTCGGCGAGGCTCCCGCCGAGGCGCCCTATGCCCTTGAAGAGCTCGGCGATCTTCCCTGCCTTCGTCATGACCTGCCCACGCACGGCATCGCCTACGCTTACCGCTATTTCGACCTCAGCCGCCTTTCCTTCGAGGAGCTTCCCTACGCGACGCTGCTTTCCATGGTGCTCGGCAAGCTCGATACCGCGCATCACACAGCCGCTGAAATCGACACGCTCGTGCAGGGAAAGCTCGGCAACCTCTCGTTCCACACCGAGGTGCACGAAGTTGCAGGCAATCGCGATGCGCTATGCCCCGTCTTGATGGTAGGCGCCTCAGCGCTTGAGGGAAACGCCTCCTTCGCCGCGACCCTTCCCCACGAGATCATGGCCGAAACCGACTTCAGCGATGCCGGAAAGATCGCCGATATCCTCATGCAGAAGAAGGTGGCCATGGAGCTTGGCTTCGCCAACGCCGGCCACAACGCCGCCATGGCGCGCGTGGCCTCCTACTACCTGCCCGCCGCGGTTGCGCGCGAGCAGCTTGGGGGCGTTGACTTCTACCGCTTCCTCAAGGGACTTGTCGTCGACCACGACGAGCGCGCGACAGAGCTCGCAGAGAAGCTTGCCGACATCGCCCGCCGCGTGTTCACCGACGAAGGGTCCCTCTTGAGCTTCGCTGGAAGCGACGAAGCGCGCGCGGCATACGAGGCGGCTCGCAAGCCGCTTTCCGCGTCAGCGCCGACCGCGCCGATCTTGACCCTGCCCGCCTCCGAGCCGAAGAACGAGGCCTTCATCGTCCCGAGCGACGTAACCTACAGCGCCCTCGGCTTTGACCGCACGCTCCTTGGCGCAGCCTACGAGGGCAGCTGGCTTCTGGCTTCGCGCGCGCTTTCCTACGACTATCTGTGGAACGAGGTGCGCGTCAAGGGTGGCGCCTACGGCTGCGGCTTCCAAAACGTGCGCACAGGCAACGCGCGCTTCTACTCCTACCGCGACCCGCGCATCGACGAAACGCTTGCGCGCTTCGCCACGGCAGGCGCCTGGCTTGCCGCGTTCGAGCCGACGAAGACCGAAATGGACGGCTACGTGGTCAGCACGGTGGCAAGCCTTGACGCCCCCGTGAAGGCTCGCGAGATGCTGCGCCGCCAAGATGCCGACTTCCTGGCAGGCTTCACGCCTGAGGCAAGGCGCACCATTCGCCAGCAAGTCATCGAAGCTAGCCCCAAGTCGGTGCGCGCGCTTGCGCCCTTCATTTCGAGCATTGCCGAACAGGATATGAGGTGCGTTTTCGGTAATTCTGAGATAATTGCTACCGCAAAAGCAACATTTAAGTGCATTGACCTTCTAAATGAGTAAACACGCCGCTCAAAAACGGCCAAAGAGGGATACAATAGCAAGCGAAACATGAGCATAGCGGCGCACGCGCGAAGCACCTGAAGACGAGGCACCTCGCGCACTCCGCCAGGAGCGCGCCGCACATACGCGATCGGAGTAATCCACCATGCTGGAACTGAGAAACCTCGTGTTCGAGGTACCTACGGGCAAAGACGGCGAGATCAAGCGCATTATCGACAACCTGTCGCTCACCATCGCCGATGACCAGTTCACCGTCATCACCGGCCCCAACGGCGGCGGTAAGTCCACGCTCGCCAAGCTCATCATGGGCATCGAGGTGCCCACGAGCGGCCAAATCATCTTCGACGGCCAGGACATCACCAACCTCCCCATCACCGAGCGCGCCAAGCTGGGCATCGGCTACGGCTTCCAGCAGCCTGCGCGTTTCAAGGGCATGAAGGTCAAGAAGCTGCTCGACATCGCAGCTGGCCGCAAGCTGCCCATGCTGGCTTGCAACGAATACCTGCAGAAGGTAGGCCTGTGCTCGGCAAGCTACCTCACGCGCGAGGTCGACAAGAGCCTCTCGGGCGGCGAGGTCAAGCGCATCGAGATTGCCACCATCCTGGCACGCGACCCGAAGCTGGCCATCTATGACGAGCCCGAAGCTGGCATCGACCTGTGGAGCTTCGACCGCTTGACCGAAACTTTCCGCGACATCCACGAGGCGCGCGACGGCCGCTCCATCGTGATCATCTCGCATCAGGAGCGCATCATTCAGCTGGCCGACGAGATCGTGCTTCTGCGCGACGGCAAGGTAGCCGAGACCGGCACGCCCGCCGAGCTCATGCCGAAGCTTGGCTTTGCCGCCAAGGGCATTGGCGACTGCCCCCTCACCCAGCCCACCGCGCTTCACCTGACCGAGATCCCCACCACGTGCTAGCGCGACGCGCACACGTTTTCCCATAAGGAGGCAACTATGGCAGTTGATCTTTCCCCCATCGACGCTGGCCTTTTGGCTGAAATCGCAGGCCTTCACGGCATGCCCGCCGGCGCGTTCAACATCCGCAAGGACGGCGAGCTTCTGCGCCGATCCAACACGGCGTTCGTCGACATCGAGACCAAGACCGACAACCCCGGCATCGACATCCACATCAAGCCGGGTACGAAGGGCGAGACCATTTACATCCCCGTCATCGTCACGCAGTCGGGTCTGAAGGACGTGGTGTACAACACCTTCTACGTTGGCGAGGATTGCGACGTCAAGATCATCGCCGGCTGCGGCATTCACAACGACAGCCACGAGGCGTCCGAACACGACGGCATCCACAGCTTCTACCTGGGCAAGAACTCCCGCGTGGTGTACGTCGAGAAGCACTACGGCCAGGGCGAAGGCACCGGCGAGCGTATTCTGAACCCGGTAACCAACGTCTACATGGAAGAGGGCTCTTCCTGCGAGATGGAGATGGTGCAGCTGCGCGGCGTCACCTCCACCACGCGCGACACCAACGCCGAGCTGGGTGCGGGCGCCAAGCTGGTGCTTATCGAGAAGCTGCTCACCCACGACAAGCAGGTGGCCGTCTCCAACATGAACGTGCAGCTCAACGGCGACGACTCCTCGGTGCGCGTCATCTCCCGCAGCGTCGCGCAGGATGATTCGGTTCAGATCTTCAACCCGCTTGTCACCGGTAACGCCGCGTGCCGCGGACATGTTGAATGCGACGCCATCCTCATGGGCAACGCCAAGGTAAAGGCCATCCCCGGCATCGAGGCGGCTCACGAGGACGCCATGCTGGTGCACGAGGCCGCCATCGGCAAGATTGCCGGCGACCAGATTGTGAAGCTCATGACGCTTGGCCTTACCAGCGAGGAAGCCGAGCAGGAAATTCTCGAGGACTTCCTGAACTAGCCTTTGCGCTCATCGAAGAAACTAGCAGAAAGGCCCGCACTTGCGGGCCTTTTTCGTGGGACGCAGAGCCGGGCTCCCTGTCCCACTTTCGTCGCGGTCGGCTGGAACAGGGATCGGTTCTACAGTTGTGTGCAAAAACAGCCTCGCGTGCGGCAGCAGACGGGCTCTATTCCCCTTCACCAACGAAAACAGCCTCCGATTGTGAAAGATATTCCACAATCGGAGGCTGTTTGTTGCGCTTTGGAAGGCCCTCGCAATGCAAGCCTCGCACGCGAGGCCTATTTTGCACACAAGTTACTCAGCGGACTCCTCGGCTTCGCCTTCGACGGCCTCTTCGCCCTCGCTCTCGGAGCCTTCGTCAACGGCTTCCTCAACGAAAGCAACGCCAGCGGTCATAGGCGTGTTGGAAAGGTCAATGGTGGTTCCGAGCCACTTCTTCTCGATAACCCCGATGACGCCGTTCCCAGTCAGCTTCGACACCGCCTCACCCACAGCAGCCTGCAGGTCGGCGTTGGCCGCGGAAACCCCGACGGCATAGCCAGAAGGCTCGGTGAGCAGCGCCGCGATGCTTACCTGCATGTCCTGACCATGTGCGGCGTACAGGCCGATGATGGCGTCGGCGGCGGCATAGGTCACCTCGCCGGCCTTAAGGGCGGCGAAAGCATCAGGCAAATTCGCGGTGGACTGCAAGGCCTCGAGGCCAAACTCGTTGCCAATGGCCCATGCGCTCTTCGACGAAACCTGCGCGGCGAAGGTGGAGCCGTCGCCGGAAACGGGAACGGGAGCGCTCGATGAGGTGGAAAACACCGCTACGGCCGTGGGCAGGTAGGCTTCGGTGAGCCAGAACGTTCCGTCAGCCTCGGTCGCGTCGACGCCCATGACGATGTCGACAGACCCTTCGGCAAGCGCACTGCCGGGGTCGCTTCCCACGTCGACGACGGAAAGCTTCAGGCCAAGTTCGTCGGCAATGGCCGCCGCGAAGTCGACGTCGATGCCGATGATCTTCTCGGTGCCCAAACCGGCAAGAGGCGGATTGCTGGTGTTGACGCCCACGCGAAGGACGCCGTCTTCCCCGATAACGGGGCTAGCCACGGCCGCGCTCTTAGAGGCGGGCACGTAGGTTTCCTGCTGCGCGGCGCATCCAACCAGCGCAAAACACAGCACGAAAGCGACGCAAAACGCCGCAACTGCACGAATACGCTTTAGCACACATTCCTCCATTGATCATCCAATACGCGCTTCCTTCGACTGACCTAGTCTTTGCCCCCACACCCGCGTACCGGGGCTTTTGCTTGCGCTCATCGCCCTCTCGCCCGCCGCGGCCACTTGCCGCGGAAGAGTAAGTAAATCGGGCGGTACGACTTACCTCTAGGATACGCCATGCTCACGACGCAAGCGCCGCTTACGTGGATCCTTTCGACCGCATCTGCCATGGACTTGGGACCTTGCAGCCCCGCAACTACAGACTCGAAAGAAGCAATTGTTAAGTGTACCAAATATCGCCATGTCAACCTAGCTTTTTTCGCAGCCCTTTACCCTCATTGAAACACGTGGCCTATCCCACCTGCGCAAGGGCGGGACGACAATAACCTCCGTCCCCGTCGTCCCGCCCATCCAGGTGCCCATAAGTGGGACACAAAGCCGGGATCCCTGTCCCACTTTTCCAAGAGAGCGGTTTGCAGGTGGCTTCCGACCCTCCATGAGGGCGGTTTGCAGACGGCTCCACACCCTCCACGAGGGCGGCAGGCGGGCGGTTTTCAAACGACAGATTGGCAAGGTTGCCGCTAACGACCTGCAGAATTGCAGGCCTATCATGGGCGTATGGGGTATTTTCCGACATCAAACGCCACTACTAAGAGCCTGAGGGAAAGCATACGCGAGCTCGCGCATTCGGCTGCGCCCTACGTGCGGGCAACAGGTGAAATCCTGGCTGAAGCCCTCTGGCCAACGCGTTGCGCTGTATGCGATACCCCGGGACGTACCTTGTGCGAATCCTGCACTCGCAACCTAGCATACATCGACTGGAACCGCGCATGCCCTCGCTGCGGCGCTCCCTTC
Source organism: Eggerthellaceae bacterium (assembly GCA_017440565.1). Classification (GTDB taxonomy): domain Bacteria; phylum Actinomycetota; class Coriobacteriia; order Coriobacteriales; family Eggerthellaceae; genus RGIG3135. The sequence continues at coordinate 6,677 of JAFSHA010000037.1, read as the reverse complement.
GGCGCGGTTCAGTGCTGCGAATGCAACCCCGTGATGCTTTCCGCGGCTGAAAGACAGGAGCTGCCGTTCGAGCGTCTTGTGAGCGCCGTCTCCTACGACGACGCGGCAAAAGCCATAGCCTCCACCTTCAAGGACAAGGGCGAGCGACGGCTCGCCCAAGACATGGCACGTGCAATGTCGCGCTGCATTCCGCCCGAATGGTTTACGCAAAGCGCCGTCATCACCTTCGTGCCGGCCTCGAAAGCCGCTTTTCGCAAACGCGGGTTCGACCATGCCGAGCTTCTTTGCAGGACCCTTGCCGAAATTCTCGAAATCGAATGCACAAGCCTGTTTGCACGGCCGCGCAGCTTCGACCAACGCGCGCTCTCCCGTAAACAGCGCGCCGAGAACATGAAGGGACGCCTCGAACTCCTACCCAAAGTCGAAGTCGCACAAAACGTTATCGTGGTCGACGACGTCTGCACCACCGGGGCCACCCTCTTCGCCGCCTGTGACGCCCTTGCCCAAGGCGGTGCGCAGCTCATTCGCTGCGTCACCTTCGCACGCGTATAGCCAACACCACTAACGCCCCGGAACCCCTCTGACGGACAACGGGGACTCTCATTTAATGGGCGGCTTCTCGGTAACGACGCCCGCGAAGTCGGCGGCGCTTACCGAGAAAGTGTGCCTGATGGGCTTCCACTCGGCCTTTCCCACAAGAGCGGCAAGCGCAATGGGCACGTACGTGATCATGAACAGCGGAAACGTGCACATACCCCAAAGCTTGCGTGGCGCGCTGGCGCGAATGCGCCCCCATTCGGAAACGGTCGTCAAGATGCCGAAGAAACCCATGGTGGTCACGTACATGAGCAGACAGAACCCGATGGATGCAAGCGAGTACCCGGCCATTTCCCCTACGCTCAAAACCCCCGTAATGCCCAAAACGAACACGCCTAGGTTCACGAAAACGGTGAGCACGGTAAGCAGCATCGCCGGCGCGATGGTCATGAGCATGTCGTAGCAGGCAAAGCGCCTGCCCTTGGGATTGCGCACCATCCCGCGCACAAGGCCGCCCACATACGCACCCAGCACCTGATAAAAGCCCTTCGCCCACCTGAATCGCTGGTTCCAAGAATCGCGGAATGTGACGGGCTGTTCGTCGTAGAGAACGGCCTCGGGGCAGTACGCAATGCGCTCGCCGTCGATGACGCTTGCAACCGAAAACTCGATATCCTCGGTCAGAAGATGCCACTTCCACCCGCCGCTTCTCTCGAGCAAGTCAGCCGCCACGTAAAACCCCGTGCCCGAGACAGCGCAGCTCGTCCCAAGGGTAAGACGCGCTTGGTTAAGGTACTTCGACTCGCGCAGAAACCACGTCGCGTATCCTGCGGAAATCCAGTTGGTCGCATAATTCTTTGAATTGCGATAGCTTGTCGAAACCTTCGCTCCCCCGTCAAACGTGTCGTTCATCGCGCGGAAGTAACCCGCATCGAGAACGTTGTCGGCGTCGAAGACGAAATAAGCCTCGTAACCCTTATGCGCATAGCCTTCGCGAATGAGCTGATACCCCCAGTCAAGGGCGTAGCCCTTCCCCACCAGCACGTCGTTGGTGCGCTCGAACACCACCGCGCCTTCACGACGCGCCACATCGGCGGTATCGTCGGTGCAGTTATCGGCAATGACGAAAACGTCGATAAGATGCGCGGGATAGTCCTGCATCTTGATGCTGCGTAGCAAATCGGCCACGACCGCGCCCTCGTTACGCGCGGGGATCATAACGGCGAAGCGATGGCTGCACGCTGCCGCATGGCGCGGCGGCTTTCGCAAAAGCACGACGGCTACGTAAAACAGCTGATAGCCGTAGGCAAGGGAAAACGCCAAGAACACGAGCAAGTTGAACGCCTCGATGGCACTTGGAACTAGAAGCAGGTCGGACACCTCTGACTCCTCATGAACGCGCCACGGCCTGAAGCCGGGCTCTGGCCGCATGCGGCCCTCCTTCATAAGGCGAACGCCCCGGCTTCGCTTTCGCGAAAACCAGGGCGTCTTCACCTGCCTCAACTATATATTCGATGCGCGCACGGCGCGCCCCGCATGGCGAAACCTTGCAAAACCGTCACCGCGGGTTCACCGCGCGGTCACCTTCGCTTCATGCGGCCTTCACAATGAGCCAATCAACCGAGTTCATTGGCTCATTCAGGCAAAAACCTAGAAGTTCCAGCTGTTCATGTAGGCGAGCTGCTCCTCGGTGAGGGTGTCGATCTTGACGCCCAAGGTGGCAAGCTTCACGCGCGCAACGCCGTCATCGATTTCGGCGGGTACGTTGTAAACCTTGTTCTCGAGCTCGCCGGCATGCAGATACAGATACTCGGCGGCAAGCGCCTGGTTGGCGAAGCTCATGTCCATAACAGAAGCCGGATGACCCTCGGCGCAGGCGAGGTTGACCAGACGACCCTGCGCAAGCACGATGATGGTGCGGCCGTCGGCCAGCGTGTACTCGTCGACGAGAGGCTTGATCTCTTCCTTCTTCACGCAGTTTTCCTCAAGCCAAGTGAGGTTGATCTCGGAGTCGAAGTGGCCGGAGTTGCACAGGATGGCGCCGTTCTTCATGTTCTCGAACGCCGGAGCATCGACCACCTTGCAGTTGCCGGTCACGGTCACCCACACATCGGCGTACTTGGCAGCCTCGGCAGCCGGCATGACCTGGTAGCCCTCCATGTGCGCTTCAAGGGCCTTCAGCGGATCAACCTCGCACACGATGACGTTCATGCCCATGCCCTTCGCGCGCAGCGCAAGGCCGCTTCCGCAGTAACCGTAGCCGGAAACCACGATGGTGCGTCCGCACATAAGGCGGTTGGTGGCGCGCACGATGCCGTCGAGCGTGCTCTGGCCCGTACCGTAGTGGTTGTCGAAGCAGTGCTTGGTGTTGGCGTCGTTGATGTTGAAGACCGGATACTTGAGCGCGCCCTCGGCGGCCATGGCCATGAGGCGAATGACGCCGGTGGTGGTTTCCTCGGTGCCGCCAATGACGTTCGCGAGCTTCTCGGGGAACTTGGTGTGAAGGGCGGTGTCAAGGTCGGCGCCGTCGTCCATGACGATCTGCGGGTCGGTGGCGAGCACAGCCTCGATGTGGCGGTTGTAGGTCTCGCCGTCTTCGCCGGTGATGGCGAACACCTTCACACCGAAGTCGCGCACGAGCGAGGCGGCGGTGTCGTCCTGCGTGGAAAGCGGATTGGATGCGCAGAGCGCCACCTCGGCGCCGCTGGCCACGAGCGCACGCATGAGGTTGGCGGTCTCGGTGGTCACGTGCATGCAGGCACCGATGCGCACGCCCGCAAGAGGCTTCTCGCGCTCGAAACGCTCGCGGATGCTGGCAAGCACCGGCATGTCACGGTCGGCCCACATGATACGGGCCAGACCGGCGTCGGCAAGGTTGATGTCTTTGATATCGCAATGCTGGGTCACGGCGCTCTTCCTCCTCGCGCAGTTGAATTCATAACCGAGCTAGGTTACCACAGGGCGCCGCTTCGACGCGGCATCATTCGGCACGAGGATACTTCTCATTGAACTTCTGCCACACGCCCGAATACAGGACGCTGCGCATAAGGTGAAGATCCTGCTCAAGCGGAAGCTTCTCGAACACAGCCGTGGCGCTTCCCATGAGCGCGGAAAGCAGGGTGCGCATGCCCGCAGGTGAGCTGTCCATGTCGCGGAAGGGGTTGTAACTGCCGCTTTCAGCGTCATCCTCGTAATCAACGGCGGCGTCCATGAAGTAGACGAAACGTCCGAGATGCGTGCCGAATTCGCGCATCTGCGGCTCCCACACATCTTGACCCCAGGCAAAGATAATCCCCATGAGCTTGCCGAACTCGATTGCCGCGTCATCAGGCAGAGCTTCGGGATCACGCTCTATGCGAGAGATGGCCGCGAGCGATTTCTCGATGGCGTCACATTCTTCGGGAATGTTCGTACGCGCCCGCGCGTAAGCCTTCTCGAGCGCCGCCATGGCCACGCGCGCCGACGGCTTGCGGTCATCGTTCCAGTCATCGGCCATCTTGTGGTAGGCAAGGGCAACCGACAGGTCGGCGGCGTAATCGGTAAAGCGCGATTCGGCATGCGCCATGCGCTTTCCGGGATGCGCTACGCAGTAGCTTCTCCCCCGGTTTTCAAGCGGCTCCTCAAGCGAGTTGCACAACATGACGTAGAACGTGAGATCATAGGTAAGGGTGAAACGGGAAAGCTGCCCGTAACGCCTCTTCAAGGCATGGCACAGACCACAGTACACCTCATGGTAGCGATCCTTCTCCTCATCGGCCAAACTCGACGGAGCCACCTGCACGAACCCAAACATTCGGGTCATCCTCCTCTGCCGCGCAGGTGCGCGGCGTTCATGTCAAACGCCCCGGCCCGCGCGAAGCGAGGCAGGATCGTTTGCCTGCATGTCTTTCGTGTTTCGAACATACTATAGCGCTCCAACGCGAGGGCGCTCAATTGCCAAGTACACCCCATTTGTTGAATACTCAACAAATGGAAAAGCTTCGCCAATTGAATTTCCCCAATTAGGAAATTATCATTATTCGTAGGATATTCCACAAACGTGAACTACATCGCATAGACAGGACGAGCATGACAGATTCAGCAACCCACAAGAACGACCGCCGCTGGGCGAAGACGGAAACCGCCATCAAGGAAGCCTTCTATGAGCTGGCAGCCCAAGGAGACTTCCGCAAGATAACCATTACCGCACTTGCCAACCAAGCAAACATCGACCGCAAAACCTTCTACCTGCACTACCACTCCATCGAGGACCTCGTGCACGCCATTGCCAAGGACGAGGCTCGTCGCATGGTAAGCGAGCTGGCAAACTCCATGCCCGAGCGCCGCGGCGACCGCATAGACCCCACGCAGCTTGCCGCCAACATCAGCCGCAGCCTGATCGATATCGGCCACGATCCCAACATCGAGCATGCTCGATCGGCCGTTGCGCACGTGCCCATCGACGAGTTCCTCGTCTACCTGGAAAAACCCTTAGTCGAGGAGATCATCGCCATTCGCGGCATCGAGAACCCCGCCGAAGCGCAGCACGTTCGCTACGGTGTCACGTTCTTCGTCGCCGGCCTGCTTGCCGTGTGCAAGAAGTGGCTGCTCGAGCAGCCCGAGGAGCCGCTCGAGGACATTTCGGACTACCTGAAAGCCGAGCTCGCCTACGGCTCGAGCAACCTGCTCGAGATCAAAAGCCCGCGCCCCTAGCGAATAGGTGGGACACGGATCCCGGGTCTGTGTCCCACCAGGCTCAATGTCCCACCCACAAGACTAGCCGTTCGCCTCCTTCGCCTTCCTGCGACGGGCAAGCTCGGCAACACCTTCCCAATTCGCCACCACGATGCCGGCGCAGATAAGCACCGCGCCGGCAATAGCAAGCGCGCTGTGGGTCTCCCCCACCAATAGCGTCCCAAACACGAGCACGGCGGGAAGCTCAAGACCCGTCATGATGGTGGTGATGCCTACGGGCACCTGCGGGGCCGCTTTCATCACCAGCAGACACGGGATGACGACGGCAACCAAGGCAATGGGTATGGCATACGACCACGCGCCTGGATCGAGCATCGACGTGGTGAAGAAATCAGGGAAGACAATCGAGGAGAGCACGAGCTCGGCCACGGCGAACGAGAACGTTCGAAACACCGGCGGGAAGCCGGTCTCCAAACGAGCGGAAGTCCACAGCATGCCTGCATATGCGGCGCCAGAAAGAAAGCCCCAGAACAAGCCGGGAGCGTTAACCTCTCGGCTACCATCGAGCAGCCCCGCAGCCAGAGGCGTTCCTGCCACCACCAACAGCATAGCCACGATGATGCTAGCCTGCGGCATCTTGCGCGTTACCAGCGCATCAAACAGGATGCCCATCCACACGTACTGGAACAGCATGGTCACCCCAACGGCTGTACTGGTCAGGCGAATTGATTCGTAAATGCAGAAACTGCACGCGAAGCCGAAGAAGCCCACAATGCACAGGCGCGCAAACTGCGCGGGTCGCACACGCACGCGAAAACGCACGAGCACCACGATACCGAGCAGCAGTGCGGCAAACAGGTACTGTGCGACCATGAGATCTTCGCGGAAATAACCGGCCATGTTGGCCATGCGCATTACCACCAGGTTCAAGCCGTAAGAGCACCCGGCAATTCCCAGCATAACAGAAGCGCGCACCGTGTTCACAGAAACCCCTCTCGTTAAAGCAAAGCCGCATCACGACGCGATGATTATACGCCTCATGCAACTTAGCTTTACGAAATGAATAGGCAAACACTGGGGCATGGGCCTACTTCAGCCCTTTAACTTCGAAGCTGTATTCAAAAACGCCGTCCTCATAGACGCTCGAAGATGCTTCTGTTCAAAAACGCCGTCCTTGTAGGCGTTCGAAGATGCTTCTGTTCAAAAACGCCGTCCTTGTAGACAATCCCACTGAAAGCTGTTCTACATATTAGTTAGATATGCGGAATAACCTGCATCTCAACTATGCGAAAACGCTGTTTTTAGCTTCGGGAGACGCCTTTCGCGTCTACAAGGACGGCATTTTTGAACACAACGTCATCCGAACGCCTACAAGGATGCGGTTTTTGAACACAACTGCCAGCGAATCAGGGAGCCGGGCATCGAGCCCCACTCTCTGGGAGCAAGAAGCAACATCCTGGACAGAT
>JAFSHA010000036.1 GCA_017440565.1 Eggerthellaceae bacterium | reverse complement strand
TACATGCTCTTAAACCCGTGATCCTTCTGAGAGCTCTCGAAGACTCTTCTCATTGCGCGGCGCGGCTTCTTATCGCGCAGAAGTCCTGCCACCTGTGCGGTTCTCCGTACTCTGATTTCCCGCGTGTGACAAATGATTGACGGGTGGTTAGCCGCCCGACTTTCGGGGTAGAATAGCGCCTGGTGAAAATGACCCGCAAGGTGCGGGTTTGCCGTTTCGCGGAAGGAAGGCTTGGCGTGAAGATCATCATCACCGATACCTACGAGGAAATGAGCCGCGCTGCGGCTGACGTTATCGCCGAGTGCGTGGCGGAAAAGCCCGACTGCGTGCTGGGCCTGGCCACGGGCTCAACGCCCATCGGCCTGTATGCGTGCCTGGTGGAGGATAACGCTGCGGGTAAGATCAGCTTCAAGGACGTCCAGACCTTCAACCTGGACGAGTATCGCGGACTCGACCCCAAGCATCACCAGAGCTACCGCTACTTCATGCAGGACAACCTCTTCGACCACGTGGACATCGCGCCCGAGAACACCCACGTGCCCAATGGCTTTAACCCCGACGCCGAGGCCGCCTGCGGCGAGTACGAAGCTGCCATCGAGGCGTCTGGCGGCCTTGACCTGCAACTTCTGGGCCTGGGTCACAACGGCCACATCGGCTTCAACGAGCCGGCCGATCATTTCCCCGTCACCACCAACTGCGTGCAGCTGACGGAAAGCACCATCAACGCCAACAGCCGCCTGTTCGACTCCGTTGACGAGGTGCCGCGCGAGGCTTACACCATGGGCATCGGCACCATCATGAAGGCCAAGAAGATCCTCGTGGTCGCCAACGGCGAGGGCAAGGCCGAGATCGTGAAGAAGGCCTTCTTCGGCCTGGTTGTTCCGCAGGTGCCCGCCTCGGTGTTGCAGCTGCATCCCGATGTGACGGTTATCGTGGACGCGGCCGCTGGCGCGTTGCTGTAAATTCAATGTGACTGCGAGGTGCTCGGCTTCTTGGGGGTCGAGCGCCTTGTTTTCGAGAGGATGATTCCATGAAGATCATTAACGGCCTCGTATTCGACGGGGAAGGGTTCGTCGCGCGCGACGTTTGTATCGAGGACGGCGCGTTTGTCGAAGCGGCTTGCGGTGATGTTGTCGACGCGGCGGGTTGCTACGTGATTCCCGGTCTGGTGGACCTGCATTTCCACGGCAGCGCCGGCGCCGACATTTCCGACGGGAGACTTGAGGGCTTGCACGCCATGGGCGCCTACGAGGCGTCGCGCGGCATCACGGCTATGTGCCCCGCTACCATGACGCTTTCCGAGGAGCAGCTTACGGCCGCGGCGAAATCGGCCGCAGCTTACCAGCCGGCCGAGGGCGAGGCCGATCTTGTGGGAATCAACATGGAGGGCCCCTTCATCTCGCCGTCGAAGGTGGGTGCCCAGAACCCCGAGTTCGTGCGCAACCCTAGCGCAGCGGAATTCCGTCGTTTGCAGGAGGCTGCGGGCGGTTTGTTCAAGCTGGTCGACATCGCGCCTGAAGAACCGGGCGCGGAGGAGTTCATCCAGGAGATGGCGGGCGAGGTGCGCATCAGCCTGGCGCATTCCTGTGCGAACTACGATGATGCGAAGAAGGGCTTTGAGCTGGGAATTCGTCAGCTTACGCATCTGTACAACGCCATGGATCCCATGCACCATCGCAAACCGGGTCCCATTCCAGCTGCTGCCGAGCGCGACGACGTGATGGCCGAGATCATTGCCGACGGTGTGCATATCCACCCTGCCATGGTTCGTCTTGCCTTCAACATGTTTGGCGACGATCGCATGATCCTCATCAGCGACACGCTGCGTGCCGCCGGCCTTGCCGACGGCGTGTACGATCTGGGCGGCCAGGACGTGACGGTGAAGGGTCCGGTTGCCACTATCGAAAACGGCGCATTGGCGGGTTCTGTGAGCGACCTTATGCGCTGCCTCTATGTTGCCGTGAAGGATATGGGCATTCCGCTGGAAAGCGCGGTGAAGGCGGCAACTGCGAACCCTGCAAGAGCGCTTGGCCTGGAGGGCGTGCACGGCACCCTGGCGGTTGGCGCCGTGGCCAACGCCGTCCTCTTGGATCAGGAAACCCTCGAGCTCAAGCAGGTTGTCCTGCGCGGAAAAGCTTTGTAGCAGTTCAACCAAAAGAGGCCAGCGCGACCCTGCCGTAAGGGCCTGCAGGGGGCCTCTGAACACCATTCCTGTAAGCGCCCGAAGGGCGCTCCATAAAAGCATGAAGGAGCATGCGCACGAGCCGAAGGCGAGCAGCAAATGCGCGCCCCCAAAGGTCCTTGCGGCGGGGTCGCGCGGCGGGATGGGTTAATCCTTCAGCGAGAAACAAAAAGAGGAGCCGCAAGTTCGCGGCTCTTCTTCGTTAGCGGTATTTCCGTTTTCGCTACTTAATCTCCGGCAGCGAAGCCGCGGCCACGGACTGGCCCACGCGGCGCATCATCTCATCGGGCCGGGTGACGTTAACCTGCGCAGCCAGCTCGGGATACTCCTCGGCAAGCACGCGGTTGCACTCGCTGATGATAAGGTCGCCGCCTACGCCCGAGGTCACGCGGCCCAGGATGAGCAGCGTCTCGATCTCGTAGAAGGCGCTGTAGAGCACGAGCGTGTGCGCCAGGTACACGCCGATGGAGCGGAAGATGTCGAGCGCGCCCTCGTGGCCTTCGTTCGTCAGGCCCTGAACGACCTTGAGCTTCTCGGCGGGGGAGAGCTCGGGGTCAAGCTCGATGCCAGCGGCAGGTGCCAGCTTGATGACGCAGTCCTGGCTGAAGTACTTGCAGCCCACTCCGAAGTCGGTGGACCACTCGTCCTGCATGGCGGTGGGGGCCAGGTCAACCGGCGCGAAGGCCAGCTCGTTGATCCAGCCGAGCACGTTGCCGTCGCCGTTCACGTAGCCAACGGCTTCGGAGGTTCCCATGGCGATGCCCAGGATGTTTCCCTTGCCCGTGGACATGTAGCCGGCAAGCGCGGTGACGTCGCCGTCGTTGGCAACTACCAGCGGCACGTCGCCGATCTCGAGGCCGGCGCGGTCGTAGATGCTCTTGACCTCTTCGCGGCGCTCACGCGGCACCTTGATGAACAGTGAAGCCACCATGGGGCTGTTGCCCACGTAGGTGCCCGCCGAGGACACGCCGATGGCGTCGACGCGCGGCATCTTAGAGGCGGCGGTCTTGAACGCGGTCACGATCTCGTTGAAGTGGTACTCGGGGTCTTCGGTGATCTTCGGGAACCATACGACCTCTTCGGAGTACACGGCCTCGCCGTCGATGACGGCCGACACCTTGCGGTCGGATCCGCCGGCGTCAAAGCCGATGCGGCAGCCCTCCATGTGGCCGCCGATTGCCTTGGCGGACTCGTTGGCGGCGGGGAAGTCTTCCTTGGAGACGGCGATGATCTCAAGCGGTTTCTCGTAGACGTCGCCCACGAAGCCGAAGTCGAAGGCGCGCTCGCCTTCGGGGCAGTAGGCGGCGGCGAGCTTGGCGGCAATGTCGTCGCATCCGCACACGTAGACGCGGAAGCCGCCGATGCTCCACAGCTCGAACTTCACGAGGCGCTCGACGTAGCGGTAGTTCGCCTCGGCGAATTCCTCGCCGCGAATGAAGCTCTCGCGCACCGACGTGAGGCCGTCCTCGCGCTCGACGGCGATGGCGATGGGGTGCTTGGCGCCCTTCAGGTACTCCTGCATCCACACGCCAAACGGTACGAATGCATCATCGAGCACGGGCATGTTCTTGACGCTGTAATCAATTCCCAAGTAGTTCATGTTGCTAGTCTCCAATGATCTCGGTCAGGATGCGCTCGGTCATGGCCAGGGCGCGCGGAACGTGGAAGGGGCCCTTGAACGTGGAGCCCTTGGTGGAAGGCATGGTGGGCAGGCCGTCGCGGCGCAGGTAGCCGTACCATTCGCCGTATTCAGGATCGGCGAAATGACCCTTGCAGTACTCCACCGTCTCGAGCAGCCAGTTGAGGAAGTACTCGTCGCGCGTGTCACGGTAGGCCTTCGAAGCGGCGATCATAATCTCGTTGTGGGGCCACCATAGCTTCATGTCGTGCTCGTAAGCCTCGGGCGGCAGGCCCTGCGCGTCGATGAAGTACAGAAGCCCGCCGTACTCCTTGTCCCAGCCGGCTTCGATGGCCAGGCGGAAGATGTCGCGCGCGGTGGCGTGAAGCTCTTCGTCGCCGCGGTAGTTGGCCTCGTCCATCATGAACCAGCTGCACTCAATGTCATGGCCGGGGTTCACGACACGGCCGGCCGTGTAGTGCAGTTCGGGCGTGCCGTCGGGCGCGACGCTTTCAAGCGTGCAGCCCAGCTCGGGGTGGTAATGCAGGTTCACGATGGCGTCGACCATCTCGCGGGAATGGGCGTCGTATTCCGCGGCATTGGCGGGGTCGACGCGGCGCATGATGCCGATGATGTTCAGGAAGATCATCGGCTCGCCCAGGCCGCGCGTCTGGCGCGTTTCGGCGATGGTCTTGGGCCCGAGGCCGGTGGGATCTTCTACGGCGCCCGTGATGAGGCCGTAGATGGTCTGGTAGGCCCAGCGGGCGCGGCGCAGGTGCTCCTCGTCGCCGGTGACGCCGTAGTACTCGGCGTTCGCGATGCAGTAGAAGCCCTCCGAGAAGCTGTAGCGGCGCTGGCGCAACGGCTTTCCCTCGGCGGTTACCGTGAAGTACAGGCGGTTGCCCTGCTCATGGTTGATGCAGTGGTCCTCGAGGAAGTCGATGCAGCTCTTTGCCGCTTCGAGCCACTCGGGGCGCGCGCCGTACAGATGGCACAGGTACGAGAACGTCCAGCCGCAGCGACCCTGCATCCACACGCTCTTGTCGGTGGAATAGATCTTGCCGGTGCGGTCAAGGCAGGTGTACACGCCGCCGTTTTCGCGGTCCATTCCGTTCTTCAGCCAAAAATCTACGCAGGTATCAAGCTCGGCGCGTACCCAGTCACGCGTCTCGATCAGCTTTTGCGTGGTGTCGGTCAAGAAAGTCCCCTCCTCCTGGTTGATTTGCCCAACGGTTCGCAACGACGCGCCGGGAGGTTGCCCTCGCCGGCGCGTCGACGTGCTTGTCCTTCGCCTTATTTACGGATAGGCGCATCCGGGTCCATGAGGCCGCCGGCCTTCAGCACGTCCACGATGGCCTCGACGTCTTCGCCGACAAGCGGCTGGACAGGCTCGCGCATCTGGTTGGTGTTGAACACGCCCATCTGCCACAGAGCCGTCTTGAAAGCGCCCACGCCGGCGCCGAAGCCGACGGTGGCCTTCACGCGACGGGTCATGAACATGAGGCGCGCCAGGTGGTCCTGAATTTCCTTCACGCGCTCCCAGTCGCCGGCCTGCGCGGCCTTCCACTGCTCGGCGTAGCTTGCCGGATCGATGTTGGCAAGACCGGGGACGCTTCCATCGGCGCCAGCGAGGTAGGCGCCGTCGACGCACACCTCATGGCCGGTCAGAAGCTGCAGCGGGTGGCCGGCATCCTCGTTCTCGAGGATGAGCCAGCGGAAGGCGACGTCGTCGCCGGAAGAATCCTTCACGCCCTGGATGACGCCGTCCTTGCCCAGGCGCACCAACATGGTGGGATCGAGCTTGGTGTGCACGCAGACGGGCAGGTCGTAGGCGAACAGGGGCAGATCGGTGTACTCGCGGATAGCGCGGAAGTGGCGCTCGACTTCCTTCGGGCCGCCGAGTGCGTAGAACGGGGCGGTTGCCACGAGGCCGTCGACGCCGAAGCCGGTGGCGCGCTTGGCCTGGTCGACTACGCGCATGGTCTCCATGTCGATGATGCCCGCGAGAACCGGCACGCGGCCGTTGACGATGGCCACGGCCTCCTGCAGCACGTGGTAGCGCTGAGCGTCGGTGAGGAAGGCAACCTCGCCGGAGGAGCCCAGGAAGAACAGGCCGTCGACGCCGGCTTCGATCATGCGGTTGATGCTGCGATCAAACGCCTCGAGGTCGAGGGTCTTCTTCTCGGATAGGGGAATGACCACAGGCGGGATGACGCCGCGGAATTGAGAGGTATCCATGGGACCAACCTTCTCTGAACGTAATTGGCACATACGGGCAAAAGTATAGAGTGTCCATCCTGCCCGTTCAAGGAAATAATGCGCACGAAGAGCGCCGAAGTTTGCGTCCTGCATCTGGGGTCAGCGGGCTAAGCCCAGCGTGACGAAGGGGCAGGTCATTTGTCACGCTGCCACGCGTTGACTCGCTCGCTCCTGTTTGTTATATTTGTTCTAGTATTGATATAACAAACAGGAGGGTTCATGGTTATTTCCATAGATCACAGTGCCTCCGAGCCCATCTACCAGCAAATCAGATCCGAGGTGGTGGCGGCTATTGCCCGGGGCGAGCTGCAGCCGGGCGACCGCTTGCCCTCGGTGCGTGCCTTGGCAAGTGACCTGGGCGTCAACCTGCACACCGTCAACAAGGCATACGCCATCCTGCGCGATGAGGGCCATCTGACCATGAACGGACGCAACGGTGCCCGCGTTGCCGACTTCCCGGCAAACGCCTCGGCTGCAACGCACGAGATAGGGGAGGCGCGCTTGGCCGAATCGCTGTACCTGCTGGCCATCGAGCATCGCGCGCGCGGCGGCTCGGCGCAAGGCTTTCTCGACAGCGCCCGAAAGCAGGTGGAGCGTGCCTACTCGGACGACCCTCCGGTCTCCCGGCCGGCCCCCATCGGCTGATCTTGGACGGTTCGCAGCCCTCGACTTCTCGAGCGACCCAGGCCCGCGTCACTTGTTCGAACCGACCCGTTCGCCCTGATTCATTCGTTCCAGCCAACTTGGTTCCAACACGAAAGGTCATCCCATGACATTGCCCTCATTGCTTTCCTTCATTCTCCTGATAGCCATCATTCCAACCACCGGCGGTCTTCTGGCGGCGACTCCCTGGCTTATGCGCAGGAACGAATGCTTTGCCGTTACGGTTCCCGCTGGCAAGCAAAACGACGGGCGCCTCGTTGCGCTGAAGCGGCGCTATACCAGGACTATGCTCGTCGTTACGGCTGCATTCACCGCGCTCGCGGCGGCGGTTCTCGCGGTTCATCTGGGATCCCGAGACGGCGTGAGCGAGGGGGTTCTCATTGCCCTCATCCTTGCGGGAACTCTTGTCCCCCTTGTCGTCTCCTTCGCCCTTATGCTGCGCGCCCGGCGCGCTGTGCAGAAGATCAAGGTGGCTGAGGGCTGGTTCGCCACGCAGCAGCAAGTGACCGCCGTCGTGGCCGAGGAGGATGTGCCCGGCGCCATCTCGCTCGCGTGGAACCTGCTTTACGTCCCCATTGCCCTTGCAAGCATAGCGCTGACTTACGCCCTGTACCCCTCCATGCCCGATGTCATTCCCATGCAGGTGAACTTTTCGGGTGAGGTGACCTCCACCATGCAGAAAGGCCCGGGCGTGTTCGCGTTCCCGCTGCTGTTCACCGCATTTCTCGCAGCGGTGATGACTTTCAGCCACTGGACGATCACCCGCTCGAAGCGCCCGACCGATCCCGGCGCCCCGGCTACTTCGGCGCTTGCTTACGGTATGTTCGCGCGTGCCCAGAGCATCCTCATGGTTGCGACGGGCTTGGTGCTCGCGGCGACCACGGATATCTGCTTCATCCTTTCGGCGGCGGGCGTGGTCTCTCTGGAGTGGATGGCGGCGCTCATCGTAGTGCTGGCGATGCTGATCGTTGTGGTTTGCATTGCCGTCTCGGTGGTGTACGGACAGGCGGGTTCGAGGCTGCACGCGCGTATGCAGGCCGCGCCTGCCGACGCGCCGCTTGCCTTCGACGACGACGAGCACTGGATCCTGGGTATCATCTACTTCAACCGCGACGACGCGAGTCTGTTCCTCCCCGAGCGCTTCGGCATCGGCTGGACCCTCAACATGGCCCGTCCTGCCGCATGGGCCCTCCTCGTCGGCTTCGTGGCCCTAACGGCCGCCTTCGTCTTCGCGGTCTTCTCTTTGATGTAATTGGCGCGTGGCGAATACCCGTCCTTTCGCCACGTAACGTTTCTTCGGCATGTCGCTGGCTGAGGGAGATTTGAAAGGTGTGAAACCATGTTGCAGGAAAAGGTGATCGTAGGCGCGGGCACGCGGTATCCGCTCGACGGGTTGCTGACGCTTCCCGCGGGGGCGTCTTCGCCGGTGCCCGCTGTTGTGCTCGTTCACGGGTCTGGGTCGAGTGACAAGGACGAGAGAATTGGCGGCCTTACGCCTTTCAAGGACATCGCGGAGGGTCTCGCGAAACGCGGTATCGCCTCTCTGCGCTACGACAAGCGCTCGTTCGCGCACGGGTTTAAGATGCTAAGGGACAAGACGCTGACGATAACCGTGAAGGAGGAGACCGTCGATGACGCGATTCTTGCCACCGAGATTCTGAAGGGGGATTTGCGCATCAACCCCGACGCGGTGTTCATTGTCGGTCACAGCATGGGCGCCATGCTGGCTCCGCGCATCGACGCCGAAGGGGGAAACTATCGGGGGCTTATCCTGATGGCGGGAACGCCGCGTAGGCTGGAGGAGGTTGTGGTCGAGCAGGGCCGGGAGGCGTTGTCCGAGATGAACCCGCTTCTTCGCCTGCTGGCAAAGGGCCAAGTCCAGCGTACGGCCGAGTTGTTTTCCGGTTTGTACGAGCTGTCTGACGAGGAGGCGAAGCTCAAAAAGACGGGAGGTGGCACCACCCTGTATTACTTCAAGGAGATGGGGGAGCACGCCGCGTCCGATTACCTGGCCGTCAGCAAAAAGCCCATGCTCATCATGCAGGGCGAAAATGATTTCCAAGTGAATGTGGACAGGGATTTCGCGGCATACAAGCATCTTCTCGGAGATCGTCCCAACGTTACTTTCAAGCTGTACAAGGGTCTGAACCACGCCTTCGTTCCATCGTTGGGCAAAGGCATTGTGCAGGCGAAGAAGGAATACGCCGTAGAGCGCCATATTGGTGACGAGGTTGTTGACGATATTGCGCGCTGGATTGAAAACGTTGTTGCCTGATCCCAGAGGGGCGCGTCTTTTATCGTGGATTGGTGCAAGATGCGTAGATTCGCAGGAACGCCTTTCGCGCGACTGGTCAATGGCGAGTCGGGCGTGGTAACGTACGGTCGTGAAGATATGCTTATGCAGACAGTCATCCATTAACGCTTAGCGCTGCTACGACAACCGCGTCGCGTACATGCCTGTGTTTGGTCATACGCCAAATGCGGGCCCAACTCTCCCGCAGGCCTTTCCCTCTATTCAGCTCGAGCCCGGTGTTCCCTTGTGCGATCTCGGTTGCGACGCCGACGTCGTATCCGCCAAAGATTTCACTCGTTGGGGTGCGAGGCCCGAGGACGCGCTCCATCTTCTGACCGATTCCCGCTGTCGCGGGAAGGATGTCGAGGGCTGCGAGATCCATACTCTTTCCGGATTGGGTGATCTTCCTGGATTGTTCCTCGAGCTGGAGCCGGGGCTGTGCGCCACCTCTCCAGAATTGACGTTTATCATGGCTGCTCAAGATCTCGATCTGATCGATCAGATTCTGCTGGGCGTCTTGCTTCTCGGTTTGAGATGGTTCGAGGCGCTGCTTTGTGCGAAAAGTCGACTTGTGCAGACGATTCGGCTCGATTTGAGAGGCTGAATGACGTAGGCCTTGCACCTGAAATTGATCGATATCGCATTTGCGCAGGTCAGAGACACATCGAAAAATCGGCCGATTTTTCAGAAGGTCAATGCAAGCTCGGTTTGGGCATTATTTCCTGCACAAGTCGACTTTTCGCACAGAGCAGTTAGGGATTTCTCGGATTTTTTATGCCGGAGGGCGCTGATCGCGAAATCTGGGGCTCTGAATCAGGGCTTTCTCGGTTGTTGGGCCTTGCTTTGCGGATCGGGGGGGCCGATGGACGTCCACTTGGGTTAAGGAGAGACAGCTGGCCTCAGTCCCAGCGGTTGCATGCTTCTATCTGCGTAGTGGTGGTGTCGGGTCTGCGGCGCGCAAAAGCACGTAGGTGCACAGCGCCCTTGTGGTTGCGCGATTTCTTTCAGGTGTTTTGATCGACGGGGCAATGACGGGCGGGTATGCATGAGCGATATTCGCCTTGCAACGAAAGCGGGGGCCGGCGTTTTGCCGACCCCCGCTTAATGGGTTGCAGGTTGTCCTGACGTTATCTGCTAGCCGTTGTAGATCTCCTGCAGCTTGACCAAGTGCTCGTAGCGAGCGATGGCAGCTTGCTCGTTGCGCTCGAACAGCTCGGTCGCGCGCTCGGGGAACTCGCGGGTCAGACGGCTGTAGCGAGCCTCGTTCATGAGGAACTCCTGGTAGCCGCCAGCCGGCGCCTTCGAGTCAAGCATGAACTTCTTGCCAGCCGGGGCAGCCGGATTGAAGCGATAGAGGTTCCAGTAACCGCAGTTCACAGCCTTGACCATCTCGTCCTGGCAGTTCATCATGCCGCCCTTGATGGCGTGCATCTCGCACGGGCTGTAGCCGATGATGAGCGACGGTCCGGGATAAGCCTCGGCCTCGGCGATGGCCTTGAGGGTCTGGTTCTTGTTGGCACCCATGGCTACCTGCGCCACGTACACGTAGCCGTAGCTCATGGCGATCTCGGCAAGGCTCTTCTTCTTGATGTCCTTGCCGGCGGCGGCGAACTGCGCCACCTGGCCGATGTTGGAAGCCTTCGAGGCCTGGCCGCCGGTGTTGGAGTACACTTCGGTGTCGAAGACGAATACGTTCACGTCCTCGCCGGAAGCCAGCACGTGGTCGAGGCCGCCGTATCCGATGTCGTAGGCCCAGCCGTCGCCACCGAAGATCCACACGCTCTTCTTGGTGAGGAACTCGCGATTCTCAAGGATTGCCGCGGCATCCGGGCAGCCCGCCTCGGCGGCCTTCTCGAGCTCGAGAATGTATGCGGCGGAAGCGGTCTTGCTGGCGGCAGCATCGCTCCTGGCGTCAAGCCAAGCCTGCGCGGCGGCCTTGAGCTCGTCGCCGGCCTTCTCGCTTGCGAGGATGTTGCCCGTATGCTCGACGAGCATGTTGCGAACCGCCTCATGGCCGAGCAGCATGCCCAGGCCGTACTCGGCATTGTCCTCGAACAGCGAGTTGGACCACGCCGGGCCATGACCCTGGGCGTTGACGGTGTAAGGGGAGGTGCCAGCCGGGCCGCCCCAGATGGACGAGCAGCCGGTGGCGTTTGCCACGTACATGCGGTCGCCGAACAGCTGGGTGACCAGACGCGCGTAAGCGGTCTCGGCGCAGCCGGCGCACGCGCCCGAGAACTCGAGAAGCGGCTGGGCGAACTGGCTGCCCTGAATGGTGGTGCCCACCAGTTCGGGCTTGATGCTCACATTGGCAACGCAGTGGTCGAAGACCTCCTGCTCGGCCAGCTGGGTTTCCAGCTCGACCATGGCAAGCGCGTCGGAGGGGCACTGGCCCACGCATACGCCGCAGCCCATGCAGTCAAGCGGCGAAATAGCCAGCGTGTACTGGAAGCCGGCCATCTTCTTGCCGCGACCAGCGGAAACCTTTGCGTGCTCGGGCAGGCCGGCGGCCTCGGCCTCGGTCAGCGCGAACGGGCGGATGGTGGCGTGCGGGCACACAAAAGAGCAGTTGCCGCACTGGATACACTTCTCGGCGTCCCACTCGGGAACGAGCACGGCCACGCCGCGCTTCTCGTAAGCGGCCGCGCCCAGCTCGAACTGGCCGTCGACGTGCTTGGCGAATGCGGAGACGGGCAGGCTGTCGCCGTCCATGCGGCCAACCGGCTCCATGATTCCCTTGACCATCTCGACGACGTCAGCGCGACCGGAAAGCTCGACGGGCGCGACTTCGTCGGTCGCGTTGGCCCAATCGGCGGGCACGTCGACCTTCACGAAGGCGGAGGCGCCCACCTCGATGGCCTTGTGGTTCTTGTCGACGACGTCCTGGCCCTTCTTCAGGTAGGAGGCGGTGGCGGCGTCCTTCATGTAGCCGAGAGCCTCGTCAATCGGGATGACGTTTGCCAGCGCGAAGAAGGCGGACTGCAGGATGGTGTTGGTGCGCTTGCCCATGCCCACCTCGCGTGCCAGGTGAGTGGCGTCGTTGGTGTAGAGCTGGACGTCGTTGGCGGCAATGTAGCGCTTGGTCTCGGCGTTGAGGTGCTGCGAAAGCTCTTCGACGTTCCATGCGCAGTTGATGAGCAGGGTGCCGCCCGGCTTCACGTCGCGCACTACCGGGAAGCCCTTGGTCAGGTACGCGGGCACGTGGCAGGCTACGAAGTCGGCCTTGTTCACGTAATAGGGGCTCTTGATGGGGTTATCGCCGAAGCGCAGGTGGCTTATGGTTACGCCGCCGGTCTTCTTGGAATCGTACTGGAAGTAGGCCTGGACGAACTTGTCGGTGTGGTCGCCGATGATCTTGATGGAGTTCTTGTTCGCGCCGACCGTGCCGTCTCCGCCAAGGCCCCAGAACTTGCACTCGATGGTGCCGGGGGCGGCGGTGTTGGGGCAGTTCGCGTCTTCCTCAAGCGAGAGCATGGTCACGTCGTCGATGATGCCCACGGTGAACTCGCGCTTCGGCTCGTCTTTGGCCAGCTCGGCGAACACGGCGAACGCGCTTGCCGGCGGGGTGTCCTTCGAGCCGAGGCCGTAGCGGCCGCCGGTCACGGTGATGCCGGCGAGGCGCCCCTCGATGGCGAGCGCATGCAGCACGTCCTGGTAGAGCGGCTCGCCAACGCTGCCGGGCTCCTTGGTGCGGTCCATGACGGCGATCTTCTTGACAGTGGCGGGCAGCGCCTCGACGAACTTCTTCGTCACGAACGGACGGTACAGGCGAACCTTCACCAGGCCCACCTTCTCGCCGTTGGCGTTCAGGTAGTCGACCACTTCCTCCACCACGTCGCAGAAGCTGCCCATGCACACGATCACGCGATCGGCGTCGGGCGCGCCGTAGTAGTTAAACAGCTGGTAGTTCGTGCCGATCTTCGCATTGACCTGGGCCATGCACTCCTCGACGATGCCGGGCAACGCGTCGTAGTGGCTGTTGCAGGCCTCGCGGTGCTGGAAGAAGATGTCGCCGTTTTCGTGGCTGCCGCGCATGGCGGGATGCTCGGGGTTGAGGCTGTGCCTGCGGAAGGCGCGCACGGCGTCCATGTCGCACATCTCGGCCAGGTCCTCGTAGTCCCACACGGCGATCTTCTGGACTTCGTGGGAGGTGCGGAAGCCGTCGAAGAAGTTCAGGAAGGGCATGCGGCCCTTGATGGCGGCCAGGTGGGCGACGGCGGAAAGGTCCATGACCTCCTGCACGTTGGTCTCGGCCATCATGGCGAAGCCGGTCTGGCGGCAGGCCATGACGTCGGAGTGGTCGCCGAAGATGTTGAGCGCGTGGGTGGCAAGCGTGCGAGCGCTTACGTGGAAGACGCTGGGCAGCTGCTCGGCGGCGATCTTGTACATGTTGGGGATCATGAGAAGAAGGCCCTGGGAAGCGGTGTAGGTGGTGGTAAGCGCGCCAGCGGTAAGCGAGCCGTGCAGCGCGCCCGCGGCGCCGCCTTCGGACTGCATCTCGCACACCTTGACGGTGGTGCCGAAGATGTTCTTGCGGCCCTGCGCCGACCACTGGTCAACGAAGTCCGCCATCGGGCTCGAAGGGGTGATGGGGTAGATTCCGGCAACCTCGGTAAACGCGTAGGAGACGTGCGCCGCCGCGTTGTTGCCGTCCATCGACTTGAGTTTTCTCGTCATATTCCTCTCCTTTGAGGTCGGCGATGAGCTTCGATTCTGAAGATCATCCCGCCCCGCTCGCGCTTGGGTGTGCGATCGCCCCACGTTTGTCCTTCGTGGTGCTTTCCGTCGCCTTCTTAGTGGATTTCTCAGATCGAAATACGCGTCGATCATAGCAAGAGGCCAGCTTGGGCGTTTTTCGCGTGGGTTTCGGCTAGATTGTCGGAATGGCCTCGTCGGTAAGTGGGTCGGGGCGCAAACGGCCCTCCGGGGCGGACGGCGCGCCTTTCGGGGCGAGCGGAATCGGGTGCTAAAGTGGGACGCGGAGCCCGGCTCGCTGTCCCAGAAAGCGGGACGCTG
>JAFSHA010000008.1 GCA_017440565.1 Eggerthellaceae bacterium | reverse complement strand
CCCATACCTGCGAAAAAGAGGTAGAGCACTATGAACAAGCTGACCACGGCCCCTCCCTTCACGCGGTTTTCGATGGTTGGAAGTCTCGTCGCATGAATTCTAACAGTCATATGGGGCTAGCACACCCGAAGATGGGTAACTCCGCAAACTTTTGAAATGAGCCAAAAAAGTAGACCGTTCGGCTCATTTCAAAATTGACTTTTTGCCCCGCTCTTTTGCGATAGGTTGTGCGCCTTTGCCGTCGATGGGAAAGGCACCGTCTACAGCGACTTCTTCATGGGGCAGGGTTGGCATTCCTCGACGAGGGTGCAGACGTCGCAGTTCTCGGTGACGGAGAGGTCGACTTCCTCCCAGGGGCACGCCTTGAAGCCCAGCTTTTCGTAGAAGCCCTTGCTTGATCCGCGTGCCACGAGGCGCAGCTCGCCATAGATCTGCTGGGCGTGCTCCATGAGGGTCTCGCCGACATGGTATCCGCGCCATGAGGAGTGGACCACGACCGGGTTGACGTGCGCTATGCCGTTTGCGCCTATGGCGATGCGAATGAACCCGACCGCCTCGTCGCCGGAATTCGCTGCGACGGTTACGTTCTCGAGGTTGGGCAAATAGTCCATGCCCTCCGCATAGCAGTATGCATCCAGGAACGCGCGATCCTCGTCTTTGGCGGGGCGCAGGGTGAACAGTGTCTCGGTCATGCTCTCTTCTCTATTCTCTACTCTTTCGGGTTCGTTGATTTGCTGTCTAGCTAGCGGGGTTTTGGCTTTGCAAGGCACATCCCGCAGCTGCGTAGGCGTCATGCTGAATGCACAGGAGGGTTTCGGTGGGGGCAAGGCGGCCTTTCGCGTCGCGCGTGGCGCGGGATGCGGCGCGCAGCACCCGACCCGTGACCAGCAGGTGATCGCCCGTTTCCTGAATGCTTTCGACCTCGCATAGCTCCCAGGAGAGCGCATGGCACGGTACGGGTAAAAGCTTGCTGGTTTCGGAGCATTCTGTTGCCGAGCAAAGGGCAATCAGTTCATGCTCGACCAGCATTCCCTTGTCGGTTTTATGCCCGGTCTGCTTTCCGCACGCATCGACGATGCGCGCGCCCTCGGCGTCGGCGGGAAGCGTGCTCAGGCTGAAGCAGCCAGCTTCGACGATGATGCCCATGGTATGGGAAGCGCGCCGCAGCGCAAAAGCCACGATGGCGGGATCGTGCGAAACGGGCATGGCCCACAGAACCGTTGCGAAGCCTGCGCGAGAGGGGCTTTCGTCGTAAGCGCCGATGATGGTGAGCGGCGCGGGGTTGAGGATGGCGGCGACGTCGCGCCCGAGGGCGGGCTCGAAGTCCGATGGTTTTGCCGAATCTTCCTGATGCACGGAAACCTGCCTTGTTTGCGACTGAAAGCGGATTTGCGAGGGAGAAGTGTTTCACGTGAAACACTCGTTCGCGAGAACAAATGTTTCAAGTGAAACATTTGGGAGCGACACGAATGCAGCGTGGCGCCGTGAAGCGTGAAACGCAACGGGGTCGCGGAAAGCGACCCCGTTAGAGGTTTATTCTGCGAGAATCGTTCCGTGGGAGCAGACGGGGGCTTCGGGAAGGTCGATGCCCAGCGCGCAGGCGGCCTGCTCGCGCAGTTCCTCGAGGGTAAGCTCGTAGCAGGCGAGGGCGTCGATCCAGCGACGCAGGCAGCGCAGGCCCTTGTCGGTGAGCGAAAACAGACGCTTGGCCGAACCCTCCTCGGGCGTTTCCCACTGCGAAGTGACCAGCCCGGCTTCCTCCATGCGCTTAAGGGCGCGGTAGATGCCCGTAGCGTCGGGCTTGGTGCCGCCGAACATGGGGGAGTGTGCCGCGCGCTGCACGATGATGTAGCCGTGCATGGGCTTGCCTTCCTGGGCAAGCAGGGTCAGGATGGTGGGCTGGGAAAGACGATTGAGCGACTTGCCCAGCTCGGCGCATTCCTTCAGGTCTTCATCGGATTTCGGGTGGCAGGTGCTCCACATGTGCACGGTCCTCGTTTCTCGTTGCTGCTGGATTCGTTGAATATGCTTCGAAAACTTGCAACTATCATCATCGCATAACTATTTGCAGACTGCCAATAGTTTCACGTAAGCGGAATGAGACGCGGCAGCGACGTATTCGGAAAGATGGCCAAGGCCGCAGCTTATTGCGTGCGCTAAGACATTGAGGCTCGGTGCTTTACGGTATGATCTTCCAAAGATGGGAAAGGGGTTACCATGCGGCAGGCAAACGAATCGCGTGCTTTATCGCCTCAGGCTCGTAGGATGCGCGGGCTCATTCGCGATGCCATGATCGAACTGCTTGACGACGGGGTTGATTTCTCCGACGTGACGATCGACATGGTGGCGGAACGCGCCGACGTGCATCGCTCCACGGTGTACCGGCATTTCGGGTCCCTCGAGGAAATACTGGGAGATTGCCTGTGCGAGCATTTCGGACGCGTGAACCGCAACCTTCCGCCCATCGATGATCCCGGGTTCTTCGAATGTGCCGAGCGGGCTCTTGCCGAATCTCATCGAGAGATCATGCGAAACCCTGTGCTGTACTCTTATTCGCGGCTCGAGCGCAGGGGCCTGACTCTCGATCCCGCGCACCTCCGCTTGCTCGTGGAGCAGTCAAACCTCTTTGCCAGCGCCACCACGCGCGCTTTCGCCCGCAAGCACGGAGTCGAGCCTGAATCGGTTGACTTTCTCGTCACGATGCAGTCGATAACCGGCTCTGCCATCATCGACGCCTGGATAGAAGGCGGTTTCCAGCAGTCGCCCGAAGAGCTTGCCCGCGTCTCGATGGAATTCTTCGAAAGCCTTGCCGTGGCTGCCGCCAAGCTTCCGTTAAGCTGCTCGAGGGCCTTGCCGCTGTCGTGGGCGGGATTGGCTCCCGTCAACGAGGAAACCGCGAATCGGGCGTATCGCCCGTGAGGAACGCTGAAGTCTGAGCACTGGCCGCCTTCGGCGGGGGAGTGATTGGCGCTCCAGCATTTACCGTCCACGTTGGATGGTTTACCCTGGTTTTGCGATGTGCGACATATATTCGAATTAATCGCAAATTGCAATAGGGGTATCTCTTCGTCGCTTGATAGTCATAGGATGCCTCCATAAACTCGCCTCTTGGATCGACATTCGTTTGTCCGAGGAAAAGGAGGAGAGGATGACGAAAGCGAAGAGCTCGCAGGGCGGGCTCACTCGAAGGGGCTTTCTGAAGACGACGGCAGCTGTGGCGGGCGCCACTGCGGTCGTCGGCAGCGCATCGCTCACGGCGTTGGCTGCGGGAGAGGAGGCAGCCGATGCCGCCGCCGAGCAGGTCTTCCACAGCGGATGCCGCGGCAACTGCGGCAGCAAGTGCCACCAGAAGGTCGTCGTTCGCGACGGCAAGGTCGTTCAGGTTTCGGCTATGGACTACCCCGAAGGCGACGAGGGTTGGCGCCGTCTGTGCGTCAAGGGCTACACGCAGCCTCAGCGTCAGTACGACCCCGATCGCGTCAAGTACCCCATGCGTCGCGTCGAGGGAACCGAGCGCGGTGCTGGCCAGTGGGAGCGCATCACGTGGGAAGAGGCTATCGGCATGATCGCCCAGAACATGGGAACGGCGCTGGCCACCTATGGCCCGACGTCCCTTGCCGTGATGTCTTCGTACGCCTCTTACGGCGTACTTCACGGCGCCATGGGCGGTTACATGTCGTTTGCCTATGGCCGCTTCCTTACGGGTCTGGGTGCTACCGTGTTCGGCGCCTGCGCCGACGTGGCTCAGATCCAGGTTCAGATGATGGCCCTCGGCCATAACGGCAACTCCTACGATGACGTCGTGAACGCCAAAACGGTGGTTGCCTGGGGCGGTCGTCCCGATGAGGCGGCGGTTCACTCCTGGCATTTCGTGTGCGACGCGCGCGAAAACGGCACGAAGCTCATCACCATCGACCCGCAGTACAGCCCCTGCGCGGCCCATTCCGACTGGTACCGGCCCATTCGCCCCGGTACCGACGGCGCCCTCATGCTGGGCATGATCAACTACATCGAGCAAAACGGCCTGGTTGACGAAGAGTACATGAGCGGCCTGACCCAGGCTCCGTTCCTCGTGGCCGAAGGCGGCGCCTTCCTGCGCATGAGCGCCTTCGGCGTCGAGCCCACCCCCGGCCCCATCAACCCCATGACGGGTGCGCCGACGGTTATCGACCCGGTGCTCGTGTACGACGAGGCCGACGGAACCGTCAAGCCGCTTGACGAGGCTGCTCAGCCTGCCATCCGCGGCGAGTACGTGGCTGCCGACGGCAAGGCCTACAAGACCTGCTACCAGGAGTGCCTGAGCCATATCGGCGAGTACACCCTCGAGCGCGCCTCCGAGATCACCGGCATCGCCGTCGAAGATATCGCGAAGCTGGCGGAAATCTACGCTCAGGGCGGCGTGTTCAACCTGGGCTATCAGGGCCTTGGCCATCACGTGAACTCCCATCACAATTACAAGAACCTGGCGCTTCTGCATGCCCAGACCGGCAACTATGGTCGCCCGGGCACCGCTATCGTGCAGAACACCTCGCCGTTCACGGGCATTTCGAACTACATCCCGTTCTTCTACGGCGTAACCGGCCCGTCCATCCCCAACATGTCGCTGCCTGAGGTCGTGGCGACCGGCAAGTGGGGCGCCACCGACGTGAACCTGCAGGTCCTGTGGGTTTGCAACGGCAACCCGCTGTGCTGCGAGAGCGGCCGCCTGGAAATGATCGAGGCCTTCAAGAAGGTTCCGTTCGTGGTGACGGCCGACGTTTCCATGACCGACACGGCCATGTACTCCGACCTGGTGCTTCCCGTGCCGCATATCTACGAGATCGAGGACTACGACTCCGGTTGCCCGACGCCTTACCTCATGTACTTCCAGAAGTGCGTTGACCCGCTGTATGAATCCAAGGCCGACCTTGACATCATGCGCATGGTCGCTTCCGCGCTCGGCCTGGACGCGCTCTACGATAACGGCGCCAGCGACGCCGACTTCATCCGCAAGATCGTCGAGGGCGACACCACCGCCATGCTTGGCGTGACCTACGAAAAGCTTGCCTCGGGCGATATGGTTCGCTCGCCGCTTTCGCCGGTCTCCCATGTCGAGATGGTGGTCGGCCCCACCGAGTCGGCGCGCATGAAGTTCTACCTCGAGTATCCCACGCCGCGTGCCAACTACGGCCAGGCGGTGGCCGACTACGAGCACTATCCGTACTACACCAACCCCGCCGAGGCCTACTGGGATAACCCGCTGCGCAAGGAGTACCCGCTTCTGGGCTGCAGTGAGCATCACAAGTACCACGTGCACTCCCAGACGGCCTTCACGCCGTGGCTGCGCGAGCTTGAGCCCGAGCCGGTTCTCAAGATCAACGCCCAGGACGCCGCCGATCGCGGCATTTCCCAGGGCGACTACGTGCGTGCGTTCAACGAGCGCGGCGACGTGGTGCTGAGGGCGCTCGTGACCGACGGCATCATGCAGGGCGCCGTGGGCATTCCCCACGGCTTCCGCGAGGATCAGTACGTGAGCGGTCATGCCCAGAACCTGACCTCCCGCGTCATGGACGACTTCATCCACAACAGCGCGTTCTATGACTTCCTCTGCCAAGTGGAGAAGTACGAAGGGAGCGTGAAGTAAATGGCACGTTACGGAATGGCCATCGACACCAGGCGCTGCGTAGGCTGCAACGCCTGCACCATCGCCTGCAAGCAGATGAACAACCTGCCCAACGGCATCATGTGGACGCGCGTGCTCACTGACGGCGGCGATGCACCCGACACGCCCGCTAACGTAAACGGGGCTCTTACCATGAGCTTCTACGCTATGGGCTGCCAGCACTGCGAGAACCCGGCCTGCACGAAGGTGTGCCCGGTCGGCGCCACCTACAAGGACCCGGAAACGGGCGTCGTTCGCCAGGACTACGACAAGTGCATCGGCTGCCGCATGTGCATGGCGGCCTGCCCCTACACGGGCGTTCGCTCCTTCAACTGGGAGGAGCCGAAGTACCAGCTCGATTTCGCCACGGGTGACGCGGATGCGCCTGCGCACCAGAAGCACGTGGTGGAGAAGTGCACCTTCTGCTATCAGCGCATTTCGAAGGGCGAGACGCCCGCCTGCATGGATTTGTGCCCGGCGCGCGCCCGTTACTGGGGCGACTTGGACGACCCCACCTCCGAGGTGGCGAAGAAGATCGCCTCGCGTGAGTACGTCCACCTTCTGCCCGAAATGGGCACCGAGCCCAACTGCTACTACCTCGTCTAGGAAGGGAGAAGGAAATGTCTAACGCTACTGCTCCCGCCAAGGGCGGGAAGGGCCTGAGCGTCGCCATAATCGTGTCGGCCGCGCTCGTCGTGGCGGGCATCGCCCTCTGGGTCATGCAGCTTTCGGGCGGCATGGTCCAGACCGGCATGAGGAACCTGGATTCCTGGGGCCTCTACATCACCATGTTCATGTTCTTCGT
>JAFSHA010000035.1 GCA_017440565.1 Eggerthellaceae bacterium | reverse complement strand
TTGTGTATCTGTTCAGAGTGCGTCGCGACGAGGAGAAATGGCCCAAAACCGCAAGGGTCCTTCGCCATTTGCTCATGTCCGACTCCTGTTACCGCAGCTCATGGTAGCCTACCGACCCGCACGCTCCGAAACTCTCGGAATATCGGAAAGTGTTTTCGCAAAACTAATAAATGTTATCATGTTGGTAACATTTATGTGGTAACATGATGCCAACGGCGGGGAATAGTGCTTGGATGCGCATTCCGGCCGTGCTTTAATAGACGAGACGAAAAGATGACGCTCGACGTTTGGTTTGCAGGAAGCCGGCGCAGCGTCACGATACACCAGGAGGACATCATGGATAAGAAGGTCTACGAGCTTATCAACGATCAGATCAACAAGGAGCTGTACTCTGCGTACCTGTACCTTTCTTTCGCCGACTACTACGAGGAAGAGGGCCTTGACGGCTACGCCAACTGGTACATGATCCAGGCTCAGGAGGAGCGCGATCATGCGCTTATCTTCCGCAACTACCTGCACGAGAACGGCGAGCGCGTGAAGCTTCTGGCTATCGACATGCCCGACAAGGAGTTCTCGAACTTCCTCGAGCCGCTTGAGGCGGGCCTTGAGCACGAAAAGTACGTGACGAGCCTCATCAACGACATCTACTCCGCCGCCATGGAGGCCAAGGACTACCGTGCCATGAAGTTCCTCGACTGGTTCATCGAGGAGCAGATGGAAGAGGAAGACACCGCCGACGACATGATCACCAAGATGAAGCTGTTCGGTGGCGACGCGCGTTCGCTTTACGAGCTTGACCAGCAGTACGCAGCGCGCGTGTACAGCGTGCCGAGCCCGCTGGCAAACGCCTAAGGTGACGCGTTTTTGACGGATGATCGGGGAGGTCGGCGTTTGCCGGCCTCCTTCGTTAAGATGGCCTTGTGGTGAAAGGCCCTGGGCTTTGAACCGCTTGAGCCGCGTTTGGAGGGTTGCGCCTTCGCTCGCGGCTCAAGCGGCGTTTAGGGGAGAAAGCGCGCCGGATGCGGCGGTCTTTCGGATTGTCGGTCTGCATGGGCGCGGCGACGCGCCTTTGCGGGAAGGTGATGGGATATGCAGCAGGCTTTGTTGTGGGCGGCGCTGGGAACGGGGTTCACGTTCCTCATGACGACGCTGGGGTCGGCGTCGGTGTTTCTGTTCCGCGGGCGCAAGAACGCCTTCGCGCAGCGCGTGTTTCTGGGGTTTGCCGCGGGCGTCATGATTGCGGCAAGCGTGTGGTCGCTGCTTATCCCGGCGCTTGAGCGCGCGGAAGAGGCCGGGCAGTTTCCGCTGCTGCCCGCTGTGGGCGGCTTCGCGCTGGGCGTGGCCTTCCTGATGGTCGTCCACAGGCTGCTGCCGCACGAGCATCCCGATGAGTGTAAGGGCTGCGAGGGTCTGCCGGCGCCGCGCAAGTGGGGCCGTCCCATGCTTCTGTTCACGGCTATGACCATTCACAACATTCCCGATGGCATGAGCGTTGGCCTGCTGTTCGCCATGGCCGGCCTTGAGGGCGATCCCGCCATGTTGGGCTTGGCCACGGCGCTGGCCCTAGGCATGGGCTTGCAGAACATCCCCGAAGGAGCGGCTGTTTCGCTGCCGCTGTATCAGGAGGGCATGAGCGCGCCGCGCGCGTTTGCCATGGGCGCGCTTTCGGGCATCATGGAGCCGGTGTTCGGCATTCTGGTGGTGCTTCTGGTGGGCGTTATCACGCCGTATATGCCCTGGTTGTTGGCGTTTTCGGCGGGTGCGATGATGTTTGTGGTGGTGGAGGAGCTTATTCCCGAGGCGCATTTGGGCGAGCGCGCCAACGTGGGCACCATTGCCGTTTTGGTGGGCTTTCTCATCATGATGTCGCTCGACGTGGCGTTGGGCTAGCGCCCCTGCCGCCTGCTTGAGCGGGCCGTGCTTAGTCGCCGAAGAGCTTCTTTTCGGAGATGATGCCCTCGACGCGGGCGACGCCGTAGGAGTTGTGCGCGTCAGCCATGCGCGCGCCACTTGATTGGGAGCGCGTGACGAAGGTCTCGCAGAATCCCTTGAGGCCGAACAGCAGTTCCTCGAGCGAGCCGGCGTGCTCGCTTTCCAGGTAGGCTTTGAAGGTGGCGTAGATGTCGTCGGTGTTGCGCTTGCAAAGCTCTGGCGCCTTGATGGCAAGCCAGCCGCGAAGGGCAGCGGTGAACTGCGAAGAGTCGAGGTCGTCGGCGAAAACGGCCTCGATGGGCGCCCAGTACTGGCCGTACAGGCGCTCTTGCTCGTCAAGGCCGATGCCGATGAGCAGGAGGTTGCGAATGAGGTCGGAGGTGGCAAGCGGCATGCCCTTCGAGTTCAGGCTCTCGAACACGAGTTGCGGGCGGTCGCCTTCGGTCAGGGTGGCGGAAATGACCACGAGGAGCGTGAGGCCCTTCCAAAGGTCCTGCGCTGCGTTTCGCGTATCCGCCTGCGCTAGGAACTCGCGGAACATTCGGTAGTTTGCAACGACGTTCTGCGAAAGCTCGTCCTCTTCCTCGGGCAGGGGGCTTTTGCTTACGATGGCCGCGTACGTGGCGCGGTCGGCGCGCGAAAGAAGCAGCTTGCAGGGCGCGTCATGCTCGCCAGCTTGCGCGCCGTCATGCTCGGCGCTTTCTTTTGCGGGGGCATCGTTCAGGCGAAGGTAGCGGCGGTCAAGCTCGGCGGCATCGATGCCGTCCAAGCTGAAGCCCGTTTCCTGCAGGTGGTCCCGCAACGCCGCGATGAGCAGCGTGAGGGTGGCAAGACGCTGCTGCCCGTCGATGACGTCGATGCGGCGCACGTCGTCTTCGCAGGCTTCTTCGACGTAAAGCACCGTTCCCATGAAGTGCGTGCTGCTTGTTTGGCCGGCGCGCATGACGTCGTTCCAGAGGGTGGTGCACTGGCGTTCGCTCCATGCGTAAACGCGCTGGTAGACGGGTATCACCAGCTGGGCGTTGCGCATTCCGAGGATGTCGAGGAGGCTTTCTTGCTTCGTGAACATGTTCTGCCGTTTCTGCTCGAAGGCTTGATTGAACGGGGCTTGCCGGAAGGGCGGCTACAGCGAGGCGTCGGTGGCGTTAAGGTCGCGGCGCATCCTGTCGGCTAAGGCTTGGTTGCTTGCCGGCTTTTTCTCGTAGCCGGCGGTAAGCGTGGCCGCGCCGCCTACAGCCCAGCCGCCCGCTGACTTGTATTTCTTCACGGCGTGATAGCGGTAGTTTTCAGCCCACACGAGGCAGAAGTTGCGCAGCTCTCGCAGCAGGCTTTCGGTCGTGCCGGTGAATTCGTCCTCGACGTATTGCTTGAAGACGCCGTACACCTCGCCGGTGCCCTTCGCGCGGACCTTGCGGAACCGCACGGAAAGCCACCCCTGTATGCCGTTGTCGAGGCGCAGCGAGCCGGGGTCGGGCTGGAAGACGCCCTCGATGGTTTGCCAGTATTGGTCGTAGAGGCGGGTTTGCTCCTCGTGACTTTCGGCAAGCAGCAGGTAGTTACGCACGAGGTCTGCTGTGGTAAGCGGCAAGCCCTTCGAGTTCAGGCTCTCGAAGATAAGCTGGGCGGGGTCGTCTTGCTGCACTTGCGCGGCGATGACCGCGAGGTGGGTAAGGCCTGCCCACAGCTGGTTGGCGTCGAAGTCGGGCTCAGCCATGAGTCCCTCGAAGAAGGCGAGGTTGTGGGTGAGGTTCTTGGGGGCGTTTGCGGGAAGCGCCTCGTTGCGCACGATGGCGCGCAGCGTGTCGCGGTCGTTACGCGAAAGCGTGAGCTTGACGTCCTGCGCGTTGGCGAAAAGATAGCGTTCGGAAATGCTTTCGGCGCTGATGGAAGTCGCCTCGCCGCCTGTGGCACAGCTCACGTGCCGTCCCGTTGCCTTCAGGTGGCGGGAGAGCGCAATGAGGACAAGCGTGAGGGTGGTGAGGCGCTGCTGCCCGTCGACGATGGCGAGACGGCGGCTGCCGGCAGCTTCTTCACCCGCGTTACCCACCGGCTTGTCTTCAGCGTACAGGAAGGTTCCCATGAAGTGGTTTGCGCCCGCCCGAGCCGCGCGATGCAGGTCGAGCCAAAGCTCGCGGCACTCGCGTTCGCCCCACGAATAGGCGCGCTGATAGGCGGGAATGACGAATTGCGTATGCGGTTGGCCGAGCAAATCGAGCAGCTGCTCGTTAGTCGTTTGCACGTTTTCTCCTCACGTTGGGAAGCGCTCGGCGGGGTTGGGGGGTCGTCGGGCGCTTTCGCTCAGTTTCGTACAACGGGCGGGAAAATGCAACGAATGCACGCTTGCTGTTAAGTCTTGCACTGAAAGCTGGAACGCTTGGGGTGGAATTGCTTGGGGCTGGGGAGATCAAGCTGTTGACGAGTGGTTGGCGTGCGGCGTGGCGTCAGTGCTACAATACTTGGCGCATTTTTTCGGATTGATACGAGGAGCGTCACGTGGCAAAGCAGGCGGAAGAACTTGGCGGACAGGGCGTCGGCCAGGTGCAAGACCCCGTCTTCGAGCAGGAGCAGGGGCATCTGACGAAGACGCACGCCAAGCTGATCGAGCTGGGCGAGGCGTTGGTGGCCAAGATGGAGAAGACGCGCGCGCAGGCGGCGGCCGACAAGGAGGCCATGGCTGGCGAGGTGTCCATTGACCTTTCGACCGACGATGATGCCATGGAGACGTACGCCGACTTCCTGGCCATGAACAGCATCATTCGCAACTACAACATCATGCAGGAAGCCGACGCCGAGAAGCTTTCTCAGATTCAGCTGCTCTTGCGCCAGCCTTACTTCGCGAAGGTGGCTCTGCGTTTCAAGCCAGGTGAGGCGCCGCGTGAGTTCTACATTGGCAACGCAGGCATGTCGGACGAGATGTGCCGCCGCATGGTGGTGGACTGGCGCTCGCCGGTGGCCGAGACGTATTACAACCAGGCGAACGGCCATACCTCGTACAAGGCCGACGGCCGCACCATCGAGGCCGAGCTCACACTGCGCCGCCAGTTCGACATCGAGGGCGCGAAGCTGAACGGCTATTTCGACACCACCGTGGCCATCCAGGACTCGCTGCTCCTGGCCTCGCTTTCGAGGCGTCGCACCGCGCAGATGCAGGCCATCACCGCCACCATTCAGAAGGAGCAGAACCTCGTGGTGCGTCACGATGACGTGCCGGTCCTGCTGGTGAGCGGTATTGCGGGCAGCGGCAAGACCAGCGTGCTCATGCAGCGCATCGCCTACCTGTTCTACCAGCAGCGCGAGAGCCTTGATGCGCGCGAGGTGTACCTCATCACGCCGAACCCGCTGTTCGGCCGCTACATTGACGGCGTGCTTCCCGACATGGGAGAGCGCAACCCCAACTTGCTCACGTTCGGCCAGTTCATGGCGAAGCTTCTGCCGGAAGGCGTGGGGGCCGGCCGAGCGGAGGTACCGCTTTCGGCGTTTGAGCGCATAGATGCGGTTTGCGCGCGTTTCGAATTCGATGCGGAAGACTTCCGCGATATCGAGTACCGTGGCGTTCGGTTGATTCCCGCCGTTCAGATTCGCAAGCTGAACGCGAAGTATGCCAACGCGGCGGCTGGGCCGCATCGCGTGACGCTTATGCGCGAGGAGCTTACGCGGCGCCTGAGAAGCCGGTTGAAGCAGATGGCTGGCGAGGAATCGGTGGTGGACGAGATGTTCTCGCTTACCATCGAGGAGCAGCTGCAGCTGTTCGGCGAGGTTCTTGACCCGCAGACCGAGGCCGAGGAGCGGGCGTTCGCGCTGCAGTTTTTGGAGACGCGCTTCGCTGAAGCCTTCCGCATGGTCGAGCAGGACGAATGGCTGCGTCTTGACCGCATTGGCCTGCGGCTTCTGGAAAACCCCAACCTCACGTCGGTGGAGTGGCTGTATTTGCGCATGGCGGTGACGGGGCTTTGCGACACGGATGCGAAATACGTGATGATCGACGAGGTGCAGGACTATACGGCGGCACAGCTTGCGCTGGCGGCGCGCTATTTCCGCCGCGCGCATTTCCTGCTACTGGGCGACCCGAATCAGGCCATCGCGGAGCGGACGGCAACATTTGACGAGATCAAGGCGGTGTTTTCGGCCACGCATGGGCGGGTGGAGAAATGCGACCTCATGACCAGCTACCGTTCGTCCCCCGAGATCACGGCCCTGTTCGCGAAGCTGGCGGGCGAGGAAGAGCGGATGCGCATCTCGTCGGTGCAGCGTGAGGGCTTAAGGCCTCAGGTGCTTGCGTGCGCAAGCCGCGAGGAGCATGAAGCTGCGCTGCGCGACGTGGTGTCGCGCATGGTGAAGGCAGAAGGGCTCGCTGCTTCGGAAGGCACCGAGGACGCAGACCCCCGCGGGCTTACCGCCGTCATCGCACCGTACGCGCAGGCGGCGAAGAAGCTGGCCGCGCAGCTGGCTGACATGGATGCCGTGCTGCTCGACGATGCGGGCACGCTTCCTTCCGAGGGATTGGTGGTCTTGCCGCTCAAGCTGGCGAAGGGCCTCGAGTTTGACCGCGTGGTCATCCCCGATGCAAGCGAGCGTGTTTTCCCCGCAGGCGATGACGTGGCTCGCCGGCGTCTGTACACCAGCATCTCCCGCGCCACGCACGAGCTTGCCGTCTTGTCGAACGGCCCGCTGACAAGCTGGCTGGCGGAATAGGGGCAGCGGTGGCGCATTTGAATGAAAGCGAACGCGAGAAGTGGGCAAACGCCCTGAAGGCGAAGGGTGGTGCGGTCGGCGCGCCCCGCGCTCGTTTGGGCGCGCAGGGCGGAAAGGGCATTGCGCCCAACAAGGCCGCCGGTAGCAAGGGCGGCATTCGCCGACAAGGGTCGAAGCGAGGGTAGGGCAATGGAGAAGAACCGTACGGGGGCCATTCTGGCCATCTATCTGCTGGGCCTGCTGTTGGGCGGCCTGTACGTCGGCATGGTTGCGCCCGTGCGCACGGTGATCCAGGAGTACTTCGCCATCGACTCGGCGACGGGCATCTGGATGATCAACATCTATTCGCTGTTCTACGCCGCGCTCATTCCCGTCATCGGCAAGATTGCCGATTTGCGCGGGCGCAAGCGCGTCTTCATCGTATGCGTGCTGGTGTTTTGCCTGGGTGCGGCAATGTGCGGCCTGTCGGCGCGTTTCGGCGGGTTCGCGCTGTTGCTTGCTGGGCGCGTGGTGCAGGCGGTTGGCGCGTGCGGGATGATTCCCGTGGCCAATGCCGAGCTGGGTACCTCCATGCCACCGGAAAAGCGCGGCATGGCGCTTGGCATCGCTGCGGCGGTGATGGGCGTTTCGAACGTGCTGGGCTCGGCGGTGGGCAGTGCGGTTCTGGGTGTTTTCGGCTCCGCGAACTGGTCGATGCTGTTCTTCGTAAGCCTTCCCGCGGGCGTGCTTCTGTGCGTGGCCGCGGCGATGCTGCTTCCCAACAACAAGGTGGCCTCGCGCGGCAAGCTGGACTATGCGGGCTCGGTTGCGTTCGTGGCGGCGGTTCTGGTTCTGCTGTTCGCCTTGAGGCGCGTTGACTTCCTGGACCTTGGCGCAAGCGTTGCCGATCCTTACGTGCTTGGTGCGTTCGCCGTGGCGGCGGTTTTGGTGGTTGCGTTCGTGCTTATCGAGCGCAGGGCGGCAGATCCGGTGTTCCACCTGGAATATTTGAGGGTAAGGCCCATTGTCATCACCATGGTGGTTTCCTTCTTCATCGGTTGCATCACCATTTCAATGACGCTGGTTCCCGAGTTCGCGGAAGTGGCGCTGGGCAAAGCTGCTGGCTCGGGCGGTTACTACGTGCTGGCCATTGGCGTGACGTCCATTTTCGCAACGCCGATAGGCGGCAAGCTCATCGACAAGCGCGGCGCGAAGCCTGTGCTGCTGTTCGGCCTGGCCACGGCGGCGGTGGGGTATCTTTTCCTCGCGTTCGTGGCGGCGCCGCATCCTTCGAATGCGCTGATGATCGTGGGGCTTATGATCGTCGGTTTGGGTATGGGCTTTTCCATGGGCGCGCCGACGAACTACATGATTCTGGAGAACACCGATCCGTCCGAAAGCGCGAGCGCCATTGCCACCATCACGTTCGTGCGCCAGATCGGCGTCACTTTGGCGCCTGCCATTTTCGTGGGCTTCATCGCTGATGGTGCTGGCGTGGGGGGTTACGCCGTCATGCTTGCGTGCATTGCCGCTTTTGCGCTGGCGGGAGCCCTTTTGATGCTTGCTTATCGCCCGCGATAGCCGCAGCGGCGGTTGGATTGGGACAGGGGTCGTAGCCCTGTTCCAATCCGGACCTCGTCGAACAGGGGTCGCAAGCTCCGTTCCGACCGACTCCCGCTTTCGTTTAGAGGATGTCGCCGGATGTCGTGAGCGTGACGACGTCGAGTGGGATGTCCTTGCCCGATGCGGCAAGTGCGCGTTTCGCGGCCATCTCGATGCCGCCGCAGCAGGGAACTTGCATGCGCGCGACGGTGGTGGAGCGAATGTCGTTGCCCGAAACGATGGCGGCAAGCTTTTCGGCGTAATCGATGGCGTCGAGTTTGGGGCAGCCGATGAGCGTCACCTTGTCGCGCATGAAGTCATCGTGGAAACTTGAGCGGGCGAAGGCGGTGCAGTCGGCGGCGATGAGCAGGTCGCAGCCCGTAAAGTACGGCGCCGAAAGGGGCGCGAGCTTGATCTGCACAGGCCAGTTTGTCAGAGCTGAGCAGGCTAAATGTGCGGAGCGCGGGTCTGGGGAGGTGGCTTGGGTTGCGATTGAGGCGGCCTTTGGCGCTGCGGCTGCGGTGGCGGGTTGGCTGGCAAAGGCGCTCAGGCGCTCGACGAGCTTCTCGAGGTTTTCGGCGCATCCGCCTGCGCAAGCGCTTTCTGCGTTGGCTTGCTTTGCCGCCATGTTCGCCTGCACGGCTGCCTCGTCATAGGCTGCCGCCTCGCGCTCGATGAAGGAGATGGCGTCAGCGGGGCAAGCGGGCAGGCAGTCGCCCATGCCGTCGCAGTAGTCGTCACGCAGCAATTTGGCCTTGCCGTTCACCAGCCCCAGCGCGCCCTCGTGGCAGGCGCTTACGCACAGGCCGCAGCCGTCGCACTTTTCCTCGTCGATTTGAATGATGGTCCTGATCATGGGTGTCCTCGTTTCTGTGGGGCCAGGCTCCGGCGTCTCGTCTTCTTTAATGATACCAAACAGATAGCATATTTCAGGGGACGGAGGGTGCGGAAGGGAAGGGGACGGTGTGCGCTGGGTTAACGGTTTGGATTGGGACATGAGGCGGGCTCGGTGTCCCAATGAGCTCATCGTTCAGAAAGCGAGGCATGGCCATTGGGACACCGAGCCCGGCTGCCTGCCCCAATACGCCGCTGCGGCGGGGCCCGCCTTGCTCATGCGCCGCGGAGCTGTGCTACCATGGTTTGCCATGTTTTCCGTGTCAGACATAGTGCCCCGCCTTCATCCCGCGAATTGTGCCATAGCCGTGGCGTCGAGCGCCGTCATTGCGTTCGGCCTGTACAATGTGCACTCGTTCGCGAACATTACCGAAGGCGGCGTGCTGGGGCTGACGCTGTTGCTCGACTACTGGTTCGGCGTGTCGCCGGCGGTGACCAACTTCGTCATCAGCGTGGCATGCTACGCGCTCGGCTGGAAGCTGCTCGGACGCGATTTCCTCGCGTATTCCGCCATCGCCACCGTGGCGTATTCCGCGTTTTACGCCTTGTTCGAACAATTCGACCCGCTGTGGCCCGCACTTGCCGACGCGCCGCTTGCGGCGGCGCTCGTGGGGGCGGTGTTCGTGGGCGTTGGCGCCGGATTCTGCGTGCGTGCAGGTGGTGCGCAATGCGGCGATGACGCGCTTGCCATGAGCATCTCGCATGTGAGCGGCGTGGGCATCCAGTGGGTTTACCTGGCTTCTGACCTCATCGTTCTCGGGTTGTCCCTCACCTACATCCCGCTTGAGCGCATCGTGTTCTCGCTCGTCACCGTCGTGCTGTCGGGCCAGCTGATCGGCCTAATCCAGAAAGTCCCCTTCCCCTGGGAAAAGTAGCCTCAAAGCGGGGCCCGTGTTAAACCAGAATTGACATGCGCCCGATAGGAGCCTGGGCCTCTCGCCAAAACCCCGTGTTCGACCTGCGCTTCGGCAGCGGGCTAGATCGCCCGTGTCAATTCTGGTTTAGGGGCGTTTCGATGTTGCGCGTTTCGATGTTGTGTTCAAAAAGCGCATCCTTGTAGGCAGATCGGCATGACAAACCGTTGGTTTCTGCCTATGGGAGGAAAGATATTCAACATTCAAAGGTGAAATGTCCAGTAAACTTGGCTTTTTCGAACGCGATGGGCTGCTGTGCGCCTACAAGGATGCGTTTTTTGAACATGACTTCCTGCTAACGATTCTTCGATAGGTAATTGCGAGGGATAGTAGATATCTGTTGAGATATCTAATTGAAGAAAGACCCTGTGAAGGAGGTTGTCATGCCTTTGTCGCTGGAGAAGGAATCCGAGGTTGTTGCAAGCTCCCGATTGTGCGAGTGGGGGCGTCGCGTGCGGTGCGCATTTCCCGCAAGATGTGCGATGCGACGGGCATCGCCATTGGGGATAGCCTCGATGTGCGTTCTGGCGTCGACGCCGGGATCTGCGTCCCACCCTGGCGGCTTTGTTTCCATTCGAAAAATTGCGCTTGCAAATTCGGAGAGGCAGGCACATAATGCCGTCTCGTTGCTTTTCGATGAAGCTCCTTGAATCCCTTGAGGGAGACTGGGAGTGGAGAAAACTCTGGAGAATCTCTTAAATGGGATGCCGAAGGTGCAAGGTGCGGCCCGTTGGTTGCATCGAATCTCTCAGGCGCAAGGACAGAGGCAAAACGCTTGATGCGGCCTGTTGGCTGCGTTGCGCCAGCTTTGGTGCTTGTTTTGCCCGGCATGCCATTTAGACCTTCTTCAGGGTTTTCTCGCGAGAGACTTTGAAGGAGGTCTTTTTTATGGACGCGTTGTACAACATCGTCGTCACCATCAATTCGTATTTGTCGAACTACATCCTCATCGTGCTTCTGGTGGGCACCGGCTTGTGGTTCAGCATTCGCACGGGTTTCGTGCAGGTTCGCTTCTTCGGCGAGGGCGTGAAGCGCCTGTTCGGCGGCATCAGCCTTAACGGCGAGAAGCAGAAGAGCGGCATGAGCTCGTTCCAGGCGCTTGCCACCGCCGTTGCAGCGCAGGTGGGCACGGGCAACATCGTGGGTGCGTGCGGCGCCATCCTCATCGGTGGCCCGGGCGCCATCTTCTGGATGTGGATTATCGCCTTCTTGGGTATGGCCACCAACTACGCCGAGGCCGTGCTCGCGCAGAAGACGCGTGTGGTCAAGGAGGACGGCACGGTTCTGGGCGGCCCGGTGTACTACATCAAGCGCGCCTTCAAGGGCGGCTTCGGCACTTTCCTCGCCGGCTTCTTCGCCGTGGCCATCATTCTCGCGCTCGGCTTCATGGGCTGCATGGTGCAGTCCAACTCCATCGCCTCGACCATGAGCACCGCCACCGGCATTCCCGCTTGGGCAATCGGCCTGTTCGTGGTGCTGTTCGCGGCGTTCATCTTCGTGGGCGGCGTGCAGCGCCTTGCCTCCGTGGTCGAGAAGGTCGTGCCCTTCATGGCCGTTATCTACCTGGTGGGCGGCCTGGCCGTGCTTATCGCCAACGCGGCCAACATCATCCCGGCTCTTCAGCTCATCTTCGAGTGCGCCTTCAACCCGCAGGCTCAGGTGGGTGGCGTGACCTTCGGCCTTATCGCTGCCCTTTCCCAGGGTGCCAAGCGCGGCCTGTTCTCCAACGAGGCCGGCATGGGCTCCACCCCGCACGCCCATGCGCTCGCCAACGTGAAGACCCCGCACGAGCAGGGCGTCGTGGCTATGATTGCCGTGTTCATCGACACCTTCGTGGTGGTCACCATGACCGCGCTCGTCGTCATCTCCTGCCTGTATGTGGGCGACGGCGCGCTTGCCGTGGACGCCACGGGTGCCACCGCCGGCCTCGACAAGACCAACATGGCCCAGGTTGCCTTCGGAAGCCTCTTCGGCCAGAGTGGCGGCGCCATCTTCGTGGCCGTCTGCCTGTTCTTCTTCGCCTTCTCCACCATCCTTTCCTGGAACCTGTTCGCGAAGATTAACGTCGAGTACCTGTTCGGCAAGAAGGCTCTGCCCATCTTCACCGTCATCGCCCTGGTGTTCATCTTCCTCGGTTCGCTGCTTTCCAACGACCTGGTGTGGGAGCTGGCCGACATGTTCAACCAGCTGATGGTCATCCCGAACGTCATCGCGCTGTTCGCGCTGACCGGCGCCGTCACCATGTGCGTCAAGACGCGCGGCGAGAAGATGGAAATCGCTCAGGACGCTAAGGCCATCGAGGAGCCGAAGGCCGAATAGCCCCTGATTTTCGCAGCGCACTATATCGCAGCGCACTATATATATGTAGAGCGAAGGCGGTCCGGATTGCCCGGGCCGCCTTCGCGTTTGATGGACGGGAATGGACTGGCGCCCCGGCTCATTGCCGCGTTCCGTTTGCCCATTCGCGCGTTTTACCGACGAATTCACCAAATATTCGAAAAATATCCAATTTGTTATTGCATTGCGCATAAGCGGTGACATAATTCCATCACCTTACATTCGCGGAAGCTTCCAGGATCTTCGGAAACTGGAAGTGGAGAAAACTCTGGAGAATCCCTTAGATGGGTGCCGAAGGTGCAAGGCGGGGGCTGCGGCTCTTTGCTGAATCTCTCAGGCAAAAGGACAGAGGCGAAAATGACGGTGACGCTTGCCGCTGTTCGTTTTCATTTACGGCCTTCTTCAGAGTCTTCTCGCAAGAAACCTGAAGGAGGTTTTTTAGTATGGATCTGATCCTCAACGCAGCAGTGTGGGTCAACGGGTATCTGTGGAACTACATCCTCATCTTTCTGTTGATCGGCATGGGCCTGTTCTTCACCATCCGCACGGGCTTCGTGCAGATTCGCTTCTTCGGCGAGGGCGTGAGGCGCCTGTTCGGCAACTTCAGCCTGCGCGGTGGCAAGCAGGATAGCGGCATGACCTCGTTCCAGGCTGTGGCCACCGCTATTGCGGCTCAGGTTGGCACGGGCAACATCGTGGGCGCGTGCGGCGCCATCCTCATCGGCGGCCCGGGCGCCATCTTCTGGATGTGGGTCATCGCGTTCTTCGGCATGGCCACCAACTACGCCGAGGCCGTGCTCGCGCAGAAGACCCGCACCGTCGCTGAAGACGGCAGCATCAAGGGTGGTCCGGTGTACTACATGAAGTATGCCTTCAAGGGCAGCTTCGGCACCTTCCTGGCCGTGTTCTTCTCCATCGCCGCCGTGCTCGCTCTTGGCTTCTTCGGCTCCATGGTGCAGTCCAACTCCATCGCCTCGACCATGAGCACCGCGTTCGGCATCCCCACGTGGGTTGTGGGCATCGCCATCGTCGTGCTGGCCGCCTTCATCTACATTGGCAACGTGCAGCGTCTTGCCTCCGTTGTCGAGAAGCTCGTGCCCTTCATGGCCATCATCTACATCGTCGGCGGCATTGCGGTGCTTATCGCTAACGCGGCCAACATCATCCCGGCCATCCAGCTCATCTTCTACTGCGCCTTCAACCCCGAGGCTCAGGTGGGCGGCGTGACCTACGGTCTTATCGCGGCTCTGCTGCAGGGCGCCAAGCGCGGCCTGTTCTCCAACGAGGCCGGCATGGGCTCTACCCCGCACGCTCATGCTCAAGCTAACGTGAAGACCCCGCACGAGCAGGGCGTCGTTGCCATGGTCGCCGTGTTCATCGACACCTTCGTCGTCGTCACCATGACCGCTCTGGTCGTTATCTCCGTCCTGTACGTGGGCGACGGCCCGCTGGCACTCGACGCCACGGGTGCGACCGCCGGCTTGGCTAACACCAACATGGCCCAGGTTGCCTTCGCAAGCCTCATGGGCGAGGGTGGCGGCGCCATCTTCGTGGCCATCTGCCTGGCGTTCTTCGCCTTCTCCACCATCCTTTCCTGGAACCTGTTCGCCAAGATCAACTTCACCTACCTGTTCGGCAAGAAGTTCCTCATCGTGTTCTTCCTGATCGCCCTCGGCTTCACCTTCGCCGGCTCCATCCTTTCGAGCGCGGTTGTGTGGGAGCTTACCGACACCTTCAACGGTCTGATGGTCATCCCGAACGCCATCGCGCTGTTCGCCCTGTCTGGCTCGGTTGTCGCCTGCGTGAAGACGCGCGGCGCCGACTGCCGTTCCGCTAAGGAAAAGGCGCTTGACGAAGCTGCCGCCGCCGAGCTC
This sequence comes from Eggerthellaceae bacterium, assembly GCA_017440565.1. Taxonomy (GTDB): domain Bacteria; phylum Actinomycetota; class Coriobacteriia; order Coriobacteriales; family Eggerthellaceae; genus RGIG3135. The sequence continues at coordinate 15,500 of JAFSHA010000035.1, read as the reverse complement.
GACGAGCCGGCTGAGGCTTAAGGCTTCGCGCGCGTAGATTCGCGCATATCCAAGCTTGCGACGTGCCCTCGGTTTCCGGGGGCACGTTGTTTTTGCGCGGCAAATACGCACATGTTGGTAAACCGTCTTCGTTCATTTTCTGTGCTTTGGGCAGTGCGCGGGCTTTGCGATTAGAATAGGCACAGCACAACTGACACCGCACGTAAGAGGCTGCGAAAGAGAGTTTCATGAAAATCCCGCGCTTAGGAGATATCGAGATCAGGCACGTTCCGTCCGACGGCGACGAAGACGTCGAGGTTTTGCTGAAAGACGGTTGGACCGCGCGGCGTATTGCCTACGTGGTGGCGCTGCTCACGCTGGCCATCCTGTTCATCGTGCGCTTCGGCGACGTGGTGCATCTCGTCGGCGTGGTGGCCGGGGTTCTGATGCCTATTTTCGCGGGCGCCATCGTTGCCTATTTGGTGAACCTCATCATGTTCAGGCTCGAGCGCGTCTACTTCCCTCAATCGACGAATCGCCTGGTGAAGAAGTCGCGCCGCATCGTGTGCATGATCTTGTCGTTTGCGATCATCGCGCTTGTGTTCGTGGGCGTGGGCTTCATGGTGTCGGGCCAGATAGCCGATTCGTTCAAGGCGCTCGTTGATGGCGTGACGGCTGCGTTTACCGCGGTGGCCACCTTCGTGCAGGACATGGGCGTCGACGAAAGCGTGCTGGCGCTTTTGGGCAACCCCGAGATCACCAAGTGGGAGGACCTGCTCACCGAGGCAATCGAGGGCATTGGCGGTATTGACGGCATCCTGTCTTCGGCTGTGGGCCTGGGCGGCGTGGTGACGGCAAGCGTGGTGGACGGTTTCTTCGCGTTCATTTTCTCGCTGTACTTCCTGCTGCGCAAAGAGCACGTGATGGCGGGTGCGCATACGCTCGGCCGTACGGTTTTGTCGGCGAAGTGGTACGCGCGTGCGTGCCATGCGTGCACGGTGGCCAATGACTGCTTCTCGCGATTCATCACGGGTCAGTGCCTCGAGGCCATGATTCTGGGAAGCCTGTGCGCGGTGGGCATGACCATCTTCGGCATTCCGTATGCGGGTTCCATCGGCGTGGTGGTGGGCCTGTTCTCGCTCGTGCCCATGGTGGGCGCGTGGCTGGGCGGCATCGTGGGTGTGCTCATGATCCTGCCTATTTCGTTCCAGCAGGCTATCATCTTCGCCGTGTTCCTGCTCATCTTGCAGCAGATCGAGGGCAATCTCATTTATCCGCGTACCGTGGGAACGGCTGTGGGCGTGTCTCCCATTTGGGTGCTTGCTGCCGTGTTCGTGGGTGGCGCGCTGTTCGGTGTGGCGGGCATCTTGCTGAGCGTTCCGTTCGTCGCGACGGTGGGCCGTCTGCTTGAGGACTTCTGGAAGCGTCCGGAAAAGGCTGAGGCTCTGGAGGCTTCGGCTCCGCCCGCGTCGGGCGACGCGCCGGCTGCGTAGCATTTGGTGCGAAGAGCCGACTCTGTGCCATTTCCGACAGTCAAGGATTTGATATTCTCGCATTGAAATGAAGCGACCCGCCTGAATTCTCGGGCGGGTCGCTTTTCGTTCACGAGGAGGTTTGCCTGCGAATGCTACGCCATGGCGGCCTTGATGGCGGCCAACAGGTCGTCGTATTCCTCGAAGGCGGCAACATCGGGGTTTTCGGCCTTGATGGCTTCGGTGCTCTTGAACAGGAAGCCAGCCTTGGAGGCCTTGATCATGCCGAGGTCGTTGTGGCTGTCGCCGGCGGCGATGGTCTCGAGGCCGCACGATTGCAGCGCGCGCACGGTGGTGAGCTTGCTGGGTTCGCAGCGCATCTTGTAGTCGACGATCTTTCCGGTTTCGTTGACCACGAGCTCGTTGCAGAAGATGGTGGGCCAGCCGAGTTTCTTCATGAGCGGGGCCGCGAACTGGGAGAACGTGTCGGAAATGATGACGACCTGCCCGTTTTCACGCAGCGCATCGAGGAATTCCTTGGCGCCAGGCATGGGGTCAAGCGTTGCGATGACCTCCTGGATTTGGGGAAGACCCAAGCCGTGCTCCTCGAGGATGCCGATGCGGTACTTCATGAGCTTGTCGTAGTCGGGCTCGTCGCGCGTGGTGATCTTGAGTTCGGGAATGTTGGTGGCTTCCGCGAATGCGATCCAGATTTCAGGAACCAGAACTCCTTCGAGGTCTAGGCAGGTAACGTACATGAGTCCTCCTTTATGGTAAGCGCACCTCTTGATGGATTGCGTACAATGTGGCGCGCGTGAGCTGCTGGATATGATTCTGCAGGTCAGAGTAGCATTTTCGCGTTGGTTGGCACTGGCGAATCGGGCTTGGCGGCAAAAGCGCCCATAAGCGGAACAAGGTGACCGCCTGAGTTGTTGCCATTCTGTCCCTGTTTGCCTTTCGCGGCTGGCTTATACTTCCACTTTGTAAGCACATTCCTTTGATTTGAGGAGGTTTTCATGGACCTTAAGGGAACGCAGACCGAGAAGAATCTGTGGTACGCCTTCGCGGGCGAGGCTCAGGCCCATACCAAGTATCAGTACTATGCGAGCCAGGCCAAGAAGGACGGCTACGTGCAGATTCAGGATATCTTTGCCGAGACCGCCAAGAACGAGAAAGAGCACGCGAAGCTGTGGTTCAAGGCGCTGCACGGCGGCAAGGTGCCCAGCACGCTTGAGAACCTGGCCGACGCAGCGGCGGGCGAGAACGAAGAGTGGACCGAGATGTACGCCGAGTTTGCCAAGACCGCGCGCGAAGAGGGCTTCGAGGATCTGGCGGCGCTGTTCGACGGCGTGGCTGGCGTTGAGAAGGAGCACGAGGCGCGTTATCGCAAGCTGATCGAGCGCATCAATGCCGGCGAGGTGTTCAAGCGCGACGAGGTGTACGTGTGGAAGTGCGGCAACTGCGGCCATTTCCACATTGGTACCGAGGCTCCCGAGGTGTGCCCTGTGTGCGCCCACGGCCGCGAGTACTTCGAGATCCGCGCTGAGAATTACTAAGATTTAACGCCGCCGGGTTCGGGCGGCTTTTGCCTTGCTCGGCGTTTCGCGACGGGGCCTCCGTCTGCCTTGCGCTGGGCAAACCGTAATACGGGTTTAACATGGGCGTGCCTATAATGCTTCTATCACACGAGGCTGTAGGCCGCCCTTTGCTTTGCCCGCAGCTGCAACGACCCCAAGGAGGCCTTATGACCAAGATCGCCATGACCACGCCGCTTGTCGAGATGGACGGCGACGAGATGACGCGCATCATCTGGCAGATGATCAAAGACGAGCTCATTTGCCCCTTCGTCGATTTGAAGACGGAGTACTACGACCTGGGCTTGGCCTACCGCGATGAGACGAACGACCAGGTCACCGTTGATTCGGCCGAGGCTACCAAGCGCTTGGGCGTTGCCGTGAAGTGCGCGACCATCACGGCGAACGCGGCGCGTGTTGAGGAGTATGGCCTCAAGGAGATGTGGAAGAGCCCCAACGGCACTATCCGCGCCATGCTTGACGGCACGGTTTTCCGCGCACCCATTATCGTTCGCGGCATCGAGCCGTGCGTGCGCAACTGGAAGAAGCCCATCACACTGGCCCGTCACGCCTATGGCGACGTGTACAAAAACGTCGAGATCAAGGTGCCTGGCCCGGGTAAGGTAGAGCTTGTGTACACCGCTGCTGACGGCACCGAGATTCGCGAGCTCGTGCACGAGTACGCAGGTCCGGGTGTTGCCCAGGGCATGCATAACCTGGATGATTCGATCGCCAGCTTCGCGCGCAGCTGCTTTAACTATGCGCTCGATACGAAGCAGGACGTGTGGTTCAGCTCGAAGGACACCATCTCGAAGAAGTACGATCACAGGTTCAAGGACATCTTCCAGGAGATCTTCGATGCGGAATATGCCGAGGCGTTCGCGGAGGCGGGGATCGAGTACTTCTACACGCTCATCGACGACGCGGTGGCGCGCGTGATGAAGGCCGAGGGCGGCTTTATCTGGGCATGCAAGAACTACGACGGCGACGTGATGAGCGACATGGTGTCAAGCGCGTTTGGCAGCCTCGCCATGATGACGAGCGTGTTGGTAAGCCCGTCGGGCGTGTACGAGTACGAGGCGGCGCACGGCACGGTGCAGCGTCATTACTACAAGCATCTGGCGGGTGAGGAGACGTCGACCAACTCGGTGGCCACCATCTTCGCGTGGTCGGGTGCGCTGCGCAAGCGCGGTGAGCTGGACGAGCTGCCCGACTTGGTGGATTTCGCGAACCGTCTGGAAAAGGCAACGGTTGACGTGATCGAGAGCGGCCGCATGACGGGAGACCTGGCGCTTATCACCACGCTGCCGAATCCGCAGAAGCTTTCTACGCGCGATTTCATTCTGGCGATTGCCGAAGAGCTGCGCGGCTAGCGGCTGACGCACGCGGAACAGGACAGACGCTCAAGAGGGCGGGGGCGAGAGGCGTTGCCTCATGTCCTCGCCCTTTTGCTTTTGCGCGGAAGTTTTCGCGGGGCTTGGGCGGGGCTTGCCGTATGATAGTTCGACGTGGTTTTCCCGCCTTGCATGGGCTTTCTCTTGCTTGCCCGCGCATGTTGCGCCCTTGAAAGGACCTGTTATGGCTGATACCGAGCCTCAATCTGCCGCCCCGCGCGCACGCGACACTTTCGTCTCGCGCACGGGATTCATCTTGGCCTGCGTAGGCAGCGCCGTAGGCATGGCCAACATCTGGCTTTTCCCGTATCGCGTAGCCGAATTCGGCGGCGCGGCCTTCCTTATCCCGTACTTCATCTTCGTCGTGCTGCTGGGCTTTACGGGCGTTATCGGCGAGATGGCCTTCGGTCGCGCCATGGGAACGGGCCCCATGGGTGCATTTGCCAAGGCGCTTGAGATGCGCGGCGTGAAGGGCGGCGGGAAGATCGGCCGTGCCATCGGCCTCATTCCGACGCTGGGTGCGCTCGGCATCGCCATCGGTTATGCCGTGGTGCTGGGTTGGGCGCTTAAGTATCTTGTAGGCTCGTTTACGGGTGAGATCATTGCGCTCGAGAGCGTAGGTGAGTATTTTGGCGGCATCGCCTCGGCGTTCGGCAACGTGCCCTTCCACCTGCTTGGCTTGGTCCTCGCCTTCGTAGTTATGGGCGTGGGCGTATCGAAGGGTATCGAACGTACGAACAAGATACTCATGCCGGTGTTCTTCGTGCTGTTGGTCATCATGGCTGTGCGCGTGGCGTTTCTGCCGGGCGCTTCCGCGGGCTACGAGTATTTGCTGGTGCCGCGCTGGGAAGCGCTTTTCAACCCCACCACCTGGGTGTATGCGCTCGGGCAGGCGTTCTTCAGCCTCTCGCTTGCTGGCGGCGGCACACTGGTGTACGGCAGCTACTTGAAGAAGGACGTCGACGTGGTGACCGCCGCGCGCAACGTGGCTATCTTCGACACGCTGGCGGCCTGCATTGCCGCTTGCGCCGTGGTGCCCGCCGTGTTCGCCTTCGGCCTTGACGTGGCTAGCGGCCCGCCGCTGATGTTCATCACGCTGCCGAGCGTGTTCCAGTCCATGCCGCTGGGCAATCTGTTCATGATCATCTTCTTCGTCGCCGTGGTTTTTGCGGCTATCACCAGCTTGGTGAACCTGTTCGAGCCGCCTATCGAGGCGCTGCAGGAGCAGCTGGGCCTGAAGCGCTGGACGGCCGTGGGCATCATTGCGGTGGTTGCCGTGGGCATTGGCGTGTTCCTGGAAAGCGGCGACGTGGTTTCCACTTGGATGGACATCGTTTCCATCTACGTTATGCCTGTGGGTGCCCTGCTTGCCGCGATCATGTTCTTCTGGGTGTGCCCGAAGGGCTTCGCCAAGATGCACGCCGAGATGGGGCATGGGAAGCCGCTGGGCAGGTGGTTCGACGTGATGACCAAGTACGTGTTCGTGCCCATTACCGCAGCCGTTATCGTGCTGGGCATTTTCTACGGAGGAATCGGGTAAGTTTGGCGTCGTCGCACCGCGCAGACGCATGGGCTTGCCGTACAATGAAAGAGCGATTGTCTTAGGACGATTCAAACGCGCAGAACGCTGAGGAGCCGGAAGGGGGAGCGCCATGTTCAGCGAGCTGATTGTGGGCTATCTCTTCCTGGCGGGCACGGGCGCGGGTGCATGCCTGGTGCTGGCTGTCATGGGGCTGTGCGTGCCGCGCGCGTTTCTGACGCGTGCGCAGGCGGGGCATTCCCTGGCCGGATACGGGCGGAGCGCGGCTCATATTCCCGATGTGTATTCGGCGTTGTTCTTCCCTCCGTATCTGGCTGCGCTTGCGCTCTTGGTTGTTGGCATGGTGTGCTTGATGGCGCACCTGGGGCATACCGATCGCCTGCTTCTGCTTGTCACGCAGCCGCGCCTTTCCTACATCACGGTGGGCGCCTATGCGCTGGCGCTGTGCGTTGTGCTGACGGTTGCCGTTCTGCTCATCTGGAAGCGTTTCTTGAGGTTGGGCTTTTCGACGCTGCGCGTTTTGCAGGTGCTGCTGGCGATTGACGCGCTGGTGGTCATGACGTATACGGGTTTGTTCTTGGCAAGCATGCGCTCGGTTCCCCTGTGGAGCACGCCGTGGCTGCCCGCGCTGTTCCTTCTTTCGTCTGTTTCATGCGGAATTGGCTTGGTTTCCATCGTCTGCCATTTGTCGTCGGCGGGGAGGGCGTTTTCGTCTTCGCTGCGTCGGCTGGTCGTTTCCGATGCGCTGGCAATTGCGCTTGAGTCTTTCGTGCTGATTGTCATGGCGTATTCGATTCTGGGCACCCTTGAACTGGCGCTGCAGCCCGATTCTGCCCTTTATGGAGCTGGCACGGGCGTGCTGTTCGATTGGGGGAGGCTCAACAACACCGACCTTGCCCTGATGCAATCGGTTTGGGATCTCGTGCTGGGTAGTTACGCCCAGCTGTTCTGGTTTGCCCTGGTTGTCGTGGGCTTGGTGATTCCGTTCGTGCTCGATGTGGTGTACGTGCGCACGAACTGGCCTCGTCGTGGCATGGTTCTTGCCGCTTCGCTGTGCGTTTTGGTGGGCGGCTATGCGCTGAGGCATTGTGTGGTTTTGGCTGGCATTCAGCCGGCTTTGATTGTGACGGGAGTGATGTAGATGTTTCCCTTCGAAGTTGACGCGGCCTCCAACGTGCCCCCGTGGGTGCAGCTTCGCCAGCGCCTTGTCTACCTTATCGAGACGGGGTACTTCAAGCCGGGCGAGCAGCTTCCTACGGTACGTGGCTTGGCGTCCGAGATTTCGATGAACTACAACACGGTGAACAAGGCCTACATCAGCCTGGCCACCGATGGCTACATCGAGTCGACGCGCGGGCGCGGCGCGTTTGTGTGCGACCTTCATCCGGAGGCCAGCGATGCAAGCGTGCGCGAGGTGGACATGATCCTCGATGACTGCATCAACGCATGCCGTTGCCTGGGACTTTCATACGACGAGGTTGCCCGCGCCATGACGCGCAAGATAGCGCAGTGCAAGCGCGACGAGCTTACGAGCGCGGTTTCGGCGGCCTCTTCTGCTTCTCGGGGAAACATCGTCGAGGTGAACGTGGCGGGTGCCGAGGGTCGGCGCGCCGGAACGGGGGCATAGCGTATGGCAAAGGAAAAGACGCGGTTCGCCGCCTCTTCGTCGGCTGTTCGAGATCAGGTGTTTCCCGGGGTTGCCGCCGATGCGCGCCCCGCGATCAAGCCCTACCATGTGGTGCCCGATGCCAGCACCGAGATTGTGGGAGAGCGCGCCAGCAATACGGGCGTTTGGCTGTTTTCCCTCGTGGTGTTCACGGTTGTGGCGCTGGGCGTCTTGGGGCTGTTCGAGCTGATCTCCGGCGAGGTAGGGTTTTTCTCCATCCTGTGTGCGGTGCTGCTTGCCGGTTTGGCCACCATGTCGGTGCATATTGCCCAGCAGTGGGAGAAGGTGGTCGTGCTGCGTTTGGGCAAGTTCAACCGCGTATCGGGGCCGGGTCTGTTCTGGACCATTCCCGTGTTCGAGCAGAACGCCATGCGCGTTGACGGGCGCGTGCGCGTGACCACGTTCGGCGCCGAGGAGACGCTTACGAGCGACCTGGTTCCGTTGAATGTCAACGCGGTGCTGTTCTGGATGGTTTGGGACGCGAAGGCCGCTTGTACCGAGGTCGGCAATTTCACGCAGGCCGTCGAGCTTGCGGCGCAAACGGCGCTGCGCGATGCTATCGGCCGTGCGAGCGTTGCCGAAGCCGCTATTCGCCGTGAGCAGCTGGACCGCGAGATTCGCTCGGTGCTTGAGGAGAAGGTGGCGCAGTGGGGCGTGACCATCCTGTCGGTCGAGGTGCGCGATATCTTGCTGCCGCGTGATTTGCAGGATGTCATGAGCCTTGAGGCCCAGGCCGAGCAGCGCAAGAAGGCGCGTATCATTCTCATGGAGGCCGAGCAGGACGTGACTGAGATGCTCGACGCCATGAGCGAGGTGTACGAGCGCAATGATGTGGCCCTGCGTCTGCGCGCCATGCACCTGCTGTACGAAAGCGTGCGCGAGACAGGCGGTACCGTGGTGGTGCCGTCGAGCTTTAGCGAGGGCTTCGGCGATGTGCTGGGCGATTTGAAGAACGACCCGCTGCGCGGAGTTGGCCGTTAGGCGGGCTTGGTTGGTTTGATGGTCGGGCGGTTTCTGCTTGGCTTTTGGCTGATTGGGCGGCAGGTTGCTCCCTTGGCGTTGGTTTCAATAGGGAGCCTGTTGGCTTCGAGGAGATAGAAAGGTTTTGACGATGGTTGATCAGATGGAGCTGGACGCTCAGGACTGGGCTTTGCGCGCGACTACGTGCGAGCTTCTGGCCTTTTCGTTGAGGTATCCGAACCCCGGCGTTATGGAGGTCTTGGTGTCGGGCGACTGGGCGGGCGCCATGGTGGAAGTGAGCGAAGCGTGGGGTCTTTCCGCGGCCGAGCTGGCTTGCCCCGACTTTGCCGCCGAGGTTGAAGCTACCGACGAGACGTCTGTGCTGCGTGCGTTGCGCGTCGAGGCTACGCGCCTGTTCGTGGGCGAGCGCAAGCCGGCCGTCTCGCCGTACGAGGGCGTGTGGCGTGCCGAGCAGGATGGCGTCCAGCCGCTGTTGTTTGTGAATCCGCACTCCATGGCCGTCGAGCGCTTCTGCAAGGCGTGCGGTTTGGGTCAGCCCGAAGGCACGAACGAGCCGCTTGATCACGTGGCCACCGAGCTTGAGCTGCTGCAGTACTTGGCCGCGCTCGAGGCTGGTTTGGTGCTTCCTATCGAGGGAGGCGTGGCGCCTGATGCCATGCCGGGCGGTTCGGCTGGCGCTGCCTACCAGCAGTTCTGGGCCGACCATGTGGAGAAGTGGATGCCCGATTTCGCGGCTGCGCTCGAGCGCGATGCCACCCAGCCGTTCTACCGCAGCGTCGCGAAGCTTTTGGCTGCGTTCTTGAAGTAGTCTCGTTTCGCACCCGTCCGACGTGCGAAGTCCCGCTCCGCATCCTCTGCGGCGTCTTCCGAGTTGTGTGCAAAAACGGCCTCGAGATGAGGTTGATCGGGTTGAAGCTCGCCACGGGAAGCCCGATATAGCGGCTTGGAAGCTCCGCGAATCCGGAAATCCGACTCGCAGGTCCGTGCGAGCGGCGAATTGGGGCTATCTCGTGGTGGACCGACCTCATCTCGAGGCCGTTTTTGCACAGAACTTTCGCAGGAGCAGCGCGGGCCTTTCTTTGAAGCAGTCTTGCGCTTTCTTTTTCGTTTCCTTCAGGTCGAATTGCGGACGGTTTTCGTGCGGTTCCCGCGTATCCAAGAGGGCGGCTGGCGTCCGCTTCTCGTACGGTGGATTTGCAAGGTTGCGGCGTCGATTTGACGGTTTGCGATTCGTAAAATGCCCGCATGATCGTCATGAGCCACATAACAGCCCTTCGATGTTTCCGACACCTCGGGGCAGAGGTGGTGGCGCGACTGGAACGCATGAGGTTGGCGGACCTCGATACGCCGCCTTGTTCTACTGCAGAAGCGCTCGAAACCTACCTTTCGTTTGCTATTTCGGTGGGGATGAGTCCTTCGACCCCGCATTTGCTCAAAGCGTCGGGGAATGCGCCGTGGGATGGAAATCGAGTTGTGACGCACTTTGCCTCTGACGAGCGTGCGGCGATTCTCGTCAAGCTAAGCGATGCCGTATACGCCTCCGCTCCAGAATACCTCGTTCGCCAACTTGCCTCTTTGGGTGATGTCGTTGATTTGGCGCAGCTGATCTTTGAGCTTTGCGGAGTTTATGCGCATCCTTCGAACGAGCGTATTGAACTTAAAGACAGGGCTTCCTTTACCTCGAAGCGCTCGCTGGAGAAGTACCTTGCCCAGCATCGTCCCTTCCGGGGCGCTTCACGCTTCGAGAGGGCGCTCAAGCTATCGAAGGATCGTTCGGCTTCGCACATGGAGACCGCGTGCGCCATATTGTTGGGATTTCCCTACGCGTTAGGCGGTTTGAACTTCCCTGTGTTTGAGATGAACGGAATGATCGAGATTCCGAAAAACATGAGAAGCACGCTTGGGCGATCACGCTGCTACGGAGATTTGCTCTGGAGAGGGAAAAGGGTGATTCTTGAGTACGAGAGCAATATGGTTCATGCGAACTCTTCCAAAATCGCAGCCGATTCGGCCAGGCGCAATGCGCTCCAAAAGGCGGACTATCAGGTTGTGACCCTTACTGGCAACCAGATGTACGATTCGGGTGAGTTTTGGCGTACGGCTCGGGTGCTCGCTGACGCGCTTGGTCACCGCGTGCAGCCCCGATGCAAAGACTATCGAAGAAAGTATTACCAGCTGAGGTGGGCCGTTCTCAACGATCAGGCGTTTGTGTTTCGCGAGGCGTGTTCAGCCGTTCAGGCTTTCGCATAGCTTGAGGTCGATTCGGGTTTCTTCTCGGAAACAGCTAGTCTTAGGCGAAGCGCTGCGTACGAGCCGAAGATGATCGCGTATGCCGCCATCTTGACGGCGCTCTCCTGCGATCCCGCCATCGCCGAGGGGACCAGCATGAGCGCCAAGTGAACAAAGACTAGACCGAAGAAGACGTATGCCAGTTTGTGGAGTCTGCTCCAAGCACGAGCGCCCATACGTTGCTTGACGCTGTCGATGGACGTAATGCCGAGCGCTACGACGATGACGAGCAGCACGATGGCGATGGCCAGCGAGGTGAGGACGAGCGGGCCTACGGGATGAACTCCGATACGAGAAAGATAGGAGACCAGGTACAGTCCCATGTGGCCCGCAACAAGGATGCATGCGCAAATTGAAAGCTCGGCTCGGATTGCCGCAAGGCGGTGGCGCAGGCTCGCGCCGTGGGGGAGGACGCCGATGAACATGACTACGCAGAACAGCGAGAGGGCAAGCGTTCCCTTATGAATAAGGAAGAACAAAGCACGCTCGAGAAAGCCGGGAAAGCTGGCGTATGGGGCGGCGAGGAAAAGGGCGACTAGACACGCCGCGGCAAGGTAGAGAACTGCTGGGAATTGCTTGATAGCCGGTTGGCAGATATAGGTCAAAAGTGCCGTTACGATGAGGACCGAGAGGAAATCCACAATGCTCTCCTGTTGACTCGGGGATAATCTGCCCTGAGTCTAAGTCCTTGCGCCGCATCGAAAAAATGGACAGGAAGCCATTTCTTCGTATGGACAATCTTAGAGTGAATCACCAAACCAAGCCGCATGTAGGGCATTGACGCCGTCTTGGATGTCGTCAATGTCGATTGACGAATAGCCTATGATCACTGATCCCTTTGGAGCTGGCTTTGAGAACCAGAAGCGCCTCGTATCGTACACTCGCGCTCCGTGACGGGCTGCGCTCTCGATGAGCTCTTCTTGGGTCATTCCGTTGTGGACAGTGACGTAGAGATGCATGCCCGTCGCATCTCCCTGGATCGAGATGCGACTTCCCATCGTCTTCGTGAGGCAGTCGACGATGCGTTCGTTGCGCTTGCGGTTTCCGAGGGACATTTTTCTGATATGCCCTTCCCAATGGCCCTCGGCGATAAAGCGTGCAACGGCCTCTTGTTCGAGCCAGGGGACGGAGGGGTGCGCATAATTGTACAGGTTGAGATAACGCCCGAGCAGTTCGGGGGGTAGCACCATGTATGCCATACGCATACTCGGCGACAAGGCCTTGGAGAAGTTCGACAGGTATATCGTGCGATTGTGCGCATCGAGCGACTGCAGGGAAGGTATTGGCTGAGTATTGTGCCGGTATTCGCAGCAGCTGTCGTCTTCAATGATGAAGACGGCGTTTTCAGCCGCCCATTTGAGTATTTCGATACGACTTTCGAGTCCCAGATGGGAGCCCGTTGGAAACTGATGGGATGGAGTGAGAAACACTATCTTGGCGTTGGAGGATCTTACGGCGGAGACGAAGGCCTGAGCTCCCTGATCGACCGGAAGAGGGGTCATCCTGAAGCCGAGCCTTTTTGCCACCTCTCCAACGGTGGCATACCCGGGCTCCTCCATTCCTATGACGTCGTCTTCGCGATTGAACAGCTGAAGGATGGTCCCCAAAGCCTCTGCCGTGCCTGGTTGGAGGATGACTTGCTCGGGGACGCAGTTGACACCGCGGGACTGCCCCAGATAGCGGGCCAATTCTTTGCAGAGAGATCCCTGCTCGTCGGTGCTCCAGTATCTTGCAAGCTCTTCATGCGTATTGCGGCAGAGGATGTCGTTGATAATGCGTCTCCAGGTCTTTACGGGGAAGGAGTCGGGTTGCAAGTTTGCGTAGGAGAAATCGTAGCGCGAACCCTTGCCCAAGGCGCTCTCCTCCAGGAAGCGGTCTCGGCTGCGCGCCAATCCGAGCTTGCGAACCTCCTCTCCATTGTCGATGCTGGGCGATTGAAGGTAGGCCGCATCGAGGTGCTCGACCACATATCCGCATCGTGGGATGCTTCGCACGAATCCTTCGCTAGCAAGCTGGGTGTAAGCCTGCTCTACGGTTATGTGGGAAATGCGGTGGTCTGCGGCGATACGGCGAATGGAAGGAAGTCGTTCTCCCGCTCCAAGAACGCCGGTCACGATCCCCTTGCGAATTTGGTCGTAAATCTGTCGATAGAGGGGGGTGGCCGAGTTCGTCTCTAGGTCGAGAAGGAAGTCCACAGGCCTGTTTGCGTTCATTTGGTCCCCGTTCTGTCGCGGTTGCCATTCCCGCTGGTGAGTTCTGTCCATATAAAAAAGTCATGGTGTGACCATTCATTCTGGACAGCGCCCTTTTTAGCATACGGGGCAATCTTGGTCAACCAAGGCCTTACCGCGAAGAAGCAGCTTCTTTGCCGGAGGTGGCTGATGGCCAAGGTCCTGTCGGATGCGCCTTTCCGCCGTTGCGGGAAAGACGCGCTATTGCAATGAGGAGGCAGAAGTGGCTGAATTGAGGGCAGTCATAAATCGAGAAGACGGGCAGGGTGGAATGACTCGCAGGTCTTTTGTGCAGCGATCCGCGCTTGCAGGCCTGGCGGTGGGCGTTGCCGGGTTGGGGCTTGCCGCGTGCTCCCCGTCTGAGCCGGAGCAGCAGGAGCAGGCATCGCCGGCGACTGGCTATCAGTACGAGGCTGAGACCGCCGAGGGCCAGTGGGTCCACAGCGCGTGCCAGCGCAACTGCTTTGACACCTGCATGATGATGTGCAAGGTGGTCGACGGGCAGATCGTTCAGGTCCGCGGTGACGAGAGCAACCCGTATACGGCGGGCGGCCTGTGCGTCAAGACGCAGAACTACGTCGACTACATCTACAGCGACGATCGTATTCTCTACCCGATGAAGCGCACGGGCAAGAAGGGCCCTGGCTGCACCTTCGAGCGCATCAGTTGGGATGACGCTGTGGCCGAGATCACCGGGAAGTGGAAGGAGATCATCGAGCAGTACGGCGGCGAGGCTATCACGTGGAGCCGCTATCAGGGCAACCAGGGCGCGGTTCACCGCCGCAACATGGAGCCGCTGTTCTACAAGATGGGCGCAACCTTCTGCGACGGCACGATGTGCAACAACGGCTACGTGAACTCGCTTCCCTACACCACGGGCGGTATCACGGTCATGCGTCCCGAGGAGATTCCGAGCCGCGATCTGTATGTGAGCTGGTCGCACAACCCCGCGAACACCTCTCTTCACACCATGAAGTTCATCAAGGAGCTTCACAAGAACGGCGGCCGCATCGTCGTGGTCAACCCCATTGCCACGCCCGAGACCATGTGGGCCGAGCTGCATGTCCAGCTGTGCCCCGGCACCGACGTCGCCTTCGCGATGGGCGTTGCCAAGTACCTGCTCGACAACGGCAAGTTCGATCAGGCCTTCATCGACGAGTGGAGCATCGGCTTTGAGGATTACCAGGCCGCCGTGCAGGAGTGGACTGTCGAGAAGACCGCCGAGACCTGCCGCATTCCCGCCGAGCAGATCGGCCAGTTCGCTGACATCATCTGGGAGAACCGCGCCAACATGCTGCTCAAGACCGGTCTGCAGCTGGGCCGTCGCATCAATGGCGGCATGAGCCATATCGCCGTCAAGCTCCTGACCGGCCTTATCGGTCATCCCGAGTGCTACTTCAACATGACGAGCTCGGGTGGCTACAACAACAACGCCACCGCGATGACCGCCGCCATGCTCGACGCGACGCTTCCGTCCGAGTCCGTGCCCGTCGGCAGCATCCGCAACTGGTCCTCGCCCGACCTGGGCAAGGTCCTCACCAGCCAGAACTACGGCGAGGACCACAACTTCGCCGATAACCCCATCCGCTCCATCTACTTCTTCGGCAACAACGCCATGGTGTCCAACCCCAACATCGAGCTGGTGGCTCAGGGCCTCTCCCGCGAGGACCTGTTCACCATCGTGCATGACGTGTACATGACTCCCACCTGCGAGTACGCCGACATCATCCTTCCCGCTCCCACCGGCTTCGAGTACGAGGAGTTCAACGGCGGATACGGCCACAACTACGACGTGGTGAGCCCCCAGGTCATCGAGCCCTTGGGCGAGTGCAAGGACAACAACGAGGTGTGCAACCTGCTGGGCGCGGCCATGGGCTTTACCGACGAGGCCTTCACGCGCGACAAGCAGTGGTATCGCAACCTGTTCCTCGAGGGCAAGGCCTACACCTGGGAGGAGATTTCCCAGGCTGGCTGGGTGGACGTGCCGCCCACGACCTGGGAGGCGCAGCTTGAGGCCGGCTACGGCACTCCGAGCGCCAAGTTCCAGTTCGCATGCGACGAGCTCGAGGCCAACCACGGCACTCGCACGGTGCGCTACGTCCCCGACGAGGAGAGCATCAACGGCGATGCCGAGCTTCTGGCCAAGTACCCCATCTCGCTGCTTACCCCCAGCGCCAAGGAGTTCCTGAACGGCGTCATGGGCAACCTCGCCGACAACAACGCCCTGTTCTTCGAGAACTACGTGTACCTCAACCAGGAGGATGCTTCCGAGCGCGGCATTGCCGACGGCGACGCGGTGCGTGTGTTCAACGATCGCGGCAGCGTGAATCGCGTGGCCCGCGTGATCGACGGCATCACCTCCGTTAAGACCGCT
>JAFSHA010000034.1 GCA_017440565.1 Eggerthellaceae bacterium | reverse complement strand
GTGGACGAGATCAAGGGCATGGGTATATTCAAGATGCTCGAGGAGGCGACTGAGATCCCCATCTTGTGCTGGAGGCTGGCCGATGGCGTTGAGAAGCCCTGGACGCTGTACGATTTGGACGATCGCCTGCGCATGCACGGCTGGCAGATTCCCGCATATCCGCTTCCGCCGAACATGGAGGACGTAACGTGCCAGCGCATCGTGTGCCGCGCCGACCTTTCGATGGCGCTTGCCATCAAGTTCGTTGCCGACATGAAGGCGGAAATTGCGCACCTGGACGCCGCGCGCATTGTGAGTGGCGAAGGTGCGGGAGGTGCCGATTCGAAGGCGGCGCACTTCGACCATAGCGGCCGGTAAGCGTCTCTCGGATTTTTTGCCACCGTAAAACAGGAAGGCGACCTGCTGGTCGCCTTCCTTGGTGTTGGGGTTAGCTTTGGGCTAGATTAAGCCGCAGCTGCTTCCAGTTTGGGCTCGTCGGGCTCGCTATGGTCCTTCTTGTGCTTGCGGCCAAGCAACCACTGGACAACGGTGAGGGCGGCTACGAGCGCGATGCCTATGACATCGGTCAAAAGACCCGGATCCATCATGCAAATGCCGCCAGCCAAGAACAGGACGCGGAAGATCGGGTTGATTTTCGTGAACAGGTATCCGTTCAGGCAGGTTGCAACGCCGTACAGGCCGACAAGCGCGGTGCACACGATGCCGGCAAGCTCATACCAGGCAAAGGTACCCTCGAGCAGCATGATGGGGTTGAAGGCCATGATGTAGGGTACGATGAATGCCGCAATGGCCAGGCGCGCCGCGTTGAAGCCTGTCTTCATGGGGTTGGACTTCGCAATGGCGCTGCCCGCGTACGCGGCTAGCGCAACGGGCGGCGTGATGTCGGCCACGATGCCGAAGTAGAACACGAAGAAGTGCGCGCAGATGACGGGGATGTCGAGCGCGATGAGGATGGGCGCGGTGGTGGCGGCCATGATGCAGTAGTTGGCGGTGGTGGGAACGCCCATGCCCAGCACGATGCAGGTGAGCATGGTGAGCACCAGGCCGATGATGGTGGCATCGCCCGCAAAGTTCACGATGACGTTGATGAGCGTGGAGGCAAGACCGGTGACGGTGATGCAGCCGGCGATAAGGCCCGCCATGGCGCAGGCGGCCACAACGGCGATGCAGTTCTTCGCGCCGGCCTGCAGGGCCTCGTAGGCAACCACGATGGCGACCTTGAGCGCCTCGACTAGGCACGCGCCCGCGCTCACGCCCGCCTCGCGGTTGCGAAGCTCGGTGAGGAAGAAGTTGATGAGGCCGACGATGAAGGCGCCCACGATGGAGATGGCGGCGGAGTATGCCATGGTGCGCGCGCCCGAGCCCACCAGCCACACCAGCAGCACGAGCGGCAGGATGAGGTAGCTGTTCTTGATGAGGTAGCTGATCTTGGGCAGCTCGCTCATGGGGATGCCCTTGAGGCCGAGCTTCTTGGCCTCAAGATGCACGGTGATGAAGATGCCGGTGAAGTACAGCAGCGCCGGGATGATGGCCTTCGCGGCAACCTCGATGTAGGGGATGCCCATGTACTCGGCCATGAGGAACGCTGCCGCGCCCATGATGGGGGGCATGATCTGGCCGCCGGTGGAGGCCGCGGCCTCGACGCCTGCGGCGAACTCGGGGCGGTAGCCGGTCTTCTTCATCATGGGGATGGTGACCGAGCCGGTGGTCACGGTGTTGCCCACCGAGGAACCGGACACCATGCCGCACAGCGCGCTCGAGATGACGGCAACCTTCGCTGCGCCGCCTGAGGACCAACCGGCCAGGCGGTTGGCCAGCGCGATGAAGAACTCGGCGATGCCGGTACGCTCGAGGAACGCGCCGAAAATGATAAACAGTACAATGTAGGTGTAGCACACGTTGATGGGCGTGCCTATGACGCCGGAGGTGGAGTAGAACAGCTTACCCATCATGTTGCGCAGGGCCATGTACACGTCGGGGTTGTTGCTCATCTGCCAGTAGAAGGCGTATGCCATAAGGCAGCCCACCACCACGAGGATGGGGATGCCTACGCAGCGGCGGCACAGCTCCATGAGCGGGATGAGGCCGATGATGGCGATGATGATATGGTGCGTCTCGATGCGGGTTGCCAGCTTGATGATGTCAAGCGCGTTGAACGCGAAGTACAAAAACGCGCCGGCGCCCAACAGCATGAGCACGATGTCGTACCACGGCATGGTGTTGGGGCGCACATGGTGCTTGTTGGCCGGGTACATGATGTAGCCAACCACGATGGCGAAGGCCACGAACAGAGAAAGGCGCGTCTCGGGCAGGCCCGTGTAGAACAAGGTCATCCCGATGCAGAACACAGAGAAGAGCACGAGGAAGACCGAAACGACGATCTTCGGTACGCCTTCCCAGATGCGCACGTTCGACTCTCGGTCGTACTTGCGCATGATGGCGTCTACGTCTGCAGCGGCATCATCTTGGTCGGTAATGGCCTGGGCGTTAAGCTCGGCGGCGGCCAGTTCGTCGGCCTTCGCCTTCTTTTTGCTAAAAAGCCCCAAAATAATCCCCCTTTCAATAACGGCGAAATCGCGGCGACGCTCGTGACGCCACCGCGATTTCGGTTAGCTGATCCCGTATGTTTCGTATGGGATCAGTATACGCTAAATGTTGCCTTTACTTAGTGGCGACAGTGAAGCCCTTCTCGGAGAAGTACTTGGCGGCGCCGGCATGGTACGGAACGGCGGTGACGCCAGCGGCCTTGGCGGTGTCGACCTCGGCGTACTTGGCGTGGTTCTCAATCAGGTTAGCGGCGTTATCGAAGATGTCGGCGCACAGCGTGTAGACAGCGTCCTCGGAGACGGAGTCGGCGGCCAGGAGCACAGCGCCCACGGCGACGGTGGTGGTGTCGGTGTCAACGCCCGTGTAGGTTCCGGCCGGAATGGTGGCGGGCACGTAGTAGGGCGAAGACTTCAGCAGCGTGTCGAGCTGAGCCTGCTCGATGGAGACCAGGTAGGCCTGCTTGGAGGTGGAAAGCTCGGTGATGGCGGTGGTGGGAGCGCCGGCGACGATGAACGCGGCGTCGATCTTGCCGTCCTTGAGGGAGTTGGCGGAGTCACCGAAGGCCTCATAGGTGGGGTTGATGTCCTGCTCGGTCAGGCCGTAGGCACCCAGGATGTCGATGGCGTTGAAGTACACGCCGGAGCCAGCGGCGCCGATGGAGACGTTCTTGCCCGCGAGGTCGCCGACGGTCTTGATGGCGGGGTCGCAGGTGACGATCTGAACCTGCTCGTCATACAGGTAGCCGACGGTGGAGAACACGTTCACGGCGCCGGTGTCGGCGAAGAGGTTGGTGCCCTCGTAGGCGTAGGCCATGACGTCGGACTGGCAGAAGGCCAGCTCGGCGTTGCCGTCCTCGAGCTCGTAGATGTTGGCCTGGGAGCCATTGCCGGCAAGCGCGGTCACGGCGACGTTGGTGTTGTTGGTGGCATGCTGGGCGATAACGCTACCGAATGCATAGTAGGTGCCGGACTCGCCGCCGGTCACGAAGCGCAGAGAAACGGCGTCGCCACCCTGGGGCTCGTCACCTGCGGGCTCGCCCTGCGGGTCGTCGCCAGCGGGGGGCTCTTCCTCGGAGGAGCAGCCAGCCAGCAGAACGGACATGCCAGCGACGGCGGTGAGGCCTGCGAAAGACCTACGAGTCATAGTCTTCTTCATGTGAATTCCCTTCCTGTTGTGTCCTGCAGAAAAACGCGCGTGCGTTGTTTCTGTGCGAACGGCCTGCGCTTCCCTCATGAAGGCAGGGGTTGCGCGCCGAGCGTAGTTGAGCTTTCATGCGCGCACTGCGGTGGTACAAGGGTACGCCGCGGGATCGCGCAAGGGCGCGTGACGCGGCAATATTAACACAAACATAAAGAATGCAAGCCTCACGTGGGGCAGTATCACGCATTAGCGCGCTAAAGTGCCCTTCAAACGGCGCGTTGCCTCGACGATGCGCCGCGTAGCGTTACAATAGACGCCGCTTTGAACGTAACTTTCGAAATGGTTGACCGAGGGAGCTTCAAACTATGATTAACGAGAGCATGTACGCGCTGGGCGCCGCACCGAGCGCTATCCGAGAGCTGTTCGCCTACGGGCTTGCCCGCAAGGCCGAGATCGGCGCCGACAAGGTTTTCGACTTCAGCATCGGTAACCCCAGCGTGCCTGCTCCCGCCATCGTGCGGGACACCGTTCTCGAGCTCATGGATGAGGATCCCGTTTCGTTGCACGGCTACTCGCCGGCTGCGGGTGACCCGCGCGTGCGCGAGGCCGTGGCGCAAAGCATTCGCGACAAGTACGGCGTGCCCGCGCAGGCCGCGCAGGTGTACATGACGGCTGGCGCGGCGGCTGGCCTGGCCATTTCCATTTCCGCGGTCACCGTGCCGGGCGACGAGGTTGTTGTCATCGCCCCGTACTTCCCCGAGTACCGCACGTGGATCGAGGCGGCTGGCTGCACCATCGTCGAGGTGCCCGCGCAGGTGCCCAGCTTCCAGATTGACGTCGCGGCGGTGGCGGCTGCTGTGGGGCCGCGCACGAGCGCCGTTATCGTGAATTCGCCCAACAACCCGGTGGGCGCGGTGTACACGCGCGAGAACCTCGAGGCGCTGGCGAACACGCTGCGCGAGAAGGAAGCCGAGCTTGGCCGCGAGATTTACCTCATCAGCGACGAGCCCTACCGCGAGATCACCTACGGCAAGGAAGTGCCCTACATTCCCGCCATCTACGCGCGCACCATCGTGTGCTACTCGTATTCGAAGTCGCTTTCGCTTCCGGGCGAGCGCATCGGGTATATATATGTGTCGGACTTGATGGACGATCCTGCCCGCGTGTCGACCGCCGTGGCGGGTGCGGGCCGCGCGCTTGGCTATGTGTGTGCGCCGGTTCTTCTGCAGCGCGTGGTGCAGAAGTGCCTTTACGAGCCCTCGGACGTGGAAGCGTACGCGGCGAACCGCGAGCTTTTGGCGGGCGGCTTGGCGAAGCTTGGCTACGAATACGTCGAGCCCGACGGCGCGTTCTACCTGTGGGTGAAGGCGCTTGAGGAGGACGCCCAGGCGTTTTCCGATCGCGCGAAGCGCTTCGAGCTTTTGATCGTGCCTTCCGACAGCTTCGGCGTGGGCGGTTGGGTGCGATTGAGCTACTGCATTGCGCGTGAGACCATCGAGGCGGCCATGCCCGCATTTGCGGCCCTTAAGGAAAGCTACGAAGCCGAGAAGTAGGGCGCTTCTTCAACGGCGTGCTCCGTAATGGGGATTTTGAGCGTGGCGGCGTCGGGCGGCTGCCTTTGCGAAGTAGTACTATAATGGCTTTCATTAATTGCTGGATTTCGCGCGAAAGGGGGACGAGCGTGACGCAGAGCACAATCGTCGATTACCTGGTGCGCGAGCAGCGAAGCTTTGCAGAAGAGCCGTTCAACGTAGTGGATGCGCTGGTGCTTGCCACGCTTTCTTACCTCAAGTTCGAGTCGCACGAGGCCCTGAAGGTTACCTCGGTCGAGTCGGTTGCGCTGGTCGACGTCATTTCCGGGACCGATCGCGAAAGCCTGCTACGCATCGGGTGGATGAAGGGCTCGCCTCACACCGATGACTTCCTCGAGGCTATCCTGAATAGTGCGCGCTTCCGCGAAACGCGCGTGTGCCTGTATGCCGACGAGCATGTGGACAGCACTGAGAAACAGTTCTCGGCCGTGACGTTTCTGCCGGGCGACGGCCGCGCCTACCTAACTTTCCGCGGCACCGACGGCACGATGGTTGGCTGGAAGGAAAACTTCAACATCACGTTCCGCGATTTCACACCGGCGCAGCTGGCCAGCGTTTCCTACGCGTCGGGCGTTGCCTCGGCGGTGGAGGAGCGCTTGGCGTTCATCGGGCATTCGAAGGGCGGAAGCCATGCGCACTACGCGGCGCTGTGCGTGTCGGATGAGGTTTTCGCGCGTACCGACATGGTGGTGAATTTCGACGGGCCGTCGTTTTTGAGCGATCCCTCGCCGCGTGTGGACGACCCGCGGTTCAAGGAGATGTTCCGCAAAATCGTGCCGGAGGGCTCCCTGTTCGGCCTGTTGTTGGAAGAGAGCCAGGATTATCGTGTGATCGGCGCCTCGGCGAAGCTTTCGCGCCAGCATGAGCCGTTCTCGTGGACGGTCGAGGGTTCGGACTTCCATTACGTGGAAGGTTTGCGTCGACGCGCGAAGTGGGTGGGGGCCACCTTGAGCGGATGGCTGAAGACGCGTACCATCGAGGAGCGCGAGATGTTCATCGATACCGTGTATCAGGTGCTTTCGGCTACCGACGCGCGCACTATCTTCGACCTGCGCGACCACTTGGGCTCGAACCTGCGCACCGTGATGCGTGCGAGCAAGGGGCTTGACCCCGAGATGCGCCATTTCATGGTGGAGACGTTCAAGATGCTGGTGAGCGCCGCTGGCGAGGAGACGCGCAAGGTGCGCGATCAGCGCAAAACCGCAGTTCGAAAGCGCCGTCATGCCCGTTATACCCGCGTGGACGAGGGCGTGTCCGAAGGCGAGACGGCTACTCAGCGGTAGCGTGGTCGAGCCTGCGTGTTGCGTGGGCGTGCGTGGGGGCTTGCCTGGCGAAGGGTTGTTTCCTGCTTCAAATGTTATGGGTGCGTCTGGGGCACCCTTCTATTTCTTGACATATATCGAAGATCTATATAATAATATCGAACATCGATATATGAGTGAGAGGGGTGCGCATGGCTGTCGACAAGGCGCTTCTTTCGGGAAGCACGTCTTTGCTGCTGTTGAAGCTGCTCGAAGAGGGTGATATGTACGGATACCAGATGGTCGAGCTGCTGCGCGAGCGTTCCGACAGCACGTTCGACCTGAAGGCGGGCACGCTGTACCCCTTGCTGCATGCGCTTGAGCAGAAGGGCCTGGTCGAGTCGTGGGAACAGCAGGCTTCGGTGGGGCGGCCGCGCCGGTACTACCGCTTGACGCAGGCGGGACGCAAGCATCTTGAAGTCAAGGAATCGGAATGGCGCGCCTACGCGAAGGCCGTTTTGCAGGTGCTGGAGGGAGGTGCCGGCAATGCTGCAGCAGAAAGAGGCGGGCATGCCCCGGGTTTCGCCCTTTGCGGATTACCTGTGCGAGGTTAGCGAGCAGGTGCGGTGGAAGCAGGCTCGTCCGGCCCTTGCCGCCGAGCTCGAGGCCCACTTGGTCGACCAGGCGGCGGCTTACGAGGAGCACGGCATGTCTGTGGAAGCGGCGCACGCCGAGGCCCTTCGGCAGATGGGCGACCCGGTGATGGTGGGTCAGGCGCTTGACGAGGTTCACAGGCCCAAGGCCCAGTGGGGAGCGCTTGCCGTGCTGGTGGCGCTTGCGCTGGCGGGCATGGCGCTTCAGTTGCATTACATGTTTGGCCTGGGCGTTTGGACGCTCGGCGTGTCGCAGGTCGTGGGATTTACCGCGATGGGCATCGCTGCGGCGGTGGTGCTGCACGTGCTTGACTGCCAAGCGTTTTTGGCGCGCTATGCTTGGGTGGTTTTTGGCGTGGCGGTAGGGGCGGCATGCTTCATTGCGCTTGCGGCCGATGTCAATTCGTATATGACCTTGTGGGCTCATTCCGCGCACAGCCTCACGTTGACGTTTCCTCTGGTGCTGGCGCTTGTGCTGTACGCGTGCCGAGGCAGGAGATGGCGCGGCTTTTGCACGGTGCTGGGTTGTGCGGCGGTTATGGCGGTGCTGGCGGCCTATTTCGGCGATGTGCCGCAGTTGCTCATCATGCTGGTGGCTGTGGGCGCGCTGATGACGTATGCCATTGCGGTTGGCTGGTTCGGCGTTGCGCGGGCGAAGGCGGCCGTTGCCTTTGTGGCTGTGGGCGTGATGTTGGCGGCGTTTGTTCTCGCGACGGGCGTGGCATATGAGTACTACCGCTGGGTGTTCGCCCTGCTGGAACCTGGGCACGAGCCTTTCGGTCACTTCTTTATGCCGCTGTTTGGCGACGTGGCGTTTCAGGATGCGAAATGGGTGGGCTCGGGAAGCGTGTCGGACTACTACATGGCGCCTGCGGGCGCGATACCCGATGCTGGTCAGGGCTTTCTGACGAGTGACGTGTATTTGGTGACGTCGTTGTATCAGGTGGGGCGCTTGCCGGTGCTGGCGTTCGTTGTGGCGGTGATGGCGCTTGCCGCGTGGGTTTTGGTGCGCACGCTGCGGCAGGGGAATCGGCTTTGCGCGCTGTGCGGGATTGCGGTGTTCGTGACCATAGCGGGTTCGGCGCTGGTCTCTCTTGCGCCTTTCGCGTTTGGCATCGTGTTCTCGAGTAGCGTGTTTCCGCTGTTGACGCCGGGTTTTCATAGCGTGGTTGCCATGGCGCTTGCCGGCGTTGCCCTCTCGGCGCTGCGCAACGAGCAGCTTCCGCGCGCTGAAGGGAGGCTTGCGTATGCGTAGGGGGATTGCGGCCGCGCGAACCGGTGTGCGGGGTCTCGTTCTTGCCGCGGTGGCCGCGCTGCTGGTTGCGGGGATGGCTGGCTGTCACCCGAACAGCATCGATGAGTTTCGCGCAGGCATGGAGGACGAGCCCGTTTATGCGAAGATGTCGGCGCGGGAGCAGCCGCTGGTTGTGACGGGGTCGGGCTGGCTTGTCCCGCAGGGGAGCCGCGCGTGGTCAACCAACGTGCACTTTGGCGTTGAGATCGAGAACACCGACGAGTATTTCGTTGTCAACGGCGCGGTGCTGCGCGTGCTCGGCATCGATGCGAACGGGGTCCTGAAGCTTGACAGCCGTGTGAGCCTGCCCGTTGTTTTTGCAGGTGAGAAGCTTGTCTTGGCGGGTATAGCACCGGGGATGATTGAGGGGGCGGAAGCCGAGGGGCTGCAGGTGCTGTTCGCCGTCGAGGATGGCGTGGGCGAGTTGCGCTCGCTTCCGCACGGCGCGATTTCCGATGGCGACAGCGTGACTGATTACGATTACGCCGAGCTGGCCTTTCCCGAGGGGCTTTATCAGGTGAGCGAGCTTGTGGCAGACCAGTATGGGCGCGACTCGTGGACGTTTTCGGGAACGGTGACGCTTTCGCCCGACGTTGAGGTGAACGAGCGTTTGCTGGGCGAGGCTAGCGTGTCGTGCGTGCAGCTGAGTCTGGTGTTTCGCGACGAGGCTGGCGCCATCCTGTGCGGCAACGAGTGCATTGTCGACGGTTTGGTTGCGGGCGAGCCCGCCGAGTTCATGTTTGACTGCATCCTGCCGTACGGGTTCGAGTATGCCAGCGTGGAGGTGTACGCCCGCCCGTGGACGCCGGGCGCCGCGCTTACGGCCGATTGGGCGGCAATTAATCGATGAAGCTGTGACCTGCGGTTTCGAGTGCTGCGGCTGCGCGTTCGAAATGATCGGCCTTGACTAGGACGTAATCGGTGTTGAACGTGGACACCGCGAAAAGCGGGACGTTCGCCTCGGCTAGGATGCGGGAAATTTCGGCCAGAATGCCGACGAGCGCGAAATCAAGCGGGCCTTCGACGGCAAAGCCTTGCCACCCGTCTTCGCGTGCCGTGGTGCTTGCGGGGACGCGGCTGGTGGGGCACACGAGCGATATCTCGTCAGCGGTGCGCGCAAGGAACAGCGGCTCGATGTCGAAGTCGACGCTCTCGAGCGATCCCATCTGGCACACGCTCAGTTCACAAGAAAGCTTTCTCAGCTTCATGGCTCAAGGCCTCCTATGCCGCCGAACGGAAATGACATCGGCCCGATTATACCGTTCGGCTTGTGGCAATTGCCGCGAGCTCGTCGGTGGTGAAGTGACGTTGGCCCTGGCCGTCGAAGATCTCGTAGTCGCCTTCGGGCAGCTGTGTGAAGATGCTTCCCTCGCCCATGAGGAGGCGGTAGCGGGTTTCGTCGGGGAGTTCTTTTGGGAGGTGCAAGAAGAAGAGCGCTTCGGTGCCGGCTTCGATTTCGTCGATGCCCGTCGAGACGCCTATTCCGTTGTACGAATCGACTGGCGTGCGGATGGTGATGACGGCCGCGCCTTCCCTGAATGCTTCGAGCTCGTTTGCCTCTAGGGCGCTGTCGAGCGTGAAGCCCTCGGAAGAGCCGGCAGCTACGGGCGTGCCTTCGACGTTGTCGCTGACGCGCACGTAAACGTCGCGGTAGTACAGGGGAGAGGCTCCCGGCATGTCGGAATGCGGGTAGGGGGCTGACGAGCCGACGACTTTGCCAATGACCACGAGGTCGGATTGCGCGACCATTTCCTCCAGCGTGAGGAAGGCGTAGCAGGCCGACGCGCTCACGCCGCCGACGAACGACGAGGTCAGAGGCAGGGTTTCAGTGACTGGTTGCCCTGCGGCCCCCGTCGCAATTATGCCAGAACCTGCGGCCCCCGCCGCAATAACGCCAGAAACGACCGCGGCGGCAATGACGCCCTTGAACTGCGCTGCCTTCGCACGTGGCCCGAAGTCGACCTTGGCAGTTGCCTTGCGCTGGCTGCTGGTTGCGCTCGTCATGGGTCCTCCGATCCGTGCGGAGCTGCGCATAAATACGCCTTCAACCATTATACGAATCAGCGCGTGCATTCCTTGCGGAGGCGTTGCTGCTGGATGCATTTCGATGCCCCCCCCCCTTTTTTTTCTTCATAAGAGCCGCCCTCTCCAATTGGCTCTCCAACCGGCTCTCTAATTGCTCTCTAATTGCTGTATAATTTAGAGAGCAATTATAGAGACGGTTTGAGAGCGCTGATCTCTGGGTGAATCGAGTGCAGTAGAATTTGAGGTGAGGATCCATGACGCCAGAGAATCTTGAGGCTATCGTTCAAAGGCTGCGAAAGCAGGGGTGCGATGACGCTTTGGTGGAGGTGAAGGCCTGCGGGGAGTCTTTGTCTAAGGATATCTGGGAAAGTGTGAGCGCGTTCGGCAATACGCGCGGCGGGACAATCATCCTGGGTCTTGAGGAGCGCGAGGGTTTTCGCCCGGTGCCGGGTTTTAAGCTCGACAGGGTGAGGGATCAATTCGTTTCGGGGCTTGAAGACGGAGGCAATGCGAAGCCTAAGATAGTGAACATGCCCCAATACGATCTCGAACGTTTTGACTTCGAGGAGGAGCAGGTCCTCGTTGTGGAGATCCGTGAAGTCGATCCTCGTTTCAAGCCGTGCTATGTGCGGGACAAGGGGCTGACGAACGGGGCGTATAAGAGAGTTGACGACAAGGACATCAAGCTTTCGGCGACCGAGATATTTGAGCTGCAGCACCTTTTGGAGCCGTCTCTCGCAGATCGCGGCGAGGTAGAGGGGTCTTCGGTGCTCGACCTCGATCAGAAGCTGGTCGATCGTCTGCTGTCCCGCGAAAAGGAGCGTGGCTCTAAGGCGCTGCGGGGTACCGATGATCGCGGTGTTCAACTAAAGAGGTTGAACGTTGTCAAGCCGTCGGGTGCCTTGAGTTTTGCGGGATTGATGGGACTTGGAGTCTACCCGCAGGAATTCTTCCCGAAGCTTGTCGTTGACGTTGCCGTGCATCCGGGTATCGAAAAATCAGATCCGGAGGGCCCTCGCTTTTTGGATCGCGTTGTTTGCGAGGGATCGATTGGGGAAATGGTGGATGCTGCGGTACTCGCTGCGGCTCGCAACTTGAGGACCTACTCTTATGTTGAAGGCGCTTCTAGGCGCGATGAACTTGAGATACCGCTGGACGTGCTGCGCGAGGCGATAGCCAACGCAGTTATACACCGTGAGTATGCAAGCTATTTCGTGGGCCAGTCTGTATCGGTCGATGTTTTTTCCGACAGGGTTGAAATTACTAACCCCGGTGGTCTTTGGGGAGGGAAGACCCTTGAAACACTAGGGGATGGGCAATCTCGCTGTAGGAACAGCGCCCTCATGCAGCTTGTGTCTAGGATTGAGTACTCTGGTGAAGGCGCGCCTGCGGAGGGGCAGGGATCGGGAATACGGCTTATGATACGAGAAATGCGCTCACGAGCTCTCGATGAACCCCGATTCGATGCTGGTGTTGACTACTTTAGGGTCGTTCTTCGGAGGGGCGGAGTTGAGCTGTCTGCGAATAAGGAGTGGATGGACGGGCTTATGGCTCGCCCGCTGAGCGTTGTCGAAGCGGCCGTAATGCTTGAGGCTAGGCGCAAATCGTCCTTTTCCGTGGGGGAGCTGCGTCAGCTACTTGGCTATGACTCCGATGAGATTCGGCGGGCATTGGAGGCTCTCGAGAATGACGGCCTACTCAGGTGCGTTTCTCCAGATGCGTATGAGCTTTGTGCTGGTGGAGGCGGCGATAGGAGGAGGCGGAGAGCTTCTGCGCGGGATTCCATTCTCATGACGCTCGAGAATGCTGGCAAACCCATTGGGATGCGCGAGATAGCCGATTTGACTGGCCACAAGATCGGGACTCTGAGAGCCCAGATGTCGCGGCTGGTCTCTGAAGGACTGGTGACCCCCACAGCTCCTGCGACGAATGCGTCAAGGAAGTATACACTCACCAAGTGAATTGGATGTGTGGTTTCGGGCGGCGATTTGCGCGATGCTCTCTAAAAACTCTCTAATAGCTCTCTATATAGAGTCTAAAATAGAGAGCTATTAGAGAGCTAATTGGAGAGTAGCTGTCGGAAATCTTGGGCTCAGCTCGTCGACTCTTCCGTGGCAAGACTCTGCCTTTTGCATGCGTGAACTAAAATGAGAAAAGATGAGAGATAGGTTGTCAAGATGACTCGACGAATCTGGCTCGTTGAGTCATTCGTTGCTCGTACGCGCACGTTAGCCGAAACTCGAGAAGGGATGCTCAATGGGTTCTGTCCCAGGCATTGCTGTCTGCGTCACCATCTTATGCCTACCTGGAGGCATTGCTTGTTGCTGGCTCGGCATCCGAATGCTAAGGGGCAAGAGTCTGGGCTATATTGCGGGCAATGCCAACGACTACCACGATAGTCCGAACAGCATCGAACAGAGGGAACTGGGCGGGGTCATTGGCGCTGTTGTGCTCGTGGTGGGCATTCTCCTTTTTGCATGCATACCGCTATGCTTTCTGTTTGGGTAGAGCGAGGGGCGAATTCGATTGCTGGGGCGGATTGCTGCCGTTGCGGAATGAATCCGTGCTTGCTATCTGGTCTGTTATGAGGCGCCGATGAAGATCATGAGGGCGCCAGCGAAGAGGAACAGCATCACCACGGCGAACAGCACGTAGCCCGACCAGCCCTCCTTGGGGCCCGCGGCTTTGATTTTCTGGTGGCGCGCCTCGAGAGCCGGCCTCTTTCGGATGAAATTGCGAACGGGCTTCTTCAGAAGGACGATGAAAAGCGTCGCCACGAGGCACACCGGGAAGAACATCAGCGCGACGAGCGTCCAGGCGTTCGAGGCCTTTGCGATCACGATGCTTTCCCGATACTCTCGAACGCTCGAGAATATCCCGTCGAAGTAGTCAGGGTCGTGCGCGTAGGCGGCGTTGGGAAATGTGGCCCGGACCTCAACGTAGGTGCCGGCACCCAGGCTGGTGTAGAGCGTCGTCGTGCGTGTCGAGCCGACAACGTAGCTCACTCGCACTGCCTCGCCAAGGCTTGTGCTGTAGAAGGCGGGAGTGTCCCACTGGGCGGATGCCGGGTCGTTCGCTGGCGAAAAGCCATCGGAGAAGTGCGCCATGAAACCGTGGAAGTCCTCGACGAGGCCGAAGGACGTGGCACTTGCCCGGTCGCCCGCACTTTCGGGGAGTCGGCGCGCCCAATCCTCGACGGCGTCGAAGTCACGGCCCTCGACCTTCGACAGGGTGACGAAGGCGGGCAGGGCTGCGTTTTTCGCGAGTTTCATCTGGGCCGATATGGTGCCGTCTTCGTAGGGAAGCTCGATGAAGTTTGAGGGCTCCACCTCCGCGAAGCCTTCTGGAAGCGACACTGCGGCGCCCTCCACGGAAAGCGTGAGCCCGTCGTCGGGATGTGCTTGCGAGGCGGCGCATCCGGCAAGCAGACAGGACGCAAGCAGGGTTACAACAAGCAGGGTTGTTGAAATGAGCGGCGGGGCGATTCTTCTCATGGCGGCCCTCCTATGCTGCTAGGTGGGAAGGGCGTTGATGCTGGGGCTTTCCGCAAGTTAATTATACGGGGTCGCCGTTTCGATGGGCAAGGTTGGCAACTTTGAAAGTCGGGTTCGCGGAGTCGTTCGCGGAGTTGAAGCAGGTCGCATATTGGCGCCCGGCTTGCGATACCGCCGTTGACCTGCGGCTTACCTTCCCAAGAGGTGCCGGATTGCGGCAACGGGATGCGCGGTTACCATGCGTGGACCGGCGTAGCGCATGACCTGACAGATGTGCTTGCGCATTTCGGAACGATAGCAGTGGTTCCCGCATTCTCCTGCGGCCATGACGCTCCTTCGCTCGTGTTTGTCCCGTTGTACGTTCTGGGTGAATTCGGCGGCTTCGGGGAATTGGCCTATCCTCGAGAACTCTCCGTTGTGCGGCTGTCTTGCTGATCGTCTTGCGGAAAGCGATGTGTCGCGTATGCCGCGTGTGCACGAAATGCCAATTGGGTACCAATCCGCACGGGATCGCGAGTTTGGTACCCCTGCTGCACGGGATCGCGAGTTTGGTACCTTCTGTTCGCGAATCAGCCTTGTCGGTTGGTGATTGGCTGGGAAGCGGAAAGCGTTTCCCCTGTTCAATATTATTTCGAAATTAGATAATTACCCGAAGGCGTTCGTCGGAGCCCCCGCCGGACGGCAGACGGTGCGTTTTCGGTCAAAAAGCGGTACCAAACTCGCAATCTCGTGCAGCGATGGTACCAGACTCTCAATTTTGTGCGAATCGGTGCCAAACAAGCCATTCCGTGCAGGGAGTTGCGGTTGATTTCGGACGAAGCGGGGCGGGGGCCAGGCTCCCTAATGGGGCAGGGGCCGGGCTTGCTGTCTCACTTCGGTTCGGGGGTTCGTTGTCGTTGCGGTGGACGCAGGCGCGGAAGAGCATACTGTCATGCTGGACGTCTACCTCTACGATAGCGACGAGGTGGTTGGGCAGTACGCCGTCACGCTGTACGCGTAGGTTGGAAGCGGTTGCCTGGTGCGCGTGAGTTTCGTATAGTAAAGGTGCCCGTTGCATGCAACAGGTTGCGTGGTTTCGCCGGTGAGATGGGAGGTTGGCATGGGGAATTTCGACTCGAAGCTGATCGACCGCTGGAGGGTCCTGCTTGACGACGGGGTGCAGCCGGCCGTGCTGGCGCGGGTGTGCCGCTGGGGCCGCGCTCACTCCGATGATCTGGCCACCGAGATCCTGCGCCTGGCGCATGCGGGCGTCATTCGCGTCCACCAGGGCGAGCGCTACGACAGGTTGCGTGGGTGCGACGTCGAGGACTACCGCCTTTCTCGCGACCCCTCGGCCGCCGCGTGTGCCGACCCCGTCGACGCCATCACGCTCAAGATGCTCTTCGACGTGATAGCCGGCGGCGCCGACGAGCTGTGGATGGGCGAGTTCTATCGCTATGGGCGTTCCGATGCGGGCGAGATGCGCAAAGCCATGACCTCGTGGCAGGCTGCTCTTGCCGAGGAGGTGGAACGCATGGGCGCATTCACCCCCGCAAGCGTATTCATGCGCCAAGCGCTGCCGGTAGCGGCGGGCGTGTGCTTGGTGGGCGGTTTGCTGGCCACTTTGGGCACGGGGTCGCCTGTGTATCTTGTGGGCTTGGCGGTACTGGCCATCGCACTGGTTTTCGTGTGGCGACAGATGCCGAAGCTCTCACCGGAAGCAGCCCGTCAATACGAGGCGGCCAAGCAGCTTCGCGCATGGCTGCGTGACCTGCCCGCACGCGGCAAGGGCGCGCGCTTTCCTGATGACCAGGAATTTTGGGGTAAGCTCATGCCGCTTGCCTTCATGTTGGGCGAGTCGGAAAGCGCTCTGAAGGCGCTTGAGGCTGCAGCGCCCGAGGTGCTCGAAGAAGCATTTGACGCCGCCGACGGGGGCGGGTGGCTTGCTCGCGGTATGCGGGAGGTGGCGTGGCCCGCGTGGTATCAGGGGCCTTCCGTGAATTCGCGCCGGGAGGAATCGACTCTTCCGAGTCTTTCCGCCATGCTGCCCGCCTACATCAGCAGCACGGCCTTCGCCGCGAACGCGACCGTTTCAAACCAAATGCTCGCCTCGCTTTACACGCCCATCGGCGTGGTTAGCACCATCGGCGGTATCCCCGGCGTTGGCGGCCTGTCTAATGCGCCGGCCTCTTCCGCGGAACTGTTCGAGCGCCATCCCAAGAAACCCAGCGAGGCGTTAGCTGATGATGCCGCGAAGCTGCGCACTTCGGATGGGACGTCTGCCGTTGTTCATTGGGTTCTCAGGATTGGAACCGACATCATGAAGATCTGGGAGCGCAACTATTAGGAGGTTGAAATGGGCTTTTTCGAGGGCTTCAACCGTGGCTTGAAGGGCGATTATTCTTACGAGATTGCGGGGCATACGGTGACGTGCTCG
The DNA here is from genome assembly GCA_017440565.1 of Eggerthellaceae bacterium. Taxonomy (GTDB): domain Bacteria; phylum Actinomycetota; class Coriobacteriia; order Coriobacteriales; family Eggerthellaceae; genus RGIG3135. The sequence goes on along the minus strand of JAFSHA010000034.1, from coordinate 7,516 downwards.
CATTGCGGCGGGCAGGAGTTCATCAAGACCGAAGGCCAGCTTAACACGGCGGCTATGTCGTTTCTGGGCCTCGACTGGGCAAACCGCGAAGCTACTGTTTTCGAGTGCAAAGCCTGCGGCCATTTGGAGTGGTTCCTGTAAGTTGACTGGAGCAGGACTACGATCCCTGTTCCAAACGGGCGGCGAGGCGGTTAGAGGGCGCCGAGGGTCTTGGCCAGGATGGCGAACGAAATGGCGGCGGTGAGCACGGCGAGGAAGACGGCGCAGACCACGTACACCTTGAGCGCACCCGTGCGCGAGACGCCGTGCACAAGGCCGCGGTTGTAGAGGAAATCGTTGAACACATAGCCCAGCGCCATGAGCAGGTTCATCGCCGCCATGATGCCGCCGAGAAACCAAAACGTACCTGCGGCTTCCTCGGGCGTTCCCCAACGGTCGATTTCGCCTGCGGCGTTCCAGTGTAGGGGGATTTCGCCCGCATTGGGAACTTGGCCCACGACCGCGGCACTCACGGCCAGCGGAGCTACGATGACGATGATCCAGAACACGATCATGGGAAAGCTGGGTATGCGCATGCGGGGCTCCTCGTGCGAAAGTGGCTCAATGGCTGGGCCCGTCCATTATATGCGAACGCGCTTCCGGACTGTGGCTGGGACGATGGGGACGAAGAGCGTCATCTCTTCTTGCGCAATCGAGGGGCTGACGTGTAGCATGCAATTGAAATGGGGGATAATGGGAGGCGAAAACCCTCATTACCCCTGCATCAGGAGGCGATGCCCCAATGAACGAACTTGAAGCTTTGCGCGCGCGTCATTCCGTGCGCCGCTACGTTGACGAACCCCTGAGCGCCGACAAGGCGCAACTCTTGCGTGCCGCGATTGATGCGCTGAACGCAGAATCGGGTCTTTCGATGCAGCTGGTAGTGGAGGATCCTGCAGCATTCAAGGGGTCGCTTTTGAGTTACGGCATGTTTAAGGGCGTGCGCAACTATGTGGCGCTGGTGGGTCCGGATGGGCCGGACCTTGACGAAACGTGCGGCTACTTCGGCCAACGACTGGTGTTGTTTGCCCAGATGGCGGGCTTGAATACCTGTTGGGTTGGCATGAAGAACTTCTCGCGTAAGGCGAAGTGCTCGATCGAGGCCGGCCAAAGGCTGGCGCTCATTATCGCCATCGGCGTCGGCGAGACGCAGGGGCGCGAGCGCAAGTCGAAAGCCATCGGCAAGGTAAGTAACGCCACCGACAAGTCGCCCGCGTGGTTTACGCGTGGCGTCGAGGCAGCCTTGTTGGCGCCGACCGCCATGAACCAGCAGCGCTTCTTCCTGGAGTTGACCGACGTGCCAGCCGCGGATGGGCGTCGCGTGGTGCGCGCCCGTTCTTTGGGCGGCCCGTTCTCGAACGTCGATTTGGGCATCGTGAGGTACAACTTCGAAGTGGCCGCCAGTATCAAGAACTTCACATGGGGTTCGTAAGGGACCTTCTGTGCGAAAAGTCGACTTGTGCAGGAAATTTCGGTCTGTTTCGTGCCTGCTTGCGCATAGACGGAACGTCGACTTGGCATTTGCGCAGGTCACGAGAGCGTGGGTGCTTAGCCTCTGGTGCCGACGGCCTTAAAACTGCCGTTTCGAGGCGTAAAATCCGTCTGAGGCCTGCACAAGTCGACTTTTCGCACAGAAGCGGCAATGACGGAGCCTCGTCGCGGTTGCGGGGCAGGGCGATATAATGAATGCGTTTTGCATTGGGCTTGAAAGGGGAGGCGTTGGGCTTCGTTTCGGCGGTGTTTTTCCTAGCTGTCTGCTTTGGCGTTCCTTTGGGCGCCTTGGCGTGGTGCCTGCTGAGAGAGCGTAAGCTGACGGGCGTGTTCTTCCTGGGCGTTGCGAGCTTTCTTGTTTCGCAGGTGCTATTGCGCTTGCCTTTGCTTGAGGCGCTGGGCAACACGGCGTGGTTTGCGGTGTTTTCCGCCACGCAGCCAATGCTCTACATACTGGCGCTTGCTGCCTCAGCGGCGCTGTTCGAGGAAACCGCTCGCTTTCTGCTGCTGCGGCCGCAGCGAACTCGTGCTTTCGACCTGCGCGTTCCCTTGGTTTTCGGCATAGGGCATGGAGGGCTTGAGGCGTTGCTGACGGGTGCGGGCGTGGCGCCTCTCCTGTTTGCAAGCCCCGAGCAAGCGGGCCTTTTGGACGGTGCGCTCTTCGTTTCCGGCTTCGAGCGCCTCTCGGCTATGGCCTGCCATGTGGCGTTCACGTTTTTGGTGTATTACGCCGTGATGCGCCGCAAGCCAGCTGCATTTGGCTTGGCTCTTCTTCTGCATTGCCTCGTCGATGTGGGTGCCGGCCTTGCGAGCACGGCCTTGATTCCCCTGTTCCTGTTTGAGCTGCTGCTTGCGGTGTTTGCCGTGGCGCAGCTTTGGTTGGTGTTCAAATTCGTAAGCAAGAGGAAGGATTCGATATGAGCAAGATGAGGAAGATGCTGGCTTTCGCGGTGATGGCGATGTTCACCTTGGCGCTGTGCGCGTTTCTTGCGGGCTGCAGCGGTGGTTCGGGCCTGAGCGAGGGCGTGCCCGAATGGGCCGATGAAGCTGCGGTCGTTCAGGACGCGCAGGCTGTCATCGAAGACTTCAGCGCGCGCGATTACGATTCGGTAGCTGCGAAGGGCCAGACGGTGGGCCTTACGGCTGATCAGCTTCAGGGTGCGGGCGACGCGGTGCTCGATGCTCTGGGCTCCTTCTCCAGCTTTGGCGATTCCGCCTGCATGACTGGGGCTGATGGCGCGGGGGCCGAGTTCGTCACGGTGGTGCAGATGGCCGATTACGAAAACGGCACGGCTCAGTACACCATCAGCTTCTACGAGGATGGCTCGCTGGCGGGTTTTTACGTGAAGTAGTAGGGCTTTGACATTCTGCCTAGGCGAGGATAATATCCTCAAATGAAGATAATTTGTCTGTTGCGGTCGGCGCCTGATGGCGGGTCTGCCTGGGCGCTGCTGCAACGTTTTGGTTTTTGGAGGAAGGTCCCTCATGGCAAAGCGCACGCTCATCATCAACGGTTCGCCTCGCCCGCGCGGCAACACGGCCACGCTCATTGCCGAGTTGAAAAAGACGCTCGAAGGCGAGGTGGTGGAGGTTTCGGCCTTCCGCAACAAGATTGCCTCGTGCGTGGACTGCCGCAGCTGCGCCACCACGGCCAAATGCGTGGTGCGCGATGACATGGACATCATCTACGCCGATGATTTCGACAACGTGGTCATCGCCACGCCGGTATGGTTCGGCACCATGCCTGGTCCCATGCTCGAGATTCTCTCGCGTTTCCAGCCGCAGCATGCGGCCATGTTCTTCCTGGACATCCCGCGCGGCATCAGCCCGAAGAAGGCCGGCCTTATCCTTACGGCGGGCAGCAAGAAGAACGAGCAAAACAGCATGCATCACATTCGGTGCCTGTTCAGCATGCTGAATGCGCGCGGTTATGAGGGCTACGAGGTTATCACCAACAACACCGACGAGGTGCCGGCGTCCGAAGACGAAGCCGCGCTTGCCGCCGCGCGACGTCTGGGCGAATACCTCAACGAGGACTGGCCCGAAGACGCCGACCTGCGCGATCTTTGGGATGTCAAACGCGGCCGCGCGTAGGGGAGGGTTCTGCGCGAGAAGACGCGATGGCGGATGAGGGCGTCCTCGCGTTGTTGTGACGGTTTGTTTCGGCTGCCAGAAAGCATTGAGCGGCGGGGCCGGGTACGCAATGGGTGCGCCTGGCCCCGCCGTTTTGCGTTATTCGCTACGCAGAGCTTCCACCGGGTCCTTGCGGCTGGCGGCGCTTGACGGGATGAGGCCGGCGATAAACGTCAGGAACACGCTGATACCCACCAGAATAGCCGCGGCTTCGATGGGCAGCTGCGCCACGTTGGGCACATCGAAGTGCTCGTAGACGATGGCATTTGCCGGGATGCATGCAAGCGCGGTGATGCTTACGCCCAGAAGGCCGGCCACCAGGCCCTCGATGACAGTCTCGGCGTTGAACACGCGGCTGATGTCGCCCTTGCTGGCGCCGATGGCGCGCAGAATGCCGATTTCCTTCTTGCGCTCGAGCACGCTGATGTAAGTGATGACGCCGATCATGATGGAGCTGACCACGAGCGAAATGGCCACGAACGCGATGAGCACGTAGCTGATGGTGTCAACGATGTCGGTAACCGACGACATGAGCGTGCCAACGAGGTCGGTGTAGTTGATGACCTTGTCGTCTTCGCCGGCTTCCTCCATGCGCGCGTTGTAGTCGTCAAGCGTCTGGACCACGATTTCCTTGCTGGCGAAGTCGTACGGGTAGATGCTGATGGACGTGGGCGTGGTGAGCTTGACGTAGCCGAGGTCCTTCAGGTTGTTGTCGTAGGTATCGGCCGTGGAGTACATCATGGCCATCATAAGCTCGCCGAATTCCTCCTCAGTCATGTTGAACTGGAAGGCGTTCTCGAACGCGGAGGCATCGAAGCTGAAAGCGTTGCCCATGTTGGCCATGAGCTGGCCCATCACCTGCATCATGGCGCCTTCGATCTGCTTTTGCAGCGAGGCCATGAGCTCGTTCATGTAGCCGGTGAGCTTTTGCTCGAAGTACTCGGTGTAGGTTTCGGCGATCTCATCGCTTACCGGGCCGAGGTGTTTCTCGATGATGGCACGCGCGGCGTCCGAGCGCAGGTAGTCGGCGAAGGACTGGTTGGCGTGGTTGGCCACGTAGTCTTCGGAGAGATCCTGCGCGATGTTGAAGATGAGCTGCTGAATAAGCGTTGCCGACTCGGGAAGCTCGGGGGTGGCAGGTGTTTCGGGCTCGGGAGCGGGATTGCCCTCATCGGGTGTTTCGGGCTCGGGGTCGGGCGCGGAGTCGCCCTCGCCAGGCGTGCCGGCGCCGCCCTCGGCCGCCCCGTCTTCGGCGTCGTCGGAAGCGCTGCCCTCGTCGCCCGCATCAGGCTGGGTGGAGGAATCGCCTTCGCCAGGAACGGCCGGCTCGCCCTCGTTGCCGCCTGCATCGGGGGTTGTGGTGCTGCCCGAACCGGAATTCGGGACGTCGCCGGCGCCCGGCTGACCGCCGCTGTTTGGGATCACGCCCTCGAGGTCGGGCATGGGCATATCATCGAAGGTGGGGAAGGCGGGCAGCTTGGAAAGGTCGATGCTGAAGTCGACGCCCTCGAAGTCAAGTGCAAGCGCGCTGGTGTCAAACTGGAAGGCCGACTCGATGGCGGCGGTGTCGACGGTGAACATGTTGTCCATGCCCACGCCGTCTTCGTCCTCCTCGCCGAAGGGCTTGCCGGTAAACACGTTGATGTCGGGATCGGCCAGCTGGTCGCGCACAATCTGGCTGGTGGCCGAAAGCTCGATCACGTGCTCGGTGAGCGAGGCGGGGTAGTTGATACCCGAGGCCAGCATGGCCGCGGTGGCATCCTGCGCCGGCTTCACGATGCCGACGATGGTGAGGTCCTCGCCGCCGGCGACGAGCTCGCGCATGTACGCCTTGTTCTCGCGCTTGTCGACCCACACGTCGTATTCGGCGTCGTAGGCGTAGAAGTCGGTGGGGCTGACCAGCTTGAACGTGATGCCGACGATCTCGTCGTAGGCATAGTCGCGAATGCCTTCGGGTGCGGTGACCTCTTCTTCGTTGGCGAATTGCTCGACCATGGTGTCGAGCTCGTCGGTGTCGCGCAGGCCCAACGTGTAGAGCATGAAGTCGCTCATGCTGCCGCTTGCCGTGGTGACCAGCACGCATTCGTTGTAGCTTTCAGGCCAATGACCAGCCAAAACGTCGTATTGCGTCTCGTAGAGGCTGGGATCGGAGGGCATCTGGTAGAACACGTCGGTGGACATGGTCATCGACATGATGGAGTTGTTGCTGTTCGACGAGCTGATGCCCAGCGCCGAAAGCGAGGTGTCGGGGTTGACCTGGCGAAGGTTCTCGGTGTCGGCGGAGAACACCTGCGGCTGCACGCCGTAGGAGTACTCGATGGCCTTGACGTAGGGGTCCAGGCTCTCCTCGTTGTCGAGGAACGTCTTGAGCGAGGCGAGGTCGTTCTGCCCGACGCTTGAGAACATGAACGACACCATGGGGAAGACGCGCACCTCATCGGCTGCTTCGGCCTCGGCGGCACCTTCAGCCGGGTCCTCGCCGACTACGGTGTTGCCGCCCACTTGAACGGTGAGGCCCATTTCGACCTCGTCCTCGGCTGCAGCTTCGGCGTCTTCCTCATCGGCCATGCTTTCGCCACCGGTGAGCATGGCAGACATGTCGAGGCCCGAGCTGGTGATTTGCAGCGGATACTCGGAAAGCGTCTCCTCTTCGATGGTCTTGATATAGTCGTTCACGCCGTTGGCAAGCGCGAGGATGGCCGCGATGCCGATGATGCCGATGGAGCCGGCAAAGGCCGTCATGATGGTGCGGCCCTTCTTGGTCATGAGGTTGTTGAAGGAAAGCGAAAGCGCCGTGAAAAAGCTCATGGACGTGCGACGCACCTGCTTTTGGCTGGCGTGCATTTCCTCGGGCGTGGGCAGGTAGGGGTCGGTGTCGTTGCGCACCACGCCGTCGGTAAGCGTGACGATGCGCGTAGCGTACTCCTCGGCCAGTTCCGGGTTGTGCGTGACCATGACCACCAGGCGGTCGCGGGCGATTTCGGTGAGCAGGTCCATGATCTGCACGCTGGTTTTGGAGTCGAGCGCGCCGGTGGGCTCGTCGGCCAGCAGGATTTCCGGGTCGTTGATGAGGGCGCGCGCAATGGCCACGCGTTGCATCTGGCCGCCCGACATCTGGCTGGGCTTCTTGTTCACGTGGTCGGCCAGGCCCACCTTCGCGAGCGCCTCGAGGGCGCGCTGCTTGCGCTCGGCGGGCGACACGCCCGAAAGCGTGAGGGCCAGCTCGACGTTGGCGAGCACCGTCTGATGCGGGATGAGGTTGTAGCTTTGGAAGACGAAGCCGATGCGGTTGTTGCGGTAGGTGTCCCAGTCGCGGTCCTTGTACTGCTCGGTGGACACGCCGTCGATGATCATGTTGCCCGAGTCGTAGTGGTCAAGGCCGCCGATGATGTTGAGCATGGTGGTCTTGCCCGAACCCGACGGGCCCAGGATGGCCACGAACTCGTTATCCCTGAACGAGATGGACACGTTGTCGAGCGCCTTCTGCGTGAAGGAGCCGGTGGTGTAGGATTTGCAAATGTTTTGCAGCTGAAGCATGAGGTGCCTTCCGAAGCGCATAGGTGGCGGATTTTCCGCAAAATATATCGCATGCATTTTAATGGGTAAATTGTCATAGGACAGGCGTGTAGGCGAAATCATTCGCAAAGCAACACAACAGCGTCACTTTCGGCGTGTGAAATGGGACAAAGCAGGATTGATTGCGTAATATCGGAATCCGAGAGTTTCGGAGCGTGCGGGTCGAGGCATGACCGCCTCGCCTCCGCGTGATACCATTGGCGTTGCCAAACATAGATTTGCCCAAGTGGCCATCTGGCCCTATGTTTGGCGACATTCCTGACTGGATGGCCGCTTG
>JAFSHA010000007.1 GCA_017440565.1 Eggerthellaceae bacterium | reverse complement strand
TGGCATGCTTCTAGCCAGGGGTTTCGTACTTTCAGGTCGCTTTGACAAACATATTCGAACGTGCGTATGCTAGAGGTAAAAGGGGTATCCAATCTTGCGAGGCCAGGGGTTGGAGCGAAAGGAGTCAGGATGTCGCCTGTTCGACCTTGCGATCGGCCGACCAGCGCGTCATGCTCACCGGCTTCGGCGCCGAGGAGACCCTCACCGCCGACCTCGTGCCCGTGAACGTGGACGCCGTCGTGTTCTGGATGGTGTGGGACGCCGAGAAGGCCGCGCTCGAGGTCGAGAAGGACACCCGCGTGGTGCTGGCCGAGATCGAGCAGGACATCGCGAGCATGCTGCTCGACGCCGCGCGCATCTACCGCGAGGATGAGCTGGCGCTGAAGCTGCGCCAGATGCACCTTTTGAACGAGAGCATGAAGGAGTCGAAGGGCTCCGTCGTAGTGCCCTCCGCCTACGCCGAGGGCTTCACCGAGGGCGCCTTGGAGGACATGCCCAAGCGGGGGTAGGCGCCATCACCGGCATCGTCCCCACGTCGTCCCACGACCTCCCGATCGGTCATCCCTGACTGACCAGCGCATCATTCCTGGATAAAAGCATGCGGTCAATCTCCCGGTCGCTTACCGAGAACACGTTGAGAAGGTCCGCAGGCCGTCGTTACAACCGATCGCCTCGATCTCGTGGGGGAATAATTTCGGATGGGGAAGAAAGCGTTAAGGAGCCGCCGTTTAACCCGAGCGCTTTCGAGAGTCGGGCTGCCAGAATCTGAGGAAGTTCGGGAGCTACAAGGCGAATCACGTCTTCTATCGCCGTTTCGCTGCCGATGCTCACCCGGTACGCAACCGAGCCGAGCATTCCGTTGAAAGCGAACTCGAGCACGGTTCTTTCATCCTGACCGAGAACGAGCCCTTCATCCTCGTAAGCCTTGGACCACATGGCCACAACCTCGGCCTTCAGGCACTGGATGAGCCGGCCGCTCTCTTTGCCACCGAGAATCTGGTAAAGCTCGCGAACGTCCTTGCGATGAGGCTCAATGACCCTTGCGATGATGCTGTCTGCTGCAAGCTGAGGAGAAAGGCCATCAAGGGTTGTCGAAGAAAGCAACGTCGCGATCAAAGCGCCGGTTTCCTTAACGGGAAGGCGGCTTTTCACCATGCGGTCAAACAGGTCGTACACGTCGGCATAGTGGTAGTAGAAAGCGCTGCGGCTGCAGCCAGCCTTCGCAGCAATCTGGCCGACGGATATCTGATCGAGTGGAGTTTCTCGCATGAGGTCGATCAGGGCAAGCTGGATGAGACCCTCAGCCGATTCGTCTTTCGGTGCTCGCTTCGGTCTAGCCATGACTTCCTTCTCGATAAACCGCACAAAGTGGCAATTTCTGTAAATTCATCTTTACAAACTGTAAAGATACACTGTCCAATAATAAACGATGTTTTAGAGTTATGGAATATATCAGCTTGGCTCGCGCACTTGCATCGCCGCTGGCGCCCCGAGCCAGCAAGGCACACTCCGAATAGCACAACCTCGGGCGATGCGCGTTGGCAGGATCCGCCACGGCTCGATGGGCAAGGCGCTGCGGAAGCACCTGAGGGAGACTCTCATGAACACCATCCACGTTGGCATCGACATCGGTTCGACGACTGCGAAAATCGTCGCCATCGACGCCTCCACGCGCAAGCTTCTCTTCTCCCGATACATTCGCCACAACGCACGCCAGGCGGAAAAGACCGGCGTCCTGCTACAGGAGCTCCACGAACAATTCCCCGAGGCGACCATCGAGGCCATGATCACAGGATCGGGCGGCGGCAACGTCTCGAGGCTCATCAACGTCCCCTACATTCAGGAAGTCGTCGCGAACTCCATCGCCATCGGCGCCTGCTACGAGCGTACGCGCTGCGCCATCGAGCTAGGCGGTCAGGACGCAAAGATGATCTTCTTCGCCGACGAAAGCAAATCGGGCCGGCACGCCGTTGCCGACATGCGCATGAACGGCAGCTGCGCTGGCGGCACGGGCGCCTTCCTCGACGAGGTGGCAACCGTGCTCAACGTCACCCCAGAAGAGCTCAGCGGCATGGCCGAGCGCGGCACCGCCCTCCACGACATCTCGGGTCGTTGCGGCGTGTACGCGAAAACCGACATCCAGCCCCTGCTCAACCAGGGCGTCCCCAAGGAAGACATTGCGCTTTCCGCCATGCACGCCATCGCCAAGCAGACCATCGGTGGCCTGGCGCAGGGCATCGACATCGAGCCGCCCGTCATCTTCGAGGGCGGGCCGCTTACCTTCAACCCCAGCCTCATCCGCGCGTTCGCCGAACGCCTAGGCCTTTCCGACGACGACATCATCGTCCCCGAGCGCCCTGAGCTCATCGTGGCGCTCGGCGCTGCGCTCGCCGTGAGCGAATTTCCCACCAATGCCAGCAAGAGCGTCTGCCTGGCAGCGGCGCTCGCCGCGCTTGCGGAATACGACCCCGCAGGCGATGCCGAAGCATCCGGAGCCAAGCCTCTCTTCGCCACCGATGACGACCGCACGGCGTTCGTCATCAGGCACCAGCCATCCCTCATGGAAGCCCCGCGGCTCGCCCCAGGCGAACCGCTGCGCGCATACCTGGGAATCGACTCGGGGTCCACCACCACCAAGCTCGTGCTCATCGACGAAAAGGGCAAGCCGTTTGACTCGTTCTACGCATCAAACGAAGGCGAGCCCCTCGACGTTGCGAAAGGCGCGCTCCTCAGCCTGCGAAACAAGTACAGGCGGCTCGGCATCGAGCTCGAAGTGCTCGGCGCCGGCTCGACCGGCTACGGCGAGCTCATGTTCAGCCAGGCCTTCCGTCTGGACTACCACGTCGTGGAGACGGTGGCGCACGCCCATGCTGCGCAAGCCATCCTGCCCGGCGCCAGCTTCGTGCTCGACATCGGCGGCCAGGACATGAAGGCCATCTGGATGGATGACGGCATCATCACCGATATCCTCATGAACGAGGCCTGCTCAAGCGGCTGCGGCTCCTTCCTCGAGAACTTTGCGTCCACGCTCGGAATTCCGCTGGAAGGAATCGCCGAGGCAGCGTTTAGGTCGAAGTCGCCCGCCGTGCTGGGCAGCCGCTGCACCGTGTTCATGAACTCGAGCGTCGTCACCGAGCAGAGCAACGGCAAGACGCCCGATGACATCGTGGCCGGCCTCTGCATGTCCATCATCGAGAACGTGTTCACCAAGGTCATCCGCACGTCGAGCATGAAGAAGCTAGGCGACAAGATCGTCGTTCAGGGCGGTACCTTCGCAAACGACGCCGTGCTTCGCGCCTTCGAGCTCTACGTGGACAAGGAAGTCACGCGCGCGCCGTACCCGGGTCTCATGGGCGCTATCGGCGTCGCCCTGCTCACCAAGGAGCACATGGAGCAGAAGGCTGCGGAGCTTTCGAACGAGACTTCCGGCGACGCTTTCTGCGCCCCCGTACGAGCCGTCTCGTCCTTTTTCGGCCTCGACGCCCTCGATCGCTTCGAGTACGCGCAGGAAACCAACCTCGTCTGCCATTTCTGCGCGAACTGCTGCAGCCGCACGCGCGTCGTCTTCCCCGACGGCAGCGCCTATGTCACGGGCAATCGCTGCCCGAAGGGCGAAGTGGTGGGCAACCTGCAGGATGCCAGCGTTCGCGAACGCGTGAAGCGTGCCTCGAAGCGCATCGACGACGTTCCCAACATGTTCGCCATCCGCAACAAGCTGCTGTTCCGCAGCTGGGAGCACGAGGCGCTCGCCCCGAGGCGAGGCGTCACCATCGGCCTGCCTCGCGTTTTGGCCATGTGGGATACCGCCCCGTTCTGGCACACCTTCTTCGCGGCGCTGGGCTTCACCGTGAAGTTCTCCCATCAGAGCACGCGCGAAATGTATGAAACGGGTCTTTCCGCCGTTACATCAGACACCATCTGCTTCCCCGCGAAGCTTGTGCACGGACACGTGCGAGACCTTGCGGAACGCGGAGTCGATCGGATCTTCATGCCCATCATCACCACCGTGGAACCCGAGGGGACGTCGCCTACCGCAGAATCCATGTGCGCCGTGGTCAAGGGCTATCCCATGGTCATGCGCAGCTCCGACAACCCGGCCGACCGCCTGGGCGTCCCCTTCGACACGCCGCTGTTCCACTGGTACTCCAACGCCGATCGCAACAGGCAGCTTCCGAAGTACATGCGGGAAACCTACGGCATCGACGAGGCGCTCACGCTACGGGCCATCGCGCAGGCCGACAAAGCCCAAAGCCGCTTCCGCGAGCTACTGCATGCGGAAGCGGCCAGAATCATCGAGCAGGTGCGCGAAGAGGGCTCCTTCGCCGTCGTGCTGGCATCGCGCCCTTACCAGAACGATGAGCTGGTCAACCACGACCTTCCGCGTCTGTTCGCCGAGCAGGGCGTTCCCGTCTTGACCGTCGACTCGCTGCCGGGCGTCTTCGATGTCGATCTGGAAAAGAGCCTGCTCGACATAGGAAACAACTACCACGCCCGCATGCTTTCGGGCGCCATCATGGCCGCCGAGAGCCCGTTGCTCGAATACGCGCAGATCGTCAGCTTCGGCTGCGGCCACGATGCGTACCTCTCAGACGAAATCGTCCGCCTCATGGGCGAGATCAGCGCAAGTGCGCCCCTCATCCTCAAGGTTGACGAAAGCCCCATCGAAGGCCCCCTGCGCATCCGCGTGCGCTCCTTCGTGGAAACCCTGCGCATCCGCCGTCGCCTCGGCCGCATGAGCGACCCGCAAGCACTCACCGATCCCTACCCCATCAAATTCGAAAAGCACGACGCCGCTGCCAGGACCGTTCTGATTCCGAACACCTCGCATGCCTTCGCCCGCATGATGGCGGCCGTCTTCGAAAAGCAGGGCCTCAAAGCCGAACCCCTTCCCATCGGCCGCGAGGAGGCCATCCGCCTCGGGAAGAAGTACGTCCACAACGACATTTGCTTCCCCGCGCAAGTCGTCATAGGCGAGGCTCTCGAAGCTCTGACCAGCGGAAATCACGATCCCGAGACCACGGCCATCGGCATGGCGAAATACATCGGCGACTGCCGTCTCACGCACTACACCGCCCTGCTGCGCAAGGCGCTTGACGACGCAGGCTTCCCGCAGGTGCCCATCATCACCAACGATGACGTTGATAGCCACAACATTCATCCCGGTTTCCACATGAACCTGCTCTCCGCCATGCGCATCGCCTACGCGCTGCCGATGATCGACGTGCTCGAGGAGCTCGTGCGCAAGATTCGCCCCTACGAGCTTAAGCCCGGCGAAGCGAACCTCGCCTTCGAACGAGCACTCGACATCCTGATCGAGGGCCTGCGCAAAGGCGGCATCAGCGGCATGACGCGCGCCTTCAGAACGTCCATCGACATCATGAAGCGCATCGCCCACAATCGCAGCAAGCCGCGCCCCACCGTCCTCATCGTGGGCGAGTACCTGCTGAACTTCCACCCTGGCGCCAACCACGACATCGAAGACTACCTGGAACGCAACGGCTTCGAGGTCATCGAGGCGCGCATGACCGACGTCATCCGCAAGACCTACTTCTACCGCAACGCGCAGAACAGGGAGTACGGCATAAAGAAGTCCCTCGGCTACAAGGCAACCTACGCCATCGAGGATCGCTTCTTCGACCTGGCCCACGACAACTGCGACCGCATCGCCGTAGCGCACCCGCTGTATGAGCCGGCCACGCGCATACAGGACCTCGTGAAAGCCTCGGACGATATCGTGCACCACACCTTCGACGCCGGCGAGGGCGTGCTCATCCCAGGAGAGATCCTTCATCACGCCGAACGCGGATGCAGGGCCTTCGTCATCCTGCAGCCCTTCGGTTGCCTGCCAAACCACGTGATCGGCCGCGGCATCACGAAGAGCCTGAAGGAACGCTTCCCCGACGCGCAGATCCTCCCGCTTGATTACGACCCCGACGTCAGCTTCGCCAACGTGGAAAACCGTCTGCAAATGCTCATCATGAACGCACGCGCCCACGTAGGAGGGCATTTGGAGGAGTGACGGAAGCTTCTCCTACGAATCTCCCAATGCGATTTTCGTAGCTTATAATACGGGGATCTGGACTGAGTTGTCGTTGCAAGAGGAGAGGGCTTTACTGCCGTGAAACGCGCATTGCGCAAGCAGCTTAAAGACCAGCGCGCGGCGCTTTCGGCGGAAGAGCGTCAGCGCATCGACGCACTCATAGCCGATCGCGTTTACAACCTTGACGCCTTCGCGCGCGCCGACGTCCTGCTCTCGTACCTCTCGTTTGGAAGCGAGGTGGACACCCGCGCCATCATTGAGCGCGCTTGGGCCGCGGGCAAAACAGTCGCCCTGCCCCGCTGCGTCACGCGTGCGCCCGAGCCACCGCGTATGGAATGGTTCCAAGTCGACTCCTTCGCCGACCTCGCACGCGGCCCCCTCGGCGTGCTCGAGCCGATCCCCGCTACCCACAAGCGCCTCGACCTCGACACGCTCATGGCAAACTCCCTCACCATCGTTCCCGGCCTCGCCTTCGACGCCAATGGCTACCGCCTCGGTTACGGCGGCGGCTTCTACGACGCCTTCCTCGCGCAATTCCCCGGCACCTCCGCAGGCCTGTGCCGTGAGGCGTTCCTTCTCGAAAGCCTCGGCGATACACTCGAGCCTCACGATAAACCCGTCGCCCTGGTAGTCACCGAACAGCACCTCATTCGCGCACCGAGGTAACCCCGGCCTCCACCGATCGCCCCGCACGCGCCCCACAAACAATCCGCCAGCAACAGCGCTACACTAAGAGAACTACACTGCTAGGCTAACGAACAACCACCAACCGAGGAGCCCTCCATGATCTACCACGCCTTCCAGGACCTGCAGCTTCCCGCCCTGGCAGTCGGCACTATGCGTCTGCCCGTCACGGACGGCAACGACGCCAACATCGACGTCGAGGCCACCCGCGAGATGGTGGCCTTCGCCATGGAAAGCGGCGCCAACTACTTCGACACCGCATGGGGTTACCACGGCGGCAACTCCGAAAGCGTCATGGGCGAGCTGCTTTCCGCCTACCCGCGCGAAAGCTTCATGCTGGCCGACAAGTTCCCCGGCTATGACCTTTCCAACATGGGCAAGGTGGCCGAGATCTTCGAGGAGCAGCTGCGCAAGTGCCGCACCGATTACTTCGACTTCTACCTTATTCACAACCTGTGCGAGCTGAACATCGACGAATACCTCGACCCGCGCCATGGCATCATCGACTACCTGCTCGAGCAGAAGCGCGCGGGACGCATCCGCCATCTGGTCCTCTCCACGCATGGATCGTTCGAGACCACCAAGCGCTTCCTCGATGCACTCGACGGCCACCTGGAGTTCTGCCAAGTGCAGCTGAACTGGCTTGACTGGGAGTTCCAAGACGCGAAAGCCAAGGTCGAGCTGCTAAACGAGCGCGGCATTCCCGTGTTCGTCATGGAACCCATGCGCGGCGGCGGGCTGCTTTCCCTCGAGCCCGAGCACGAGGCCACCCTGGCCGCCTTGGCCCCCGACCGTTCGCTCGCGGAATGGGCTATCCGTTTCCTGCAAAGCGTGCCCGGCGTGGCAACCGTGCTCACCGGCGCGTCGAACCTCGAGCAGCTAAAGCAAAACATCGCCCTGTTCGCCACCGAAGAACCGCTTTCCCCCGAAGAGCGCGACGCCCTGATTTCCGTCGCGCGCGCCATGACCACGAAGGGCACGGTGCCCTGCACCGCCTGCCGCTACTGCACCGACCACTGCCCGCAGGGCCTCGACATCCCTTGGCTGCTCGAGCTCTACAACGAACACGCCTACTCCGACGGCGGATTCATCGCACCCATGGCGCTTGAGGCGCTCGAGCAGGACAAGCAGCCGGCTGCCTGCATAGCCTGCGGCGCCTGCGAGGCTGTCTGCCCCCAGCAAATCCCCGTCGCCGCCACCCTGGCCGATTTCGTGAAGCTCCTCGAAAACTCCGACGACGAATAAGCCGCGAAGCCCGTCGTGTTCAAAAACGGCCTCCTTGTAGGCAAGACGGTGCACGTTGTGTTCAAAAACCGCATCCTTGTAGGCAAGACGGTGCACATCGTGTTCAAAAACCGCATCCTTGTAGGCAAGACGGTGCACGTTGTGTTCAAAAACCGCATCCTTGTAGGCAGTTTCAGTGAAGATATTCCACGAATGCACTGACATTGTAGAAAAACACCACTTGCATTTCGCGCAAGAAGCTGTTTTTCGCATGCAAAGCGCCTTGCCATGCCTACAAGGAGGCCGTTTTTGAACACAACTTACGGGAAGACGGCTAATTCGGTGACAAGTCGTGCGTCTTCGGATGCCTAAACCCATCACGCGAAACGCACGCCTCGCACTTGCGTCCAGATGCCGAGGGCGCATCCGTCCACAGTCCGACCACTTCGCCCTCCGCGCCACCCGCCGCCGCAAGACAACCGCCCGCAGGCGCAAACAGCTGTCCCGTTTTGTCCGCGACAGGGACAAAACGGGACTTTTGTTCTTTGCCCCGTCCCTTCGAACTTGCCATAATCGACAAGGATGGGCCCTTGAATCGGGAAAACAGGGACCCACGATATCTTCATCGAAGAAAGAGAGGGAAAGTATGAGGGGAGAATTCGGAGATAGCTCGGCTCAGAATGGCATTTCTCGCCGCGCGTTTCTCGAAGGCGGCGCCATTGCCGCCAGCATGGCCGCGCTCGCAGGCGCTGGCCTGGTTAGCCTGAGCGGCTGCTCGCAGGAGCAGGAGCAGCAGGGCACGCCCGAGGCTCCGGCGGTCGACGCGGCAAGCGCTCCGTCGTACGAGGTCTACAACGCCGACATCTGCATCATCGGCGGCGGCCTGGCCGGCATGGCCGCGGCCATCAAGGCCGTCGACGAGGGCAAGAGCGTCATCATCGTCGAGAAGAGCAACCACGGCTTCGGCGGCGCCATGGGCTACAACTGGGACCAGTTCATCAACTTCGTGCGCGACGACCTGCCCTGGCAGGAATCCACCGACTTCGTGCTCAACGAGCTCACCAACCAGAAGATCGAAAAGGGCAGCTACGAGCACTGGATGGGCGAAGACCGCAACCTCATGGTTCGCTACGAGAACATGGGCTACGGCCTGCTCGATCGCAACCGCGAGACCGGCGAGATCGCCCCGCTGCTTGACTTCCCCACCATCTACGGCATCTACCGCGGCTTCTCCCGCCACCAGGCCGACTACATCACGTCTCTGGGCATCCGCATCCTCGACCAGACGCTCGCTTCCGACGTCATCGTGCAGGACGGCGTCTGCGGCGGCGTGATGGGCGTCCACGTGCCCACCGGCACCTTCCGCGTCGTGCGCGCGAAGGCCACCATCTGCTGCACCGGCGCATCCGCCTGGCTGTTCGGCTGGGACACCGTCGCCCCGCGCTCCATTAACTCCCCCGACAACACGGGCGACATCGACGCCGCGTGCTTCCGTCACGGCGTGCCGCTCGAGGGTTCTGAGTTCATCCAGTGTGACCTCATCAACATCGAGCCCAAGGGCATTTCCTGCTCCTTCCAGGGTGGCATCGGCGCCGACTCCGGCTGCTGCGAGTACATCTGCGACAAGGACGGCAACTACTTCTTCCAGGGCATGGACTACGCCACGCTCAACAAGATGGACTTCACCCGCATCATCGCGAAGAACATCGCCGAGGGCCACGGCACCGAGAACGGCGGCGTGTACGTCGACTTCTCCACCCCCGAGGCTTTCGCGAAGATCGGCGAGACCTATATCCGCAACATCCAGCTGTGGAAGGAAGTCTTCGGCATCGACGTCGAGGGCATGAAGCTCGAGTGCGGCCTCGAGGCCTACGAGCGCTCCGGCAACCCCATCACCGACGGTGAGCTTATGGTCGAAGGAATCGCCGGCCTGTTCCACACCCGCGGCGGCGGCTTCTCCGGCGCCCAGGGCGGCAGCTCCGTCAACGTCGCGCCGCGCAACGGCTCCTACGCCGTGGCCAACGCCGTCAAGTACATCGAGGGCCTCACCCTTCCCGCCCTTGACGAGGCCGTGGTCACCGCCGAGTTCACCCGCCTGTTCAGCCTGTTCGGCAACAGCGGCGGCAAGCGCCCGCAGCAGGTTCGTCGCATGATCCAGAAGGCCTGCTACCAGGCCCTCCAGCCCATGCGCATGACCGACCAGATCGACGCCGGCATCGCCGAGCTCGAGCGCATCCGCAAGGAGGAGATGCCGAACATGACTCTCGGCGACACCTCCCTCGTCTACAACACCGACTGGAAGTGCGCCATCGAGAACATCAACCTCCTGGACCTGGCCGAGGCCGCTGCCAAGGCCGCCAAGTTCCGCGAGGAGACGCGCGGTCACATGTACCGTGTCGACTTCCCCGAGAAGGACGACGCCAACTGGCTGTGCAATGTTCGCAACTTCTACAACGACGGCGCAATCACCTGCGAGAAGGCCGACGTCGTTACCGTGTAGCCCCGGCTGCCTGCGTAATTGACGGTTTTCTCAAAGCGGAAAGGACCAGTACCCATTATGAAAATCAGCGTTCAGAAGTACGACCCGTCTGTTGACGAGGCTCCTTACGTCAAGGAGTTCGAGGTCGAGTATCGCCAGAACATGACGCTTCTCGAGGCGCTCGTCGCCATCAACGATGAGCAGGAGCCCATCGTGTTCGACTACAGCTGCCGTGGCCGCACGTGCGGTCGCTGCGCCATGGCCCTCAACGGCCAGCCCTGCCTTGCCTGCGTCACCCTCGTGAGCGAGAACGGCGCCAACGAGGTCACCGCGCTTCCGGGCTTCCCCATCGTGCGCGACCTCATCGTCGACAAGAGCATGATGAACGATCGCATCGCCAACATCATGGCCCGTCAGCGCGCATTCCCGCTGACCCTCGACGAGATCAACGCGCCTGTTGACCCGGTCATCTACAACAAGATGGATCCGCTGGAGCACTGCGCTCGCTGCGGCGTGTGCGTCTCGGCCTGCCCCACCGTCCAGCTGATGGGCCAGAAGGAATACATCGGCCCCGCTGGCATGCTCGCCATCGGCCTGCGCTACTACGACCCCTACGACCAGGGCGATCGCGTGGTCGAGGCCGTGCAGAACGGTCTGTGGAACTGCATCCAGTGCTCCACCTGCGACGAGGTTTGCAAGGCTCTCGAGATCGACCATCAGGTCATCTGGAAGGACCTGCGCGCCGCCGCCGAGGCTCGCGGCCTGGTGAAGAAGGCGTAGCGACCCTTGGGTTGCGAACACGCCCCCAAAGCTAAGCCAACCGGCATTCGGGGGATGCTGCGCTCTCGACGCACGGCATCCCCCGAGCCGTCTGCAAAAGCGAAAGCTCCTAAGAAGAAGGACACGGGAATGCACGAGGACTTAAGCTACGCCGAGATCTTCGGAGAGGAAGGCGTCCAACTCAAGCTTAAGATCATGCATGCGGTAGACAGGTCGCTTGATCAAATAACGGTTTCGCGCGTATGCGAACGCGCCGGCGTATCCCGCCAGACGTTCTACCGCAACTTTGACAGCAAGTACAGCCTTCACTGGTGGTGGCCCATGCACGTCCACAGGTTCTACCTGGCCGAAGTCGGGCGCACCATCGACTGGGAAACCGGCTACTACCATCATGTGCAGCTGCTGTCCATGGAGAAGGACTACTTCAAAGTGGCCACCCAGTACACTGTCAACTTCCCTTGCGTGAACAGCCTCATGCCCGATTTCAGGAAGTGCGCCATCGTCGAGACGCTCAAGGACTACCGCGGCGTCAGCATCGACGAGGACCTCATGTTCAGCATCGACAGCTGGGTGAAAACAGAAACCGAGGTGTTCACCGAGTGGTACCGCTTGGGCACGGTGCCCGATCCGGAAACAGCCGCGAAAAGGCTGGTCGATATCATGCCCACGCGCCTCTACGAGGCCATGCGCATGGAGTAAGCGAAAGGGCTGCCAAAACCGGCAGCCCTTTTTCGTTCGGTTGCGCAGGCGCGTTCCGCGAGTTGCGGCGAATGGAGCGCGTCTTCCCGCCCGGCTTCGCCCGACGCCGCCTCTTCGGCCGGCACCGCCTGCATCCCAACGTACGAAAGATTGCGGCAGGGCGGGCGCTTCAGACACGCTTCCCCATCAGGCACCATCAGGCAAAACGCAAGCTGCCAAAGCATTTTGGCAGCAGAATCGGCCTCTGGGCGCACCAACGTCAAACCCTTTCGGTGGTAAGCTTTCGCCAGCAAGGGCATCCTTGGGCTCAAGGCGGCGCGGAAAGGCCGCCAACGAAACCACGAGACGGCAAGGGCGAACATGGAACTCGCAGGACAGATCAGGCGCAGGCGCAAGGAGATGGGGCTTTCCCAGGAAGAGCTCGCGGAGCTCATCTACGTGTCGAGGCAAACCATCTCGAATTGGGAAACCGACCGCACCTATCCCGATGTGCAAAGTCTGCTTCTGCTGAGCAGCCTGTTCGACACCACCGTCGACGAGCTCATCAAAGGAGATGTCGAGATGTTGGAAGAAACTAGGGAACAGGACGTCAAGCGCATGAACCGCCTCTCATGGGCTATGTGCGCATTCACGCTTTTATCGATCGTCGTCATTCTGTACGGCGGGATCATAGCGGAATGGCCGCTTGCGGCAACGCTTGTCAGTGGCCTTTCGCTTTTGGGGCTTGCGCTTATGCCCGCCTTCGAAGTCGAAAGGCTGAAGAAGAAGCACGATATCCTCACTTATGCCGAGATATCCGCCTTTGAAAAAGGCGCGGAAGTCGACCGCACCGCCCCGGCAAGCGTTCGCGTGCGCACGCATCCGATGCGCAGCGCCGTCCTGAAAACCCTCGTGGCAGCAGCCATCGGCGCGCTTTTCGGCTTCGCAAGCACCTACCTCATAAGCGCCATCATGTGCTAAGCGCAAGCATACGGCCCGGCGAAGCCAAGGCAACAGGCCGATGAAATCCCATCGGCCTGCCGGCTCATTCGACAAAATGGACTTCGCAAAACGCCCGCAAAGGCGGGATGTAATTCTCGATGGCATCCCACGCTATCTCGGCATCGAATATCTCGTATCCATGAACAAGATAACAGCGCATGCCGTAGATACGCCTCCACTCGATTTCGGGATGGGCTTGCCTAAAGTCCTCGGACAAACGGTTCACCGCTTCCCCTATCTGGATGAGGCAGAGGGAGCAGCTGTCCTGATAGGGGATGTCCCGGCTGAACGTATCGAACGATCGGCCGAAACGTCTGACAGCAATATCGATTCGATCGCAGTACTTCAGGATGACGCCCAGTTGGTCGTTGTCGCGCTCAACTTGCCTCATAGAGCACCACCTCGTCGGCGCGAATCTTAGCCAGGAAGCGCTCGCTGGCCCCTGCCGTAGTCACAACGTCGACTTTTCTGTTCAGACGCGCGGAAAGCTCATCTTGAAAGTCGAGAACGCGCATGCCGCGCATGCCGCCTTTTTCAACTAGGAGGTCAACGTCACTTGAAGGCGTTGCCTCGCCACGCGCATAAGAACCGAACAAGGAAACCTTCTCGACCCCGTACTCGGAAGCAAGCGACACGACGTGGTAGGTGATCTCCTCATGCGAAAGGGGCCTCTCGCCCTCAAGGTAGCTTTCGATAATATGCTCGATGAGCTTCGATCGGTTTGTAACCTGGCGCCCAGCAAGCCCCTGCGCCCGATCGATTTCCGCTTGGCGGCGCACAGCAGCGTCAAGCTTGCGCAGCGTTTCGTCTTGCAGATAAAGGGAAACCGTTCCACCCATGACGCTCCTTCCAATATATTTCTAATATATTTTATGCATCACATACGCTGGCGTCAATGTCAGCAAGCCCACGTTTGCCGGCTCAGTGAGCACTCGTGTTCAAAAACGGCCTCGCCTTCACCGAAAGGGAAAACGCTTCTTGCGAGCTACAGCTGCTCGACTACGTAGGCGTACACCTCGTCGGCCTTTTGGCAGCCGCGCGCCAACAGCGAGTCAAGCTCCTCGCGATACGCCGTCGCGCGCCCGGCGTCGGTCATGGATCCGATGTTGATGAGCACGTTGAGGCTTGCCCCCTGCAGCGCGGCCTTGGCGAACACCGCGGAAACACCCGCATCGGAAACCGCCAAACGGCTGCCATGATGCGCCATGAACTCGCAGGAATCCAGCACGAGGGCGCATTGGCGCATAATCTCAAGCGGCACCTCGCAAGCACCCACCAGCGCCTTCTGAAGTGCGGCATCTTTGGCCGCCTGCTCCTCGGGAGTGGTCTTCGGCATGCCGTACGCCGCCGCCAGCGGCGCAAAAGCCGCGGCATCCTCGTCAATCAGCCGTACAAGACTCGCCCGTGTGCCCTCAAGCTTTTCCATATGGGCCGCAACGTCCGCTTCAACGTCGGCGTACTTCTTCTTGCCCACCGTCAGGCTCCCCACCATCTGGGACAACGCAGCCGCCAGCGCGCCGCAGTACGCACTCGCCCCGCCACCGCCCGGCGTCGGGGTCTTGCTGGCCAGCTCTTCGAGAAACGTAACGTCAACCACGATGGGAACCTCCACGAAAACGGATATCGCCAAATCAGGCAGATAGATTGAAAGCCGAACCTCAAGCGGCAGGAAAACCAACGCCGAGGCCGGGCTCAAGCACAAAGGCCAACCCTGGGCGCCACGTCCCGACCCGTCGACCTCCGCCAATAGAAAAAGCCCGCCCCAGCGCGGGGCGGGCCGAGAC
>JAFSHA010000006.1 GCA_017440565.1 Eggerthellaceae bacterium | reverse complement strand
CCTGTACCTTATCCCGTTTCTCTTCGTTACGTATCTGGCCATGGAGTGGCTTGAGCACAAGACGGGCGGGCGCACGCGGGAGGCCATTCGCCGAGCGGGTGCGGCGGGTCCTGTCATCGGCGCGCTCTTGGGCGCCATTCCTCAGTGCGGTTTCTCGGCGGCGTCGGCGGCTTTGTACGCGGGCCGCGTGGTCACGCTGGGAACGCTTTTCGCCGTGTTCCTCTCGACGTCGGACGAGATGCTGCCCATTTTCCTGGCAGAGCAGGTTCCTCTCACGACCATCCTGAAGATTCTGGGTGTGAAGATCATCATCGGCATGGTGATGGGCTTTATTTTCGATGCCGCTTTGCGCATTGCGCGGCGTGACGTTCAGCCCTTGCGCATTCACGAGCTATGCGAGCAGGACAAGTGCGCCTGCCATGATGACTGCGCGACGTGTGAGGCTAACCCCGAGCTGGTGTACGCGCATTTCGAGGATGCCGCCCATCACGGTGAGTGCACCGAGGAGGCTTGCGGGCACACGCATGAGCATCAGCACGAGCATGGTCATGCCGACCATCATGAAGAAGGCTGTCATGAGTTCGAATGCGCCGACGCGCACTGCATGGGCCACGATCACGACCATTCGCACGACGGCGGATGGAAGGGCATAGCGAAAAGCGCGCTTAAACACACGGTTCAGGTCACCCTGTTCATTTTCATCATTACGCTTGCGCTTAATGCCGTGCTGGAAGTGGCGGGGCAGGATGCGCTCGCGCACTTCCTTGGCTCCAACGCCGTGCTTTCCGTCTTGGCTTCAGCTCTGGTGGGCCTCATCCCCAACTGCGCGGCCAGCGTGGTGGTGGCGCAGTTGTACCTCGAGGGTGTGCTGGGCGCCGGTGCCATGATGGCGGGCCTGCTGGTTTCGGCGGGCGTAGGCCTCATGGTGCTCGTGCGTGCGAACCGCCCCGTGCGTCAAAGCATTGCCATTATCGTGGCGCTCTATGCAACCGGCGTCTTCTGGGGCCTCATCATAACCGCGCTGGGAATTACGTTCTAAGCTTGATTGGAACGGGGGTCGTAGCCCTGTTCCAATTTCGATCTCGTTCCAATGTGGACTTTGCTACCGGTTGCAAAGCGCTACGAAGTCAGCTACGGCGCGTGCCACCGTTTCGGGTGACTCCTTCATGCCGCGGTCGCACCAGTCGTTGATGATTCCGGCGCATCCTTCGGCCACCGAGAGAACTCGAAAGCGCCGGGCGCTTTGTTCGGGCGTAGGGTCTTCAGGGAAGTCGTGGAGTTCCGGCGTGTCGTTGGTCAGCTCGAGCAGCTTTCTTCGGAACATGGCGCGCGCCCGATGATCTCGCGCCACAAGGAGGTAGTAGTCCTTGTTTTCCAAAGCAACGTTGACGGTGTGCATCATGTAGTCGAAGACCGAAAAACTTCCGTCTGTGGGGAAGGAGAGGGTTTCGTCTATGAGTTCGGCTTGGATGCTCTCGAGTGCTTCCTCGGGCGTGCTGTAATGCGCGTAAAACGTGCTGCGGCTGACATCCGCCTTGCGGCAAAGCTCAGAAACCGAGATCGAGCCGATCGTTTTATCCTCAAGCAGCTCTATAAGAGCCTTTCTTATGAGTGTTTTCGTGACTTTGGCCCTGCGGTCTTCCCGGGTCTGCTCTTTTACGTTCATGAGCTTTCTCTCCTGTGAATCGTTTGGTGAAGCGTTATGCCCTCGTCGTGAAGCGGTCTGTGCAAATTTGGCGAATCCTGATCGTTTCCGGACAGTTTGAGTCTCTTCTGTCGCTTTCTGTTCAGTTGTCGAAAAACATGTTGTAGAAAACCTTACATTACGTATTTTACCATACAAATTGTCCAGTAAAGCTTACGTAAGGAAGGGGATTTCATGTCGAACGAGAAAACGACGCCAGCTGGACTCACCCGAAGAGGGTTCCTGAAAACGACCGTCGCCGCAATGGGGATCGCGGCGACGGGAAGCATGCTTGCAGGCTGCTCCGCCGAGCCCGAGTTGGCGGTTGGCGAGGGGGCGACGTACGTCCCTGGTCAGGTCCTTTCCGAAGGGGAGCAGATTTTCCGCGGTACGTGCAGGCCGAACTGCTTCGGCTTCTGCCACCTGAACGTGCACGTGAAGGACGGCCGCATCATCAAGACCTCGCGCGGCGATTACGATGATCCGCGCTACAGCCGCATCTGCCACCGCGGTCTGTCTCATCCTCAGCGAGTCTACAACGAGGAGCGCGTCAAGTACCCGATGCGCCGCGTCGAGGGTACCGAGCGCGGTGCCGGCCAGTGGGAGCGCATCACGTGGGACGAGGCTATCGCCGAGATCGTCTCCAAGATACAGGAGTATCGCGAAGCGTACGGCCCGGGATCCGTTGCCGTCGCTCTGGGATCCTCTCTCTCCTCTTCGGTGACGAGCTCTTATACGCGTCTTCTTCAGGCGCTCAGCATGACCATGGTCCTGCCCTCCTACGACCAGGCTTCAAGCTGGGCTATGACGCGCGTGGCCGGCACCGTAAACGACTGGCGTGCCAACGAGCGCACCGACCTCGTGAACGCAAAGACCATTGTCGCATGGGGTGCCAACATCACCGATGCGCAGGTGCAGCAGTGGCACTTCGTCAAGGAGGCCATGCAGGGCGGAACGAAGCTCGTGGTAATCGATCCCACGTTCACCTTCCTTGCTGCGAAGGCGGACAAATGGGTTCCCATTCGGCCGGGTGCCGACACGGCTTTGCTCCTCGGGACGATCAACGAGATCTTCGCGCGTGACGCGCTCAACGTTCCCTACGTGCAGCAGCACACCGTGGCTCCCTTCCTCGTGCGCTCGGACACGGGGCGCTTCCTTCGCTATTCCGAGGTGAGTCCCGAGGCTGCGGTGGCGAAGGCCGCGCAGGAGGCCGCTGCGCAGGAAGCTGCCTTGGCGGCCATGCAGTCCATGATGTCCCAGGGGCAGCTTGTCGCGGGCATGGCGTACCAGGCCGTTCTGGAGTCCATGGCCTATGACGACCAGCCCGTGGTCATGCAGGGCGGCGTGCCCGTCGAGGCAAGTAAGGCCACCGATCCCGATCTGCTTGCGACATTTGACGTCCAGGGCGTTGCCTGTGAAACGGCGCTTTCCCTGCTCAAGGATTCGGTCGCTCTGTTCACCCCGGAGAAGGTGGCTGAGCTTACCGAGATTCCCGAGAACGTTTTCGCCGAGCTGGTTGACATCTTCCTCGATCAGCCGGTGACGCACTACGTGGGATACGGATCTCAGGCATATGCGAACGGCTTGCAGACCACGCATGCGGGCATGACTATGTGCGGCCTCATCGGAAACCTCGGGTACCCGGGCGCGTCCTATGGGGCCTACTGGGTTTCCTCCACGGCGACCAACATGATGTACAACGTCGGTGCGGGCATCGGAACTTCGCCCATGATCGTCGATCTCGATCTTGCCGAGGTGATGACCACTGGCAAGTTCCAGGGGGAAGACTATCCCATCAAGATGCTCTACGTGTTCTCGGGCAATCCCATCAACTGCTCTCCCGACACGAACCGATGGCTTACCGAGGTGCTTCCGAGACTCGATTTCATCGTGACGGCAGACCCCATGATGACCGACACGGCGCACGTTTCCGACCTGGTGCTGCCCGTCTGCCAATGGTTCGAGCTCGAGGACATCACGAACATGGGCGAGACGGGTTGCTTCAACTACAGCGAGAAGGCGATCGACCCCTTGTACGAATCGAAGTCCGACGTGGAGATCTGTCATCTCATCGCAACCGGTTTCGGTTTAGGTGATTACTTCCCGAAAAC
The DNA here is from genome assembly GCA_017440565.1 of Eggerthellaceae bacterium. Taxonomy (GTDB): domain Bacteria; phylum Actinomycetota; class Coriobacteriia; order Coriobacteriales; family Eggerthellaceae; genus RGIG3135. The sequence goes on along the minus strand of JAFSHA010000006.1, from coordinate 1,516 downwards.
CTCGGGCGAGGCGCTTGCGCAGATTCACGCAGGCGAGGAGGCTGAGGCCATCGGCGCGACCTACGAGAACATCAAGCAGAAGAAGGAGGTGCGCTTCTTGGACGGAAGCCCCTACATTCCGTTCAAGGACGGCGTGTTCGCAACGCCGAGCGGACGCCTTGAGTTCTACGCGGAGGATCCTCAGCCGAGAAACGCGAGCAATCATCCTCCGACGGCGGAGGACATGGCGCTCGAGCATCTGCCGCATTGGTTTGCGCCTTTCCATGCTTGGCCCGAGAGCGAGGATTACCAAAAATATCCGCTTGTGTGCATGAGCGAGCGCCCCAGGTTCCGCGTTCATTCGCAGTGGCACAGCGTTCCGGCGCTGCGTGAGCTCGATCCCGAGCCGACTGTGAAGGTTAACCCCATCGATGCCGAGGTTCGTGGCATCGAGGGCGGCATGTACGTCGAGTGCTACAACGACCTAGGTCGCGCAGTGGCCAGGGTGGTTCTGTCCGAGGCCGTGCGTCCTGGCACGTTGGTGTATCCGAAGGGTTGGCATAGGTCTCAGTTCAAGGCGGGAAGCTGGTCGGAGCTCATTCCCGCTGACTTCGACAAATACGCGATGAACTCGAGCTTCATGGACACGGTGTGCGAGATTCGTCCGTGGGAAGAGGGGAGTGATCGATAATGACTCAAAGACTCGCGATAGTCGTCGATTCTAAGAACTGCGTCGGCTGTACGGCATGCGCCATGGCTTGTAAGATGGAGAACAACCTGCCTGACAACATGTGGTGGAACCGCATATTCACCGATGGCGGGGAGGAGCAGGGAACCCCTTCCGGGACGTATCCCAAGATGGGTGAGGCTCCCACGCTCCAAATGGACGTGCTGCCCATGGCCTGCCAGCACTGCGAGAACCCGGCCTGCACGCGCGTGTGCCCGGTCGGCGCCACCTACAAGGACCCGGAGACCGGCGTCGTTCGCCAGGACTACGACAAGTGCATCGGCTGCCGCATGTGCATGGCGGCCTGCCCCTACACGGGCGTGAGGTCTTTCAACTGGGAGGAGCCCGCGTATGCGCTCGACTTCGCCGTGGGCGACGCCGCCGTGCCGAAGCATCAGAAGCACACGGTGGAGAAGTGCACCATGTGTTGGCACCGTCTGGCGAAGGGCCTGCAGCCCGCGTGCGTCGAGGTGTGCCCCTCGCGCGTGAGATATTTCGGTGATTTGAACGATCCGAACTCGGAAGTCTCCCAGTTGCTGGCTGCGCGAAGCTTCAAGCAGCTTTTGCCCGAGATGGGCACCGAGCCCAACTGCTACTACCTCGTCTAGGAAGGGAGAAGGAAATGACTGAAACTACCGCAACTCCCGCCAGGGGCGGGAAGGGCCTGAACGTCGCCATAATCGTGTCGGCCGCGCTCGTCGTGGCGGGCATCGCCCTCTGGGTCATGCAGCTTTCGGGCGGCATGGTCCAGACCGGCATGAGGAACCTGGATTCCTGGGGCCTCTACATCACCATGTTCATGTTCTTCGT
>JAFSHA010000033.1 GCA_017440565.1 Eggerthellaceae bacterium | reverse complement strand
CCTTGTTGCGGCTCATGAGCTCGGCGCACACGCCGTACACCTCGTCGAGCGCGTCGAGGTCGGAGCCCGAGATGCTGCCCACTTCCTCGCTCATGGCCACCATCTTGTGGAACAGCTCCTTAGTGGGCTGAAGCACGGAAAAGCTCGTCTCGGCCTCATCGGGAAGGGTGACCTTGAGATAATTTTTCTTGGTTTTGCGGAAGTCAAGTGTCGTCAAGTCTCGTCACCCCTTACCCTGCCGCGTTCTGACGAACTTCCTCAATATAGGTAATGAGGGTCCCCTCGTCATCCATCGGCTGGCATTTGAACTCGGCGTCGATGATGGTTTCCTTGTCTTTCGCAAAGGAAAGGGAGAAGCCCGCTTCGTTTCGGCCGACGATCATCACCCAACAATCCCCGTCTGCCGCATCGTGGACATAGAAGCAGATCACATAGTTTTTGCGGTCGGAATTCTTGATCCCCCCGATTTTGACGGTGCGTACGTTGCCGTCTTCTGAAACGCGACCCGTCTCAGTTAGACGCGTGAGGGTCTCCCCGTTGAACGTGAGGATGCCGCTCTTGAGCGTAGCCTCCTCTTCCGTAATGATTGTTTTCGACACGACACCAAGGTCGTCACGAGCCGTGTAATAGCTCGGCGTGTACTCGAGCGTAGCCCCGCCGGACACGTGCCCCAAGCGGTTCTCGGGAACACAGATCTCCTCGGTGGTAGGCAGCTCGCCGGTGAACTCTAGGATGAACATTTCCCCTGATCCCAGGGTGATTTTCTCTGTAGTAGAACTCACATGATGCACCCCTTTATACAGTTGTTTTGAATGATTTGAAATAGGTTCGGCGCAGCGTGAGTGCTGCATGATGGAAATGCGAGACAGAGGTCGCAGAGGACCCTTGTTGTGCGGAATGAATGATGCGGTTGTTTGATGATTGCGACTATTTCGGGCGTGAAAATGCCCACATGGTGCGTGGCGGTGCATGTGACACGCGATGCGGAGATACGGAGAGGCGGTCAGAGCGACCTCCCTCCTTCTATTGTACCAACCTCGCTCGCACTTGGCACCACTGGAAAAGATGACAGAAATTACTCGATTTACCAGACATGTACTGAAAAGAGCACGATGCCCGGCTCAAACTGCACTGGCAGTCCAAGTTGGGCATCTACTGACCTCGCTACGTTAGGGAAATTCATTGAGAAAATTAACTGCGGCGCGGCAGGAGTGTGCCGCGCCGCAGTCGATTAGACCTTTGCGCCCCGGCTAGAAGCCGGTTGGTGAAGCTTGAGTCTTACAGGCACTGGAACGTTGCGCCCGGAAGGCCCATATTGGTGGCGATGGAGCTGTAGCGCTCGTCCGGCGTGCAGACGCCGATGGACAAGCCCATGCAGTCGAGGTGATGCTGGATGATGCCGGTGTCGGGGTCGATGCCCAGGCAGCCCCACATCTGCACGCACTCGTCGGTGATACGGCGGGCGGTCTCGCAGGTGTATGCCTTGGCGGCGTCGGCGACGACGATGGCGTCGGCGTCGGCGGCCTGGATCTTGCGAGCAGCGGTCCAGGTCAGAGCGCGGGCGGCCTCAATCTCGGTCTTCATGATGGCGAGCTTGCGCTGGCACTCGCCCATGGAAGCAAGCGGCTTACCGTCGCAAGTGCGCTTCTTCCAGTACTCGACGGTCTTCTCGAAGGCGGCATCCATGGAGCCGATAGCGCCAGCGGCGACCAGCAGGCCGAAGCCCTTTGCGGCAGGCGGGACCGGGTTCATCTTGCGGTTGGTGGCGATCATGGCGTCGCCGGCATGAGTGTCGGGAACGAAGACGTCCTCGAGCTTGTAGGTAGCATAGGTCGGGCTGTTGCCGATCTCGTTGTGAACCGTCATGGTGAGGCCGGGGGTCTCGTTGTTCACGACGAAGCCGTAGGTGGTGCCGTCCTCGGTCAAACCGAGCACAAGCAGAACGTCGCAGACCGGGCCGACGGAAGAGAAGCACTTGTTGCCGTTGAGCAGCCAACCGCCCTCAACCTTCTTGGCGAGGGGTGCCTGCTCGGAAAAATTGACCTGACCCTCGGGGGAGTTGAAGGCGCCAGCCACAGAGTACTCGCCGGACAGGATTTTCTCACCCAAGCCGGACTTCCAAGCCTCGGGAGCGTACATGGCAACCTGCTCGCCATGGGTCGGCTGAACCATAGCATGAACCGCGATGCCGCCGTTAACGCGGCAGAGCTCTTCACAGATGATCATACGGTCGATGATATCGCCGGAGAGACCGCCGAACGCAGGGTTGATGCCCAGGCGCCAGCAGTCCATGTCGCCGAGCTCCTTCATCCACTTGTGATAGTAGTCGTCGTAGCCGTCGCCGGGAGCGTTGTAGGGATGGGTCTCGCGATAGTAAGGAGCAATGTTCTCCTCGCAGTATTCGCGCAAAACCTTCTTGAAGAGCAGCTGTTCCTCGGTGAGGAACAAGCCATTGGTGGGCATAGTCATTTCTCTCTCCTTTTCGTGAATTGAATGTTCCGAATTAACGAACCTTCTGTCCCCTTCGCTAAACCACCTCCCCTTATCTGGTGGAAGCGTCGTTCATCAATTAGGCATATCGGTAAACAACGCCCATGCTTCCTGTTGGGTAGTTCCAAGTCAGTCCCCCACCCTGGCATGCGACGATGCAAGTACCGCACTCCAGGCAGGCGACGTGGCTCACAGAAATGGCATCCTGTCCTTCGCTTTGCGTGTACACCTTCGCTGGGCAGACGGTCAGGCAGTACTTGTGGAGGCATTGCGCGCAGGCAGCCTGATCCAGCGCGATGTGGCTCTCCTCGTCGACTTCATACTTATCGAGGGCGAGTCGTTCTTCGATGGTCATCATAGGTTCCTCACCGCCTTGAGTCCGAGCTTGCCGAGCTGGACGAACTTGAGCCCCGATCCTTTGACGGCGTCCAGAAGGATGGACAGCATGTTGCGCTTCGGCGTGCCGTCCTGCTTGTACACGCCCTCGAAGATGCTGCAGATCATGCCGACCAGCTCGTCGTAGACGCGCTCGTCCTTCATGAACGACGGGGCGTCTGAGTATGTGTCCATGTCCTTCTTTATGAACGAGGCGTCGACCTTCTGCTGATAGGATGCGAGAGCTGCCTTCGACCAGTCGCCGCGCGCCTTGGCCTCGATGGCAGCCTCGGCGGCGAGCAGTCCCGACATGGCGGCGAAGTCCATGCCGCGCACGGTGAAGCCGTTGTTCGCGGCGAAGCCCGCGGCGTCGCCGACGATCATCCAGCCGTCGCCGCAGATGGAGGCGGGCAGGTTGGCCGCGCCGCCCTCGGCCACCATGTGCGCGCCGTACTCCACGAGTTCGGCGCCTTCGAGGAGCTTCGCGATCTCGGGGTTGGAGACCATGTGGTCGAGCACATCGTAGGGGCGCTTGCCCGACTCTGCGAGGTGGTCGACGTGGACGACTAGGCCCACGGAGACGGTGTCCTGGTTGGTGTAGAGGAAGCCGCCGCCGGGGATTCCCTCGGAAACGTCGCCCATGATGCCGTAGGCAACGCCCTCGCCGCTTACGCAGCGGAAGCGGTCGTTGATGACCTCCTCGGGCAGGGAGTAGAGGTACTTCACGCCCACGCCCATGTCGTGGAACCCGAAACCCGATCGCTGTCCGAGCTTCTCGGTCAGCTTGGAGTTGATGCCGTCCGCCACGATCACGCAGTCGGCGGTCATCTCCTCGCCCACGGCGACGATGCCCTTGACCACGCCGCCCTCCGTGACGAAGTCCTCGACGCAGATGCCCGGGACGAGCGAGGCGCCCGCCTCCTCGGCCTTCTCCGCCAACCACATGTCAAGCTTCGCACGGAGCACGGAGAAGCCGTTCGCGGGCTCCCCCCCTTCCCCGGCGTAAGAACGGTTGGAGTAGTCGATGTTGAACGCGTCGCCCTCTCGGGTGAACGCGATCACGTTGCGCGTGATCCTGCGCTCGATGGGTGCCTCGTCGTAGAAGCCGGGGATAAGGTCAGGGAGCACGCGTCCGTAGAAGATGCCACCCGAGAGGTTCTTGGAACCCGGCTCGCTCGCGCGCTCGACGAGGAGGACCTCCAGGCCCTCACTCGCCAGCTTGTACGCGGCGGTGCAGCCCGCCACGCCCGCGCCCACGACGATAACGTCGAAATCAGCCATGGCGAGCACCTAGCCGATCAGACTTGCCAGCGCAGGCACGACGGCGCGGAAGTCTCCCACGATTCCGTAGTCGCTGTAACGGAAGATACTCGCGTTCTTGTCGCTATTGATGGCGACCGTGACCTTAGCGTCCTCAAAACCAACGGTGTGCTGGGTCTGCCCGGACACGCCCACTCCGATGTAGAGATCGGGGCGTACATAGACGCCCGAACAGCCGATGTAGGGTTCGCCGGAGAACAGCGCGTCGGCACCCTCGGTAAGCGGGCGAGTGCAACCCGTGACGCCGTCGAGCTTGTTGGCCAGATCCTCGATCATCGCAAGATCGTCACGCGATTTTAGACCAGCACCGCCGCACACGACGACCTTCTCCGTAGTGACGTCCTTGCTGGATGCCTCCTTCTTACGCGTGCCCTTCTTAACCACCTTAGCCGCGGGCTCAACCCAGTTGATGGCCTCAACCGAGCCACTCGCAGCACCGAGGGGCTCATACATAGCCGCAGGGAGGGTGATGACGGAAACGGGGCCCGTCGCGACGTCGTTGCGCAACGCAGCGCCGCCGAAGAGCATGTGCAGCACCTGCGGGGCGCCATCGACCATCTCAACTGCCTTGGCGTCGACGATCGCGGAAGTTCCCAGTTTCGCGGCAACGCGGGCGGCAATGGAATGGCCAATGCGCGTAGCGCCAATAAGCACGAACACAGGCTGAGCCTCCTCCACAGCGAGCGCGATGCTCGGAGCAACGGCATCAACGGGTGCGTCTGCGGGAAGCTCCACCGAGAGGACCTTCGTGGCGCCCTTGACCTCGAAGGCAACGTCCGAAAGAGCGATGGCGGTGACCTCGGCGCCCTCCCCCGCAAGCTGGGTCGCGCCAGCGACAAGCTCGTTCAGGAGGTCAAGTTCCTCAGAAAATACGAATGCTTTCATCGAAGTTCTCCTTGCCTGATTCTAACCTACAAAATGCCATCTTGCTTGAGGGCTGCCACGAGCTTGGCAGCCGCCTCGGCAGGCTCGGCCTCGAACACGATCTTCTTTCGATCCGGCTCCGCAGGCGGAACGGTGCTCACAACGCGAACGGTCGCGGAGGTCTCAACCGAAAGATCAGTCAGAGACCAAACGATTTGGGGCTTTTTCGCAGCACCGAGGATGGCCCTCATACCCGGCAATGCCGGCTTGTTGATGCTGGTGGTGGTGGAGAGAACCGCAGGCATCGGAACATCGAGGGTCTCGATCTCGTTCTCGAGCAAGCGATCAACTTCGAGGGCGCCGTCCGCAACGGCGATACGATTGACCGCGTTGACGGAGGCCCAGCCGAGGCGCTCGCCAAGCTGGATGCCCGCCTGCTGGAAATAACGGTCGGCAGAGCCCTCGCCGCACACGACCACATCGGCGCCAATCCTCTCGATCGCCACAGCCAAGATGTCGCATACCGTGACGGTGTCGGCATCGTCCAGGCCATCCCCAACAACCTGGAACAGCTCTTCGGGACCACGGGAAAGCACGTCTTTCTTAAGCGCGCTCGAGTTCGTCAGAGGACCGCCCACGCTCAGCGCCACAACACGCCCGCCCGTCTGGCTTGCAATGTCGACACCCGCTTGGATAGCCTGAAGGTCGTAGTCGCTGATCTTCCAATGAGCCCTAGAAAGATCGATTGCCCCATCGGCTGACACCTTGACGTCCTCTGTGTCAGGAACCAACTTGCAGCAAACGACAACGTTCATGTAGCACCTCCTGTAATTGACTTCGCGCAAAGAGCCCTGCGGCCTTTGGCACACCTGCTCTTCTGAATGTCCGATTTTCGTGAAAAGCGATGTCTCGAGAATCAACCAATCAGGGTCAAGTCCCGCCGATGCCCCTAGACGCCGAAATATCATCCGCACAGGATGAATAAAATGAGAAAACCCATTTCGCGGGCTCGCCCTAAGCCAAACTCATCCAGACTAGACGATACGAAGGGTGAGATTAATTGTTAAAGTGATCGTCATGTCAACAGGCAAGTCGCAGCCAGTCCGTGGCTGACTCCGCACCGATATGCTCTCTAGCAGAGGGAGGGATTACATGGCGCCGAAGACGGTTGAGAAAAACCGGCGAAAGCTGACCCAGGCGGAAGTCCCTGCCGTAACCTTGGAGAGCGTCGGGCTGGGACTTTGGTTTGCATGGTCCTGGTGCGTGTTCTTCTGCAACCCCTTCGGAACCGCCTCGGCCCAACCCGCGCATGCTTCGCAGATGTGCCACGTCATTTGCTTCGCAGTAACGGGCATCATTCTTTTCGCATTCACGCGCATATTTCGAAGCAGACCTGTTGCACCGCACGCAAAGACGAGAGTCGGCTTGCTCGTGATTGAGCAATGCTCCTTCCTCTTGGGGTTGCTTTTTATGCTCTACGGATTCACCCATGAGAACTCGGAGACAAGCGCCTTCGCTGCCGCGTGCGTGGGTGCGGGACTATCCGGTGTGGGCTACGCGCTGCTCTCAACCCATTGGACCGTGCTTTTCGGCAAGATAAAGCGAAGAGAGCTCGTGCCCACTGTCTCCCTAGCGCTCATCACGGGATTCTTAACCTTCACGGTGTTCAACAGTCTGCGCAACACAGTGTTAGTCGCGTTCGTCATCCTCATCCCCATTGCTTCGTCGGCTACATCGTGGATAGCGTCAACCAGATCGAACGCGCACTTGAACACCTCCGCGGCTGCGGGGACGGCAAGCACCATTGAGCAAGTGCACGGAGACCAGAAAAAAGCCGCCGTCTCGTTCCTCGTCGCGCAGTTCCTCTACGCGGTGGTTGTCGGATACCTGCGCGTCATCGGCGCCTCCAGGCTTTCTGGACCTGGAGGCGAGGCGGTGGTCCTATTCGCAGGCACGGCGGTAGTCGGGCTCGTGACGGTCCTCATCGTGCGCGTGTTGGAGAAGAGCATCGCCATAAACAGCTTCTTCAAGTGGGCCAGCATCCTGATGAGCATGGGCCTGCTCGCATCGCTGCTCACACCCGACCGCATACCCCTCTTAGCCGCCGCGATAGCCTTGGCCGGCTGGGCTGTTTTAGAGATTGGGGCTTGGTCGGCGGGATACGACATGCGCGACAGCTTCAACGAATGGGGGCTCGAGAGCGTTTATCTGCTCTCTCGGTGCCTCGTTTTCCTGGGCATCGCGTCAGGCACTGCAATATGCCTCGCGCTCGACGCAGCCCACATCCAAGGCGAATGGGTCTCGAGCTACGCGGCCGTGTTGCTGGCGATTATCCTGATTCTTTCGACGCTACTCTTCCCCAAGACCGACGCGTGGAGCAGCGCGCAAGCTGAGAAAGCGCACGCTGACGAGATCCGCGAGGAAGCCCAGCGCCTCAGGGAGCAGACGCTGCGCGAGGAGCGAGAGCAGGCAAATCGGTTTGAGAGCAAAGCCATCGCGATTGCGTGTCGAAAGCTCTCATCCTCCTGCAAGCTCACCCCGCGCGAAACCGAGGTGCTCGAGTTGCTTGCCCGCGGACGCAACGCCAAGAGCATCGAGAAGGCCCTCGTGCTGTCCAACAGCACCGTAAAAACCCATATTCGCCATGTGTACGAGAAGGTCGGGGTGCACAGCCATCAGGAACTCATCGACCTCGTAGAGACCCTGAAGCGTTAGGGCAAAACCTATTGCCCCCGGAGACGCGAAGCGGGTCCTTGCCTCACGCGCAATGATGCGCGAATGCGACAAGGACCCGCAAGAAAGAGAGACGAAAAGATCCGGGGAAGAGGGTTCTATCGGCTGTCTTTGTCGTACTTATGCTTCGCAATGACCGCAACGCCAACGGCGGCGGGAAGCTGGGGGTAGTCGATGGTCGACACTTCTTTGCCAAGCAGCTCAGAGAATGTCGAAGCAGCTGCACAGTTCCGCGCGAAACCACCCGTAAGCACGATAGGCTCGTAGAACTCCAAGGAAGACTGACGTGCAAGCTGGATAATGCGCTTCTCGGTTGACATGAGAATGCCCTTGCAGATGTCAGCCGGGGAGGATCCTTGGGAGAGCAACGAGACGATCTCCGATTCGGCGAAGATCGTGCAGACACTACTCAAGCGAATAGGATCGGTGGATTGAAGGGCCAGGGGGCCCAGCTCTTCCATGGGTATCTTCAGGAGACGGGAGCTAAGCACCTCGAAGAACCTGCCCGTACCCGCAGCGCACTTGTCGTTCATCTCGAAACGCTCGACGCTGCCGTTGCGGCACTCTATGACCTTGCTGTCCTGACCGCCTACGTCGATGATGGTCCGCACGCCGGGGGCGAAGAACTCGGTGCCGGTACCGTGGCAGATAACCTCGGGGCTCACCACATCGGCCGCCAGGAAGGAGCGCCTTCCGTAGCCAGTGGCGCCCACGTAGGCAACTTCCTCGCGCGAGATGCCAGCAGCCTCGACGGCTCGCGACAGCGCTTCCTCTCCACTCTCGTTTCGGTCGAACATGGTGTCAACTACCGAGCTGCCGACGATTTTCGTGCAGCTCTCATTCAGGATGACGGCTTTCGACGTCGTAGACCCAATGTCTACGCCCGCAAAATACGCTACCATGGGTAAACACACCTCCTTGAATTTCGTGGGCGCACCCAGCGGCTCCGTAAGGCAGCCGCCAAGTACACCCACTTGCGCGCTATGGAGAAGGAACGCGTCAGCCCAATTAGGCGCGCTCGGCCTTCTTCATGTTGATGATCTGGGCAAGGCTCTCGAGGCGGGTCCTCAGAGCTTCCTCGCTGTAGTCACGGTCATCGTAGAAGTCAGCTTCCATGTAGTATCACGGCACGCCGGTGATCTCCTCGACCTCGACAGCGTTGCGCTTCTGAGCCTGACCCAACCAGCGGTCGTAGTCCAAGAAGCCGAGGATCATGGCGTCCGGTTTGAGCATCTCGATCTTCTCGACCCAGTTGCGGATGTCGCAACCGCAGCCCATGCCGAAGTTGATCTGGAGCCACTGCTCGGCGAACTGCTCGTGCGGGTCGGTCGACTTGAGCGGCACCATCTGAGCCTTTGACACCGCGGTGGGCATCGAGAAGATGAACACGCAGTCGTTCTCGATGAGGATGCGCTCAAGCCACGGGGTCGCCCAAGGATTGAAGTAAGCTCCCACCTTCGCGGCGCCCTTTCGGGTCAGGCCCTCGCCCTTGGCCGCAGCCTCCTTGACTTCCTCCATGAGGATGTCAATCGCTTCCTCCATGTAACCGACGCCCGTGTTGAACGGAATGGACGCCAGGCCGAACGGAATGGTGAGGGTGGAGTTGCGCAGCGGCACCGGGTCGGCGGCAGCGTTGAGCATGGTCAGCTGGCCAATCTTGCCCATGAAGCGGCCGAAGTCGTCGGCAGCGCGACGCATGTCCTCCTCGCTGACCTTGATACCGAGGGCCTTCTCGCACTCTGCCATGGAATCGCGCAGGTTGGAGCCCAGGTACTTGATGCGATCCTCGAGCTGGTAGTCCTCGTCGCCCTTGTAGGTGTCATGGGGCATACGGGTGATGACGGAGATCCACTTGTCGTCCGTCATCGTCTGCAGGAACTCGTCGACCTTGGTCGCCTCGTCGCAAACCAAACCCCAGGACCACATGACGTCGGGAGCCGGGATGAGACCGGTCATGCGGCCGGCGATACCGATCTTGTTAAGAGCACAGTGACGTGCGCCGTAGCTGAAGCCAGCCGCCTCGGCCTTCTCCATGAGGGGAGCGCCCTTGTGGAACCAAGCCTGGAGGGTGAACATGAGCAGCAGGTCGGGGAAGGACGTGTAGACCTTGTCGCCGCCAGCGTACTTGATGGACTGGTAAGGAGCCAGAACGGCGGGAAGAACGCCGTAGATGCCCTTGACGTCTTCTCCCTTCCTCTTGCGATCCTTGAAGCGGAAGATGTCGATGAGCTCGCGCAGGGTGGCGCCGACGCACATGCGCACGCCCTTGTACTGAAGGTCGAGGTGGCGCGGCATCCAGTTATGTACCGCAAACGAGATGTCCTCCTCGGTCAACCCCAGATCCTGCGCACCGAGCTTCCAGTAGTGCATCAACTCGACAGCATCCTCCGCCTGATCGAGCATGGTGAGCTCAAAGAGCTCGTCATGAGCCGTCTTAGTCATTAGTACTTACCTCCCTTAAATGCCTCGACCATAGTCTCAAGCTTGGTCATGAGCGGGCCCATGGCCTCGCGCGTGTACTCGTAGGAAGTCTGAACGTTCGTGAAGAGAATACCGTCCCTGCTGGCCTTCTTCGCGTAGCAGCAGTACTCCATGTCGTAGATCTCGTCGTAGAGTAGCTGATACCACAGAACGCCGTCGACGTTGTACTCAGCCATCTTCTCCTTCGCGATATCGTAACGAAGCCCCCAAGAAGGCTGGAAGTTGTCGATGGGCACACTGTCGATGTACAGGTTCTTGCACAGGTTGTCAGACGGATCGCCCTCGACCTCAACGTCCTTCTGGAAGCGGAAGAACGCCTCGTCGAGCATCTCGGTGACGATGACGGCATCGGACTTCTCGAGAGCGGTGGTGACCACGTAGTCGCCGATACCCACGGCGCGGCCGATAAGCATGACGCGGGGCTTGTCGGAGGTTGCGTTCTCGTCAACCTGCTCGAGCAGCCAAGAATAGATGCGTTCGAGGCTCTCCACGGCCTCAGCGGGCTCGCACTGCGTGGCATAGTGATTCAACTTGATGAAGGTGGTGCCGTCAATGGGCGGAACCGGCAACTTGCGTAGCTCGTCGATCTTGCGCAGCGCGGCGCGCACCTTGTTCGACGCCTCGATCTGCTCGAGAATGGCCTCGTCTGTGATCTTGTTGCCGGTGATCTCCTCAAGCTTTGCCTTGAACAGCTCGACCTTGTTCTTGTAGTACGCAAAATCGGATGCCGACTGCCACTCAGAGGGAACGCCAAGCTTGCAGGTGGGCAGGCCGCGATCCTCGAAGACCTCGGCGATACGGGCGATGTGGCAGTCCGTGATACTGACGACAACGAGATCCGCGAAGGACGACACCGGGTCGAGGCCCATCATGTGGAGGCCGATGGCCGTGCGGTGCAGCGGGTTGAGGAAGCGCAGGGTCTCCTCAAGCGACGCATCGGGCGGTTCGGGCTCGCCGCCGCGCCACATCGGATACGGCTTCGCGCCGGCTGCGTAGATAAGCTCGGTCGGGGCGTAGTTGCCTACGTAGCAGACCACCTTCGCACCCTCTTTGTGCGCCTCCCTAAGCACCGTTGGCCTAGTACGGGCAAGCTCTGCAAACTCTTCGATTGGTGTTTTCATTGCTTTCTCCATTCTTCGATAGATTGGATTGAACGCATGTATGAACTAGCGTTGTCTGTCCCTACCGATATGCCTGAGGAAAGGAAACACCTTTTTCGAGCGAAAGGGATCGACCGAGCAGGGTCAGACGGCGCTCGCCAGGTGTTTGGCAAAATACTCACCCAATGAGGATGAGACGATTTGCGCGTCGCTGACACCCGCTAAGAAGAGGGTATGCTAAAGACGCTTTTCAGAGAATCTGCCCGAGGACAGTCTTGATGGGGCTGTTTTCGTTGTAAAGAGACGATGGTCGACACGGCATGGTAGATGCATTCCAGAACGGAATTTACCCCCATAGGCCACGCAAACTTTCTGCCAAGGGCATAGCGGGTATTGCACTGACCGCATCTTTGCTGGCCTGACTGGTTGCAGCAGATGATCTGCAAAGGCGAAACTTTATCCATCTACCCCCTTGCTATATCTACCCGTACGGGTATACCAACAGGCGCAAGAAGAAGCAGCGAGATGGGATCCGACCATGACCACCACCCCCACCGCCATCGCATACGAGGACGCGCTGAAGATCGCGCGCGCCGAACTGAAGCGCATTTGGGATCATATCGAGGAGAACCGCCCCGACGAGGACGAGAACGGCGATTCGTTCGAACGATTGATGGATGTCTCACACGGAATGTGGATGCAGATAACATGGACTCTCGCGCAGGTGTACGGACTCGAATACGAGGAAGTCGAAGGCGATCTCGACTGCAACCTCTAGGAAGGAGAACGACCGTGACATACGAGGAGATGCGCGAACTCCAGAAGGTAAAGTGCGACCAGACCGACTGGAGCGACCTTGAGAGCATCGGGGAATACAACGAGTACTGCCGCCAGCTGCGCAGCCAGTACGAATGGGAGAAGGAATAGCAATGGTGACCGAAGCGCAGAAGCGCGCGAAGAAGAAGTGGAGCAGCGAGAACGCGACTCAGGTTAAGTTCGACCTGTACTCCGGCGACCAGGATCTGATCGACTACATGAAGGAAAGAGCCTCCGTCGAGGGAAAGGCGGCTTTCTTCCGCCGACTTATCAGCCAGGACATGAAGGGGCGCACCGTGAAGACCGTATCCGAAATCCTCGCCAACTGGGAAGCCGAGCGGGACAGCGACTGGTACGCCGTCGACGAGATCACCGCCGACGGAAGGACTATCCGACTGTTCGTGGGCGATGCCGATACGGCGAAGCGCAAGGCCGCCGACCTCGTGACGGGCGTCAACCTCGTGGACTACGAGGGCAACCCGTGCGAGCCCGGTGAGTTCGGCGATATGCCTTACTACCGCTGCCAGTTGATCGACGGCGATGAAGCCAAGGCTTATTTCGAAGCCTGCATGGCATAACGAGAACTTGGAGCGATTCCGACGATCGGCAACCCGCTCACGATACGCAGTGTCAACGGGATACCCTGCCATCCTTTGCCATGACGAGTTTCACGCCGTCCACCTCGAGCTCCTGAAGGACATGAGCCCCACATCGATGCTATACTTTGCGCATGGAGCTGAGATTTGACCACATATCGGAGATCGTCTGCGAGACGCTTCGGGACTACGACGTCCGCGAGGCCTACCTCTTCGGGTCCTTCGCGCGCGGGGACCAGACTGCGGAAAGCGACGTTGACCTGCGCTTCGTGTGCTCGGACGGCATGACCTACGGGACCCTCTACGAGATATCGCAAAGACTCGAGGGGCGCCTCGGTCGCAGCGTGCAGATAATCACCAACCCCCTCGAGCGCATGCGCCCCGCGTTCAGGGAGCGCCTGCAGCGGGATGAGGTGCTGCTCTATGCGGCGGCATGAGCGCGACCTCGATCTCATCGAGGTCATCCTCGCGGACTGCAGCACGCTGGGGAAACGCCTCGTCCGCTTTTCGATGGACGAGGGAAAGTTCGTCGACGATCGCTCTGATGAGGGCGAGATAGCCTATGACGCGGTCATGAGCCCGTCTACCGCATCGCGGAAGACGCAATCCATCTTTCGAGCGACGTCACGGACGCGTACCCCGATTATCCCTGGGATGACATCAGGGGCTTCAGGAACTTCGTCGCCCACGGTTACCGCGAGGTTGACCGCGCCATCGCCTGGAAGGTGATCGAGGACGACATCCCCGAGCTCGCCCGGATCCTCGAGGAGTACCGCGCCGGTGGGAACGCCCCCTTATCTGGGTAGCGAGGCGCCTCGATCTTCGATTAGGAAGGCCCCTCGCGAAAAAGCAGCAAGCGGGCGTGCTTGCTGCTGCGATTGACGAACGTCGAATCATCCGGCGCTGAGAAGGGCTCGAACGGCCTCGCGCCATCTTTCGGGCACATCCTCGATGGTCATAAGGCTTTCGATAGTGACCTTCTCGGCCTCCTGCTTCGCCACCCGCCCCTCCGCGGCAACTCGAGACGCCTCCTTCTTGGCCTCATAGGCCTCGTTGATTGCGACAAAGAAGCCTGTCCTTGCTGTCACACGCAAACCCGTCCTCGTTGTCACACTATGCTCCGTAGGTCGCGAGCCAGGTGTCGTAGTCCTGGTTGTAGTGGTACTTCACGGTGCTGTTGTAGAAGTTGTTGCTCGTGAAGGGCAGGCTGCTCCCGTCGGTGTAGACATGGACGGTCATCGCCCCGTAGGTCAGGAACGCAGCGGTGCTGTCCACCGTCACGTCTCCGTCCACCCAGATCCGCGGCGTCCAGTCGCTCCCGTAGCAGAGGTAGCCCGCGTAGCTCGACCCCTTCGATATCGACTTGACGCCGTGAAGATCCACGGCCACGTCGATCTCCGAAGTGGGGTAGATGGGAAACGACGAGTAGTGAGGCAGGCTGCTCGCGGAGTACAGGGCCAGAGATGTCGACGTACCGCCGAGCTTGACGTACTTCAGGCCCGTGCAGTAGTAGAGCATCCCGCTCGGTACGGTCTCGAGCGCGGGGAGCCGCACCGACTCGAGAGCGTAGCAGCTGGAGAACGGCGATGTCCCGCTGGTCTTGCACTTCGGAAGATCGACCGACACGAGCGAGCTGCACCCGTTGAAGACGCTGTATCCGATTTCCGTGCATGCTGGCAGGGAGACGTCGGCCAGCGCCGTGCAGGACTTGAAGGCGTACTCGCCGACCGTCTCACACGTGGGAAGCGAGACGTCCGCCAGCGCCGTGCACTCCTCGAACGCGGCGGCCTGCTCGTCTAGCTGGGCCTTGAGGTCGGCGTTCTCGGCTTGGAGCTGGGCAACGATAGCGGCCTCCCCCGCTTCCGCAGCCTGGACCTTCGCCGCCCTCTCCTGCGCCTCGATTACGAGCGCGAGCGCCTTCTCGGGATCCGCCTCGGTGATGCCGAAGCGGCCCTTGTAGTCGGACAGAAGCCCGAATCCGGACACGATGCCCTCCTCGCTCACGTCGATGACGCTCGCGCCCTCGAAGAGCACCCTGTAGGCGGGCATGGCCCGCATCTCCTTGGCCGTCCTGGTGGCGAGGGGAAACCTTATGTCTGATTTCTGGTCGTACAGCTTAAGCATTGATCCACGTTCCTTTCTCGGCGGCGCCCGCCTTGGCTATGGTGAACGCCCTGTAGTAATTCGAAGAGCTGTTGATGTAGTGGGAGTTGCAGGACGCGCCCACGACGGACCGGCCCACCTGCCTCATGCAGGGGACCTCTGCGAACGCCGCGTAATCGGTGTCGACCATGCAGCAGGAGGCTGCGAGGTCGAGGCTTACCACGAACGGGATGTGGTTGTTGGTGTAGTAGTAGTTGCTGAGAACCCACTCCCCTCCGTCGAACATCACTGCGTTCGCGTAGGACTCGTCGCCCCTGTATGGGTACATGTAGCCTTCGATCTTGGGTGGAGTGCCAGACCATCCGCAGGTTTTCCACCCGAAGATACCTCAGTCAAACCACGGTTCGCACTTGACCATGAAGGAGGGCTCGAAACCCTCCTGATGAAAATTCTCGTCCTCGTTAGTTGTGTTCAAAAAGCGCATCCTTGTCGGCGAGAGTTGGTGTTCCATGTTCAAAAAGCGCATCCTTGTCGGGAGGATTCGCCTGATAAGGAGGAGGCTGGACGAATTTCACCGACAAGGATGCTGTTTTTGAACGACAAAGCCGCTTCCACGCCGACAAGGATGCGCTTTTTGAACATAACTTTCCCCACGCTTGCCTGACGCGGCCCGCCGGTGCCGCCCTAGCCCGCGCCTGACGCAGTCCGCCGGTGCCGCCCTATTCCTCGCGCACCCAGAGGACGGGGGCTACGAGGCCCGCGCGGGCGCTGCCGATCACGTCGTGCGGGCCTTGCCGCACGTACACGCCGGCAAACGCGCCTGCGTGCATGAACACGCCCACGATCTCGCCGAACTCTCGCACCGGTACGGCGAAGTCGGCCTCGGCACCGTACAACGCAATGGCGGGCACCTTCGCCGGCGCATGGAACTCCTGCACCAGATACGGCGACGGACCCGCGCCCGCCGCGCACTCGTCCACCAGGCGCTCCCACTCCTCCTGCTCGCATGACGCGCCCACGACCACGTTGATGCTCGCGTACCAGTCAGTGGGCTTGAGAACCCAACGCGCGCGCTCGCCCTTAACAAGCGCAAGGTCGAGCGCGGGATCGTCTAGGAAGAAGGTCTGCGGAATGTGCTGCTCTACGAAATCACGCTCTTCAGGCGTGAGCATATCCTGCGTGGCAGGGCGACGCAACACCGCGAACAGCTGCTTGTCGTGCGCAACCTGCGTCGAGAAACCGCCGATCATGACCACTTTCCCCTGGCGCACCGCCTCTATAAACGGCTGAACGTCATCCCAATGCTCAAGCAAGTCAACCACAATGCAGAAGCGCCAGATGGCATCAATTTCCACATCGCTTTCGCCCGCAAGCGCCTTGCACCCGCGCAAGCGCTCGCCGTCGAAAGCCAGCTCGCGCGCATCGAACACCGAACACGGCACGCCCGCCCGCTCGAACAGCTGGCGGTATTCCTCCAGTTCACCGATATGGGGATTGGGACTGTCGAGACAGGCCACAATAGCCACGTGTGGGCTTTCCACCGCACGCTCACTCGAACGATACAGCCGCAAGAACGTCTCGACCCAACCGTCGAACTGCGCATGCATGTCGGTTTCAACCTCGTGCGAGGCGACGAATCGCCGATACGGCTCGCCCATCGCAACAGCCTCAAGCGACTCGCGCGTCTCGTTCATGCCGCTTGACGAATCGGTGTTGAACTCCACGAAGCAAAACTCATCCGTCTGCCCGTCAAGCACGAAGTCGAGACGCGTCACCGGCAACGGCTCCTCATAACCATTCGGAAGCAGCACAAGTTCCTCCACGCGCTCATCGAAGCGGAACTCACGCCGATACGCCGCGTCTTCGCGATAACGCCGAAGCACCTTCGCCAAAATTCCGTACGCCATGCGCCCGATTTCCTCGAAGCGCCCGCGCGTTTCAGCGCCAAAGATACGCGGCACGTACGAAAACGCCACCGGCGCCCCATGGTAGTAGGCACTTCCCTGCCCCATGCGCGCCCACGCCGCCCGCCTGCCGGCCCCATCGCCGTCAAGATCGGCAACGTACCCCAGATATTCCTGCGCATATCGCATATCATCTTGCGTGCCCATGCCGCCGTGCCCCTTTCGCGCGAATGTAGCCTCAGGCAATTGTAGCGCCCCAACTTCCCAGCACCTCCACGACGCGGCAACAAAGACCGCCGCCGATTCCCAAAAGAGTCCTACAATGTGCGTATCTCTATTGGAGCGTCGTAGGCGAATCGATTGCAAGACGAAAGCCGCAACGCAAGGGGAAGGATCCTCGGAATGAACGAAAAAATCATGGAAATGATTCAGGGCATGCGCGCGGGTGCAGCGGCCAAGGTTGCGGCGCTTGGCACCGTCGGCGAGGCCATCGAGATTCCGGCGAGGGCCGGCGCACGCCACGCCATCATCTACAAACCGGAAAACCCCACGGGTGCCGATCCGGTGTTCTTCAACATCCACGGCGGCGGCTTCATCTACGGCGCGCCCGAGCTTGATGATGAATTCTGCGACCGCGTGCGCCGCGAGCTGGGCGCGGTGGTCATCAACCCGTCGTATCGCCTTGCCCCCGAGAACATGTTCCCCTCCGACAAGGAAGACGTGTTCGACGTCATCACCTACGTGCATGACAACCCGGCCGAATTCGGCATCGACCCCGAGCGCATGGCCGTGGGCGGCCACAGCGCCGGCGGCAACATCGCCACCGTCATGGCCATGATGGCCAAAGAGGAGGGCGCCTTCCAGTTCAAGTGCGTCATCATGGACTATCCCACCGTCGACCTCGACACCGACGCGCATGCCAAGCCCACGCCCGAAGGCTGCCTGCCGCCCGACCTGGCCGCCATCTTCGACGCGTGCTACCGCAAGCCCGAGGACGGCAAGAACCCGCACCTCTCGCCGCTGTTCGCCACCGAGGAAGAGCTTGCAGGCATGCCGCCGCACGCCATCCTCACCGCCCAAGGTGACTCCCTGTGCTTCGAGGGCGAGGAATACGCCAAGCACCTCATGGCCGCCGGCACCGAGGTGACGGGCAAGCGCTTCCTGGGCGTAGGCCACGGCTACAGCATGCCGCGCTACGGCCTGGGCACCACCCCCGAAGCCGTCGCGCGCGCCGAAGAGGCGCAGGCCATGATGGTCGACGCGCTGCGCAAGTACCTGTAAACCGCCGCGGGGGTGGGACAGGGAGCCGGGCTCCGTGTCCCATTCCCCGATTTCCGTCCAAAATGGGACAGAGAGCCCAGCTCCCTGTCCCACTTCCCCCTCCCATCCCATACGCCCTACAGCAAGGACCGCCGATGAGCAAGCTTGACTCGCCCGACTTCGACCCCAACGCCCCCGGATCGCTGGGCGAGCTTTCGCCTAGCTGGTGGCTGCCCGCAGCTTCGGACGATTCCGCTGCAGAAGAACCCGAGCTCGAGCCCTGGCTGAGCGCCGACGAGGCTTTCGAGCGCTTCATCGAATGGGTGGACGCGCGCGGCATCGAGCCTTGGCCGCATCAGGAAGACGCGCTCATGAACCTCGCGGCTGGCATGCACGTCGTCCTGGGCACTCCCACCGGATCGGGGAAATCCCTCGTCGCACAGGGCCTGTGCTTCATGGCCATGGCAACGGGACGGCGCGCCTACTACACCGCTCCCATAAAAGCGCTGGTGAGCGAGAAGTTCTTCGACATGGTCGACATCTTGGGCCGCGAGAACGTGGGCATGATCACCGGCGACAGCGCCATCAACACGCAGGCGCCCGTCATCTGCTGCACGGCCGAAATCCTCGCGAATCTGGCCCTGCGCGAAGGCGAAAGCGCCGACGTCGGGTGCGTTGCTATGGACGAGTTCCACTTCTACGCCGACGCCGACCGCGGCTGGGCGTGGCAGGTTCCGCTGCTCACCCTTCCGAACGCCCAGTTCCTGCTGATGAGCGCAACGCTGGGAGACGTCTCCCCCATCGCACTCGCGCTCGAGAAGTTCACCGGCACCCCCGTCGAGCTCATCGACGACGCGCCGCGCCCCGTGCCCCTTTCGTTCGAGTACTCCCTCACGCCGCTTGAGGGCACGGTCGAGCTGGCCCTGCGCAAGGGCGAAGCGCCCCTTTACATCGTGCATTTCTCGCAGGACGCCGCCATTGCCACCGCCCAGTCGCTGGCAAGCTACGGCGTTGCCACCAAGCAGCAACGCGACGCGGTTAAGGAGGCCGTCAAGGGAACCGCCTTCACCACAGCTTTCGGCAAAACCCTGAAACGCCTGCTCGAATGCGGCGTGGGCGTGCACCACGCAGGTATGCTGCCGCGCTACCGCCTCTTGGTGGAAAAGCTCGCGCAACAAGGGCTTCTGCCCGTCATCTGCGGAACCGACACGCTGGGCGTGGGCATCAACGTGCCCATCCACACCGTCGTGCTCACGCAGCTCACCAAATTCGACGGCCACAAGATGCGCCGCCTGCGCGCACGCGAGTTCCATCAAATCGCAGGACGCGCGGGACGCGCAGGCTTCGACACCGAGGGCTTGGTCATCGCCGAGGCGCCCGAACACGAGATCGAGAACGCGAAACTTATCGCGAAGGCCGGCGATGACCCCAAAAAGCTGCGCAAGATCAAGAAGAAGCAGCCGCCCGAGGGCTTCGTCGCTTGGAGCGAGAAAACCTTCACGCGTCTGATCGAGGCCGTGCCCGAACCGCTCACGCCGCGCATGCGCGTCACGCATTCCATGGTGCTTTCCGTCATTTCGCGCGGCGGCGACGCGAAGGCGAACGTGCGCGCCCTTGTTGAAAGCTCGGCTCAGCCACCCGAGCAGAAGGCAGCTTTGCTGGCGCGCACCGAGGAGATCTTCGCCACCCTCATGGAGGCGGGCGTGGTTGAGATGCGCGAGGGGGAAGACGGCAGCATCGAGTACGTCACCACGGTTGACCTGCCGAACGATTTCGCCCTTGACCAGCCGCTTTCGCCTTTCATGCTGGCAGCGCTCGACCTGTTTGACCCCGACAGCGAAAGCTATGCCCTCGATGTCATATCGCTTGTCGAGGCAACGCTTGAAGACCCGCGGCAGGTGCTGCGAGCGCAAGAGCGCGCCGCACGCGACAAAGCCATGGCCGAAATGAAGGCCGACGGCGTGGAGTACGAGGAGCGCCTCGAGCGCATTGCCGAAGTCACCTACCCCAAGCCGCTGGAAGACCTGCTGGACACGGCCTTCTCCCATTACTGCAAAGCCGTACCCTGGGCGCGCGACTTCGAGCTGGCGCCTAAATCGGTGCTGCGCGACATGATCGAGACCGCATCTGACTTCAAAACCTACATCGGCCGCTACGGAATCGCCCGCAGCGAGGGCACGCTTTTGCGCTACTTGTCGGACGCCTACCGCGCGCTCGACCGATCGCTTCCGCTTGACGCGCGCGACGAGAAGCTCGAGGACATTATCGCGTGGCTGGGCCTTCTGGTACGCACGACCGACTCGAGCCTGGTAGACGAATGGGAAAACGCAGGCAGCAAGCCGGAAACCGTGGCACCCGCGTTCGGCGAGCAAATCGTGCGCGACCGCCGCGGCCTCACCGTGCTCGTGCGCAACGCCCTGTTCCTGCGCGTGCGGCTGGCAGCCGCCGAAAACACCGCCGAGCTGGGCCGTATCGACAGCCCGTGGGGCTTTGGCGAGGCACGCTGGAAGCAGGCGCTCGATCGCTACTTCGAAGAGCATGAGGAAATCCTCGTCGACGCCGACGCGCGCTCAACCGCCTACTTCGTAGTTGACGAATCGCCCGAGAAGGAACGCCACGCCTGGCTCGTGCGCCAGATCTTCCGCGATCCTGAAGGCGATCAGGATTTCGCCATCGCGGCCGAAGTCGACCTCGACGCCACGCAGGAAGAGGGCGAGGTCATCTTCGCCAACTACCGCGCCGGCTTCACCGAGGACATCGACGATTTGGTTTAACGCCCATACGCGAAAAAAAGGAGGCCGGTTGGAACCGGGGTCGCAAGCCCCGCTCCAACCGGCCTCTCTTTCAGGTTTTGAAACGCCAGTGAAACGCTTAGCCGACGATGTCGCCGTCGTCGAACGGGTCGCCGCACTCGGGGCAGAACTTGCCCACCTGCGTGCCCTTGGCCGGCTCCCAGCCGCACTTGTCGCACTTGTACTGCGGGACGCCCGCCGGCTTCTTGGCGCCGCACTCGGCGCAGAACCTGCCCTTGTTCACCGCGCCGCAGCCGCAGGCCCAGCCGTCGGCGTCAAGCGGCTTGGCCTTGCCGCACTCGGCGCAGAACCTCCCGGTGTTGGAGGCGCCGCAGCCGCAGGTCCAGCTGCCCGCGGGGGCGGGCTGGGCCGCGCCGCAGCCCTGGCAGAACCTGCCGGT
>JAFSHA010000005.1 GCA_017440565.1 Eggerthellaceae bacterium | reverse complement strand
TCGACTTCCTGCGCATCATTCCGTTTAAGGAGGAGCAGCTCACCGCGAGCGAGGAGGCGCGTCGCCAAATTCGCCAGGACCGCCTGCGCGAAGTGGCTCCCGTAGGCGTGTTCTGGGTGGTTTTCAACCTGGCGATCGCAGCCCTCCTTTCGCATATGAACTGGCTGAACGAGCTGACCGTGCTTTTGTGGACGCTGTTCTACTTCCTGTTCGACATGATGTGCGTGGTCCTGTGGTGCCCCATCCAGCTGCTGCTCATGCGCAATCGCTGTTGCACCACCTGCCAGATATTCAACTGGGACGCGCTCATGGCCGTGACCCCGCTGCTGTTCCTTGGGCTGAACCCCGAAACCGCATGGTTCTCCTGGCCGCTGCTTGCCCTGGGCGTCATCGTCTTCATACGTTGGGAGCTTGCGTTCGCCCGACACCCCGAGCGTTTTGACGAGCGCACGAACGCATCGCTTTCATGCGCGAACTGTAAGGACAAGCTGTGCTACATCCGCAAACCGCTGCTTAAAGCGCAACGCGATCTGATAGACCGAGTTCGTTGATCCAAAAATCGGCTATACTATTTGTAGTCATTTCGTACTACAGAAAGGCGTCGTCATGACGAAGTCGAAGACGATACAGGTCAGAGTGAGCCCCGAAGCGAAGGCGGCCTCAGAAGAGGTGCTCACTAAAATGGGGCTTTCGATGTCGGAAGCCGTCAACATGTTCTTGCATCAAATCGTTCTCAGGCAAGCGATCCCCTTCGCCATCGAGGCAAATCCCCCCAGGGAAAGCGGGAGAAGCGACCGCACGAACAGCCCGAGCTCCAACAACTCAATTGCAAGTATCCAGCACCTGAATCGCATGCTCGAGCTCGCCTCGCTCGTCGAACTGACATGTCGGCAATACCGCATCGAGCGCCTAACGCTTTTCGGATCGCAGGCGCGAGGAACCGCCTCACCCCTTAGTGACTACGATTTCAGAATCGACCGAGGAGACCTCCGAGGCATGGACTTCTTCTCCTTCAAGCATGACCTTGAGCAGACTTTGGGTGCGAAAGTCGATCTCGTAACCACCGAGAGCGCCGATGCTGCATTCCTCGAGAGCATTCGGAAGGACGAGGTGATTCTCTATGACCGAAACCGAGCGCAATAGACAAGCCCTTGCCGAGATAATCAGGCAGTGCAACCTCATCGAGGAGAGGCTCGATCTCTTCGATCGCAGTCAGCGCGCACGTCACTTCAAGAGCACTTCCACCTCAAGGCCCAACGCGCTTGCCAAATCGTGCAGCGTGTCGAGGGTCAGATTCGCTTTACCGGTTTCCGCGCGAGACACAACCGCCTGATCAACGCCGGCAAGCGCGGCGAGCTCGTGCTGCTTCAGACCGGCCCGCTTGCGCGCGGCCGCCAAAGCCCCGCCAACCGACTTGCGAAGGAGAGCGCGACGCTCCCCCGCACTTTCCTCAGGCAGGCGAACGACGAAGTAGTCCTGCGAGCTCACGCCCCGCCCCGCCTCGAGCAAAGCGAACTCGTCGTACTCCTCCAGCCCATGCGCACGCAGAATCTCACCCAGGTTCTGCCTCCCCGCCGGCACCACGCGCTCCTCGACCCATCGGCGCGACCAGACAGGCCCCATATCGAGTTGGCCCTTTTCAACGAAGGGCTCCATCATCATGGGCACCTCATCGGGGGTTACCCCTTCCGCAATACGAATGGAATATTCACCCGTCTCGGTGTCGTACTCAAGATGCGCGCACGGACGCGCCTTGCGGCTTCGCCCGTCAATTATGTCCAACCGCTTGATCACTTCCGCCCCTTAACTAACGATGCCAAGATCCCGCGCAACAGCCCAGCGCGTCAAAATGATCTCCTTGATCTTCTCCCGATGAGCCTTCGGCAATACGACCTGCAAGTCGCCGAGCATGCTATCAACTTGGCCTTCGTCGATCGAGCCCACGTCGAGGGGACCTCGAACGAACCGAAGGTTTTCACGAAGCGACCTGGTGCCAATGAAGTTGTTGGCGTTCACATCGGACAGCGGATCGAAAGCGGCCGCGCGGCCTTCGTCGTCGTAAGCGGAAAACACGAAGCAAAGACCGTGGTCGAACAGCGGAGCCAGGCGAACCGCCCCGGATGGAGAGCGCAGGACCTCGATGTTGGCCCCATGTCTGTCGCGGTTGGCTACAAGATAGTCAACGAGAAGCATCTGCTCGACATGCGATCTCCAGCCGTATCGGGTGCAAAACTCGATCGGCGACTCCCCCGCTTCACGCCGCAGATCGTAAAACACATCAAAAGCCTGCTTCTTCTCGTCGTCGGCGCGATAGCTTTCCGATTCGCTTACCCAGGTAACGCGCTCGACGCCGTCAACGAGCACACGCGCGCGGACAAGACGGTAGGAGACATGAGGAATGCGCAGAGCTTCGAGCAGCCTGCTGACAATAAGCTCGTTGACGCATTCATGGCCGTAGATTCCGCGATACGCGTCATAGCAGGACAACTTGTAGTACCGCGTTGTCCGATGAAGCGCGTCCCGCGCTTTGAGAAACGCACCACCCGTTCCCGAGGTTGTGGCGCGCTCGTCCCAGGTCAAGTGAGTGAGGTCTTTGAGCTCGGTGATCAGATCGGCCATCGCACCTCCTTCCGCACAATAGTGTATGATTTATATATCATACACTATTGGATCCGAAGCAGGAAGAACCAACGGCAATCAACAAGGCCGCAAGACGTAGCGGGAATTGAGCAGGGGCCGCAGCCCCACTTCATCCGAACAGTGGGGTCGCAGCCCCGCTTCATCCGAACAGTGGGGTCGCAGCCCCGCTTCATCATCCTGTCCCACCTCCCTGCCCTATCCATGGCGGAAACTGACGGTTTGTCTCGATTTGCCTCTTCCTTGGCAGAAACCGACGGTTTGTCCTAGTCGGAAGGCCCCGAAACTGATCCAAACCGTCAAAACCTGCCACTTTCTGGCAGAAACTGACGGTTTGGGTGCTCCAAACCGTCGATTCCTGCCACGGAAGGGCCCGATTGAGACAAACCGTCGGTTTGTCAATTTGCAAACCGATTTTTGCGTCCATTTGTCAATTTTTTGCACCAACGGCAGGATCTCGACACCTATGCCATGATCGATTGGCGGGACGGACGAGGAAGGCGCTAGGGAGAAGACGCCAGCCGAGCGCTCATTAGAGCCTGGAATCCAGGCGCATCGCCACGTACGCAGGCGGGTACAGGACGAACCCGTTACGACCAAGCCCCATCACGCACCCGCTGACGCCGTACCTACCGGCAAGACCCGAAAGCCAGCTGGCCAAAACAGCCTCAGTGTCGGACTTTTCCTGCGGAAAGAGACCCGCGCAGGCGGCCCGAGGCAGCCCGCCCCAACATCCGGAACCATCCGCGGGCTTCTGACCTGCGCAAACGCAAGGCCCCCAATCGACCTCGCGGCAGCCGGCGCCACGAAGGCCCACTTCCCCCTCGATTTCGTTCGACACTGAGGCGATCTTGGCCAAGCGAGGGGCGCCAAAGGCTATTTCGTTCGACACTGAGGCGATTTTGGACACGGAGGCACCAGAGGCCACCTCGTCAGACGCCAGGGCGACCCCGGGCAGACGAGGAGCGGACGGGGCCCCTCCGTTCGACGCCAGGCCCGCTTCCGCAACCGAGCAGCCACGTCAACCCGTGGCAGAAACCGACGGTTTGTCTCGATCTCGCTCCTTCGTGATAGAAAGTGGCAGGATTTGACGGTTTGGATCGGTTCCGAGCCCTTCCGACTGCTCCAAACCGTCAGTTTCTGCCACGAGTAAGGCGAATCGAGACAAACCGTCAGTTTCTGCCAAGTCATGCAAAGGCCCCGCCGATCGTTTGATCGAGGGAGCCGCGGGACTCAGCAGGAGCTGGAGCAGGACTACGATTCCTTCTCCAATCCATGATCCCCACTTCACATAGAGCCCAGCTTACGTCAGCGTTCAGAAGAAGCTTCTTGACTATCTGGATGACCTGCCGAATCAGTAGCGTGCGCGGGCGAACAGCGCTACACTACAATGTTGCGCGCGGTTAGGGGTTTTGCGCGCACAGGAGGTTCATCATGGCGAAAGCCGAAGCAATGGAAGAGGCCGCCGAAGGCGCGCCTGTCGAAAGGCCCGCTCAGGCGGGCAGCGCCGAGCGCCTGTGGACGCCGGTGTTTTTGCTCATCATCGCTGCGACGCTGGGCGCCTACATGGTTGGTCAGGGCACGAACGCAGGCACGTCGGTCTACCTTGACATTCGCGGCGAGAGCGCCACGCTGGCTGGAATCGGCGCGGCCATATTCTCCATTGCGGGCGCCGTGTCGCGCCTGGTGTGCGCTCCGTTTATCGACAACCGCGGCCGTGTCGCCGTCATGATAGCCGGCAGCTTCTTCCTAATCGCAGGCACGCTTGGCCCCACTTTCCTCACCAGCATGAAGCTCTTCTGGCTTTGGCGATTGCTGCAGGGAGTCGGTTTCGCCACCGTCACCACTGCCTCGGCCACGGCAGCCGCCGATGTCTTACCCGCCTCGCGCTTAGGCGAGGGAATCGGCTACTACGGCCTGGGGCAGGCCATCTCCATGAGCATAGGACCGGCGCTTGCGCTGGCGCTCGTTGCCACCGATCCCGCCGAGAACCTGTTCCTCGGCCTTTGCGCCGCCGCGGTGATGGGCCTTGTCTTCTCGCTGCTGTGCCGTTACGAGAAGGACCCTTCGCGCCTTCCCGCCACTTCCGAATACCGCCGCCGTCACGAGCAGGGCCTCGACCGGCAGCAGAGCGCCAAGATCACCAGCGTGCGGCAGCTTGTCGAGCCGAAAGCCATTCCCGGCACCATTCCCATGATGGTCTTGAGCCCTGCGTTCGGCTTCGGCATTTACTTCGCGGGTCTTCTGGGCACTACGCTGGGTGTGGGCAATGCGGGCCTGTACTACACGCTCTCCGCCGTGGCCATGATTGCCGTGCGCTTGAAGTCGGGGGCGTTCATGGACACCGTCGCGCCTATCAAGCTCATGACGTTTGCCGTGGCCAGCGGCCTGGCGTGCTTCAGCATGCTCTTCGGCGCCAGCCTGCAGATATTGCCCGCCGACATCAACGGCCTGCTGTTCTACGCGGCAGGCATACCCTACGGCCTTTGCCTCGGCGTTGCGCCGCCCGTCAACCAAACGGTGGCCGTGAAGAACTCACCGTCCGAGCGCTGGGGTGCGGCAAGCGCGCTGTTCCTGCTGGCCATCGACGTGGGCATCGGCCTCGCGTGCATTGCGTGGGGCGTCGTGAACGATACGCTGGGCTTTACCGCCACACTTGCCTGCGTGATCGTCATCGTGGCGCTTTCCCTCGTGGCCGCTTGGATCTTCTACCCCGCCCACGACAAACGCTGGCGCAGGTAAGGCAGCATTTGCGCGTTTGCGCACTTGGTTCCCACCACCAAACGCGCAGCTCCAAGCCAAGCTATGACCCCGAGCGAAGCCCCAAGCGCGGCCGTAATCTCAGACCCAGACGCTGGCAGCCCCAAGCCCAGCCACTCGCTATCGCCTTGTCCCCTCGCAAGCAGATCAGCTTGCTTGATCTCCCGAGATCTCGCGCAGAGGCGCGCGGTACAAAAAGGCGTAGCAATTCGGGCAGCTCACGGCGTCATCGGGTACCGCCTCGCCGCATTCGGGGCACAAGCCGTCGGAAAGCACCTCGGCGTTGCCCGGATCGGCGCAAGCTCCGCACATCACGCACGGTATGCACATCGGTCAAACCTCGCTTTCCTTAGTTGTGCACACAACTCTCAGAACAACACCTGCTCTCACCCCTCGAGGGCGTGTCTGGTCACTTCCTGATGGATAAGCCAGCCAAGCGAGTCGTGAATTACGTTCTCAAACGGCGAGATCTCCTGAGCGGTACGACCTACCGAGGCGTAATTCAGGCGCTGGATGTAGCGCGACACGAACGCGCCCGTGAAAAACTCGGCAAGGAAATCAACGGAGTAGCCGCGATCCACCCTGATGCGAATGTCCTCCCGCACCATGAGCTTCTGCTCCGAAATCTTGCGGTCCATGAGGTAGCGAATGTCATCGGCAATGGCGGGCATGTACAAGCTGAGCAGGTAATGCTCAAGCGTTCCTGGGCCCAGCTGGGAAAACACGTTGCGATAGTAGGCGCGGCGCCGCTCGAAGCAGCTGTAGAGGCCGTCGAAGAAAGGCGCATTGTAAATGCGCGTGTTCTCGTCTATGTTGCGCGCGTAGTAGGCGAACTCGGGAAACATACCGTCAGCGCCTTCGAAGACCAGCTGATCGGGGGCAAACGTCTTCTCGAGCTCCCGGGCCAACTCGTAACGAAACAGCCAGACCACCAGATAGCTCTTGCTGGGGAAATGGTAGTAGAAGGTCTTGCGGTGCTTTCCCAGGCGGTCGACGATCATGTTGACCGTGATGTCATCGATCGGCATGGTCTCAGCAAGCTCGACGAACGTCTGAGCCAGCGATAGCTTAGCCTCAAGGCTCTTTCCACCCCTCATATGCAAAATCCCCCACCTTCGCGTCGAAAACATGCCAGATGCGGCCCGAAGCAATGCATGATTACGCCATCCCGCGATCAACCTTGTCGGAAAAGCCCGCATTTACCGCAAAGAGGGCGCCGCGTCTCAGGACAAGGCGCCCTCGTCGAAAAGCGAAACCGCCTTCATAAGGTGAAGCGGTCAGCCTTACGCGCCAGGCGCCTTCGGAGCGACAGGCGCACCGGGCGCACCGGGTGCGGCGGGCGCGGCGGGCGCCGCAGGAGCACCAGCCGCAGCAGGGCGCATCTGCGCGCCGCACTCGGGGCAGGTACCGTCGGGGTTCGGCGCGATCACGATATAGCAGCCAGGGCAGACGATCTCGCCCGCGCCGGCCTCGGGAGGCCTAAAACACATAGTCGAATCTCCTTTTCAAAGCGCCTGGGGCTACTCCCAAACGCAGTCCATCATGAGGATGAAGTTGCCAGCGGTCGAGGAAAGCTCCTCGAGCTTGAAGTTGTCGATGCCGGTCTTCTCGGAAAGCTCCGCACGGGAATCAACATGCTTGGCGATCTCGTAGAATGCCTCGATGGTTTCGATGCCCTCGCCCTTGAGCTTCTCGATGGTCGCAGCATCAATGCCAAACAGCTTGTCCAAATCGGCCATTGCATTCACCTTTCTCTAACGCGTGCGCCCTCCCTGTCCGATTTCGGCAAGGAGGGCATGCACGACACTCACGCGCATTCGGAATGGCGCGACGGCCATATGCCAGATCGCGCCTCTTGCAAGCGGGCCGTTAGGGAGCGACCTCGCAAGGCGCGAGCTGCACGGCAACGAACCCAAGCAGGCCGCCGCGCGCCATCCGGATCATGGAAACGAGATTAATCCTGATCCTCGCACTTGTAAACCTTGGCGCACACGCCAGTCTGCTGCCAAGCGCCAATCAGCTGGTCCAGGCCGTCAGGATCGTCATCGAGTAGCACGTTGGCGTTGGACTCGAAGGCGCCGAACAGCGACGGATAGGCCTCTTCCTTCTCCGGGAACCACCAGTCATGCTGAACGCTGATGACGCGCGGATCGACGATGGAGGTCTTGCGGGCGCGCTGCTTGATGCGGCCCATGTGGGTCTCGATCCAGCACCAGTCGCCGTCCTTGATGTCCAGGTCGATAGCGGTGGACGGATGGATGTCGAAGATCGGGTCCGGATGCAGGTCGCGGTAGGGGCCAGGCTGACGATGCTCGGAATGGTAGAACGGCATGAAGCGCGCGCCGGTGATCATGACGAGCGGATACTCGTCAGCCCACTCGGGATGCTTCTCGACAGACTGGGCCGGGTACTCGAAGTGCGGCAGCGGATCGAACGGAATGCCGGTTTCCTCGGCAAGCTTCTTGATAACCGAAGAGCACAGCTCAACCTTGCCAGAGGGCGTGAGGAACTTGTAGCCGGGCTCCTTGTACTTCTCGACCTTCTTCTGGCCGGCCATGTACTTGACGTCGTTGTAGAACTTCTCGTGCGTAAGGCCCATGGGAGCGAGCTGGAAGTCCAGCATGCCCTCGGTGGTGGGACCCCACCACTTGTCCTCCTGGCCGACGCGGGATGCCAGGCCGTAGAAGAACTCGTAGTCATCGCGGAAGTCGACGTCGGCGCCGCCCTCGAAGCGCTCGAGCACGCGAGCCTGGGCGCCGAAGTACATGGGGCGGTGGTTCATAACCGCGTAGCAGTTGTCCGGGCGCTCCAGCCAGGTGGCGGCAGGCAGCGCGTAGTCGGCAAGCGCGGCGGTCGGGGTCATGAAGTAGTCATGCACGACCAGAAGCTCGAGGTTCATGAGAGCCTCGACGACGAGCTTGGTGTTCGAGAACGCCATGACCGGGTTGTCGGCCTGAACGATGAGGGCCTTGACCGGGTACGGGTCGCCGTCACGCATGGCGCGGAACAGAAGCGGGGCGTTGGAGTACGGGTAGAACGAAGGATACGCCTGGGAGATGACGTCCCAGCCCTTGAAGGTCAGGCCCGGGAAGCGATCGTTGCCGATCATCTTGTCACGCTGCTCCTGGGAAAGCGCATAGTGCTCGTAGAAGGCCGGAGGGAAGCGAGACGGAGGTGCCAGCTGGTCGCCGCCCTTCTTGTCGATATTGCCGGTGATGGCGCGCAGGATGGCCTTGGCCTGGATGGCGGAGGAGGCGTTGATGCCGGAGGCGTCGCCGCCCTTCTGGCCCCAGGGCAGGCACGCGGGCTTGATGGTGGCGTACATGCGGGCAGCCTGGATGATCTTCTCGGCGGGGATCCAGGTGATCTCGGCAACCTTCTCGGGCGGGTACTCCTGGACGCGCTCCTTGAGCTCGTCAAAGCCGATGCACCACTCCTCGACGAACTCGTGATCGTAGAGGTCCTCGTTGATGATGACGTTCAGGAAGCCGAGCGCAAGCGCCGCGTCGGTGCCGGGGCGAATCTGCAGCCACAGGTCGGCCTGCTGGGCAACCTCGGAGCAGCGCGGGTCGATGACGAGCAGCTTCGCGCCGCGTTCCTTGCGGTTGGTGTCAACCCAGTGCCACAGCAGCGGCTCGGAGGCGATGGTGTTGCGACCCCAAAGCACCACGAGGTCGGCGTTGACCCAGTCGGACTTGTCGGAGCAGAAGCCGCCGTAGGTGCAAGGCTCAAGCCACATGTCAGAGCTGTAGCAGATGGTGCCGTTGCCGCCGGTGTTGGGGCTTCCGAACAGATTGGTGAACTTGTAGTGCAGCCACGACCACGTGCGCGCGGTGCCCTCGGTGAAGGCGAGCGTCTCAGGGCCGTACTGGTCGCGCAGCTCGATGAGCTTCGCAGCGATCTCGTCAAACGCCTGATCCCAGGAGATCTCCTCCCACTGACCAGCGCCACGCTCGCCGATACGCTTACGCGGCCTCTTCAGGCGGTTCTCGTTGTACACGAAACCGTCCAGGAAGCGACCCTTCTCCAGACGCGAGCACACATACCCCTTGTTGTGCGGGCAATCCGGGTCGCCCTTGATGTCCACGATGCGCCCGTTCTCCTTCGTGACCAGCACGCCGCAGCGTACGTGGCAGAAGAAGCAACCAGCTCGCAGGACCTCGACCTTGGTCTCCTCAGCCATGGTAATCCTCCTCACTCATTGGCCTTGCGCTGTCGCAGAGCTGCACGCCTCCCTGCGGCATGCCGGCGACAGCATATGAAGAACACGCTTACATTATGAGAACGAAATAATCGGTAAAACATACCCAAATCCCACCCTACGGATAGTTTTTGGAAAATACCACCTTGCTGGCTTCCGCCCCCGCATCGCGTTGAGGCAAAAGCCCTAAGCGAACTCGCCAAAGCGAAGGGGCGCCCCGAGCGGGGCTTTCTAGGCAGCGGCGGCTTCGGCAGCGGCTTCCTTCTTCGCCTCCTCGATGACCTTCTCGCCAGACTTAAGCGCGAAGAAGCCCACGCCGCTGGCCAGGATCATGCCAGAGATGGCGACGACGAAAAACACTGAGAAAGTGCCGAACGCAAGTAGGCCCCACACCACGTTGGCGAGGGCACCGAAGATCTGGCCGATGCTGGAGACGCGAGAAAAGATGTTGCTGTAGTCGGCGTTACCAAAGGATCGGCGCACGATGATCGGAGGGAGAACGGTGCTGGTGGCGAAGAAGATGCCGAACAGGGCGCCACCAAGAAGGAAGAGCACCACGTTGCCGGGAACGAGCCAGATGAGCAAAAAGCCCGCGATACCGCAGACCGTACCCGCGGCAATGGCGAGATAGCAGCTCTTGTCGCTAATGGCACCCAAACCGAGTTTGCCGATAAGCTGGCCGGCAGAGGCGCAGGAAATCAGCGTGGCTGCCATGGCGGCAGTAGCGGGGAGAGTAGCGGAAAGCGAGCCAGCATACGTGGGAAGGAGCGTGAGCGCGATCGCCATCATGGTGGCAAGACCGGCGTAGATGGCGGCTGCGTAGAACGCCGGGGTCTTCATGGCCTTCTTAGCGGAGACGCCGAAGTTGAAGGCTGCGGCCGGGGCAGTTGCGCCTGTGGCGGCAGCAGTTGCTCCATAGGGTAGCAGGCCGGCGTCGGCGGGTTTGTTCTTGATGGCGAACAGTGTAAAGGGAACGGTGCACACAAGGCAGACGACTCCAAATACCAGGTACCCGAGGCGCCATCCTTCAGGACCGGTGGCGATGAGCATGCCGGCAACCTGGTTGAACACGATGCCGCCAATGCCGGTGAAGGCCAGACACAAGCCCACGAAGAAGCCGATCTTCTGGGCAAACCATCGGGCAATGAGCGTCGGAACGGCGACAAACATGTTGAAAGCCAGACCCAAGCCGAAGCACACGCCGGCGACATACCACATCCACACGGCGCTGAACTGGGACATCGCGATAAACGTCAGGCCGATGACGGCAGAAGACGCTGTAAGGACAATACGGGCGTTGTACTTCGTGAGGATCTTGCCCGCGAATGGCAAAACGATGATCATCGTTATGCTGCAGCAGGTCTGATAGACGGAAAGCTCGGCAGTGGAGCCCAGACCAAGATACGAGACGATAGACGGATAGTACACACCAGCGCACGTGAGAGGCAGGCAGCACGTCGTGAAGCACATGAGCATGAGCGTCACGATCACGAGAACGTGCGACGCGCGCATGGCGCCGTCCTGCGTAGAGTTGGTCATGACTTGACCTCCTTGTTATTATGTTGTTGAGGCGTTCGATGTGTTCAACGAGCTTGGAATGCGAATCGATGCGCCTCGGACTTCGCGTCTTCGGGCGGTAAGCCTCGCACGCTTGCCGCTTGAAGACGCCCTCTTGTAATGCCATGAGGCGTATGTATGCGCAGATGAGCCGAAACGGCAAGGCGCGCGCCCACTGGGCGCCTTTGCTCTCCTACCCTCACAACCCCCTCTCCCCCACCATCTCCAAAGGCGGCGTACCGCAATACCCCTTTGCGAAAAAACGCCGTCGAACCGCATGGTTCCGGAGATCTAGCGCCCATTATGGGCAACGCCACGCAGAATCGAAAATAGCCAAATGTCCCATTTAGGATAGTTTCGACCCCGCTCGCCGCAATTCGCCGACGGACAACGGAGACGCAGGACAACGGGGACGGAGGGTGTTGTCCGCGGCTTGGCTAGTACGGCTCCTCCAGGTTGGCGTGGGCTTGCGCGTCGGCGGAAAGGTCGAAGAACTTGCCCTGCCTGAAGCGGTCGTGCGCCACGAGCGCGATCATGCCGGCGTTGTCGCCGCAGGAGAACAAGGGAGGCATGACCAGCTTGACGCCCATCTTGCAGCACAAATCCTCGTAGGCTGCGCGCAGCACCGGGTTGGCAGCCACGCCGCCACCCAGACAGAACGTGCGCGCACCCGTTTGCTCGAGCGCCTTCTTCGCCTTGGAAACCTGCACGTCAACCACAGCCTGCTGGAAGCTGGCCGCGATGTCGGGCACGTTAAGCTCGCGCCCCGCCTCGCGTTCGCCGTTGATGTGCAGCACCACGGCGGTTTTCAAGCCCGAAAGCGAGAAGCGCAAATCACCCGAATGCATCATGGCACGCGGGAAGGCAATAGCGTGCGCATTGCCCTGCGCAGCGAACTTCGAGATAACCGGACCGCCGGGATACCCCAGGCCAAGCGCCTTGGCCACCTTGTCGAAGGCCTCGCCCACCGCATCGTCGATGGTGGCGCCTAGAATCTCGTAATCGCCCCAGTCGCGCATATGAACGAGCATGGTGTTGCCGCCTGAGACAAGCGAGACCACCGCCGGCGGAGCGAAATCCTCGCAGTCTATCTTGTTAGCGTACAGATGACCTTCGAGATGATTCACGCCGATAAAGGGCACGTCGAGCGCCCATGCCGCGCCCTTCGCGAAGGCCACACCCACCACGAGCGCGCCCACAAGACCGGGTGCATAGGTGACGGCAATGGCATCGAGGTCGCGCCAGGCAACCGGAGCACCACCCAGTTTCGCTCCCGCAACGTCCAGGCACTCGTCGCACACGCCGCAAATGGCCTCGATGTGCTTGCGGCTGGCGATTTCGGGCACAACGCCTCCGAAGCGCGCATGGTAGTCGACCTGTGAGGCAATGACATCGGAAAGCAAGCGTCCCTCACCGTCGACGATAGCCGCGGCCGTCTCGTCGCACGACGACTCGATGGCCAGTATGAGCGGATGGCATGCGGAGCGAGACTGCGAGGCGCAAGCACCGTCTTCGCACGTCGCAGCTTGCGTGATTCGCATGCCCGCAACATGCGCGGCACCTTCCGCATCGTGTGCCGCCTCGGCACTTGCCACCGGCAAGGGCCCCGCCATGATGACGGCGTCCTCACGATCGGAATAATAGCGGGGGCGAACGCCCAGGCTCTCGTAGCCAAGCGCGGCGTACAGCGCCTGCGCGCCCGTATTCGACTTGCGCACCTCAAGCGAGCTGGTGGTAGCTCCCAAGTTGCGCGCATCGGAGGCAACGCGCGCCAGAAGTTCGCGCGCAATGCCGCGACGGCGCATGGCGGGGTCGACGCCCACCTTCAAAATTTGCACGTCGCCATCGACCACCCAGCCCCCGGCATAGCCCATGAGCGGCGCCTCAGCCGGAAGCGGCATCGACGGATCGGCTGCATAAGCCGCCCACCAGCAGCGATCGGCACGACCGAGCTCGTCGGCCACCATCTCGGCGCTCCAAGCGTCGCTTCCCATGACCTCGCCCTCAAGCGCAGCAACCGCGGCAGCGTGCGCCGCATCGAGCGGCTTGTACGCAATGCCGTCAACGCCGGCTCGCGCGTTGGGAACGGCCGTGTCGTTCATGGTGACGTGCTTGCTCTCACGCGCGGCGGAAAGGTCGGGCGCAACCTGCGCCAAGCGAACCTTCTCAGCCTCTTCCGCATCGGAAAGACGCGTGTACACGGGCAACGCAAACGCCGGATTGTGACGCACCGCATCGAAAGGATCGGCCTCGCCTGCCCGCCAGGCAGCTTGCAAGGCAAGCATCAGGCCCTCGCCTGTCGGCGCCCAAAGCTGCTCGGGAAGCACCGCGCCCAAAGGAGCCAGCAAATCGAAGTACTTCTTCAGCGCATCACCCGAAACCAGCAGGTCAGATTCGCTCCAATCAGCCGCAGGGCCCTGGGCGGGAGTGCCCACAAAGCGAGTTCCGCGCGAGCCGAACAGCCCAGTGGGCTGTTCGTGCGAGCCCAGGACTGTCTGAGCGACTGGGTACTCCCGCCCAGGGCCCGTCCCGCAACTCGAACGTTCCTCTGCGAATTCCGCAACCTTGATGACGCGATCCTGCGTCATCCGCTGCGCACCATCATCGGTTAAGTCGTAGTCAACCGGGTAGATTTCCTTGCGCATGGCATCGGCCGCAACCAGCAGGCTTCCGCGCGCGCCACGCGCCCACGCCCCCCAGGCAACCGCGTCAAGCGAGCTCACGCCTACAAGCGGCAGTCCCAACGCGCTGGCAACGCCCTTGGCCGTGGCCATGGCAATGCGCACGCCCGTAAAGGAACCGGGGCCGCGTCCCACCGCCACGCACGCCACGTCATCACGCGCGATTCCGCAGGCCGTCATAGCCTCGTCAACGCAGGTAAGAAGCTTGGTGTTGGAGGCACGACGCGCCTCGATCTGCTCGGAACGCACGCACTCGACACCGCGCGTTTCCGCGTCAAGCCTTCCGATTCCAATCGCGATCACCTCGTTGGCCGTGTCGAACGCCAGCACATACGATCGCTTTATCATCGGATGGAACCTCCCGACATCTTCATAAGCCTTGATTTCGAATCGTTCGCCCAGACGAACAGCAGCTGCCGGGCGCGCACGCCGAACGCGTGAGCGCGCACGCGGCGCTCACCCTGCGTATCGGTGGTGATGGTAATTTCCAAGTAGTCGCAGGGCAAGTCGTTGGGGAACTTCTCGCCCCATTCGACGAAGGTCACGCCGTCGTCGTCACCATCGACGGCCTCGAAGTAGCCCACATCCTCGAGCTGTTCGGGCTCGTCGAGCCGATACAGGTCGAAGTGGTTGATGGGAATGCGCCCGTCGATGTACTGCAGCAGTATGTTGAAGGTGGGGCTCGTCACCTGAGCGCGCGTGCCCAGCGCCGCGGCAACACCTTGCACGAACTGGGTCTTGCCAGCGCCAAGGTCCCCCGAAAGCATGATGACATCACCCGGGCGCAAATACGGCGCCAGCGTAGCAGCCAGCTGCTTGGTAGCCTCAGGCGTAGTTGTCCTGCGAATATATGTGAGTCCGTTTGCCATAGGGGATATGATACGCCATTTCCGCCGGATAATTAATGATGTCGTCGGCGTTGAGGAAGGAACGAAGTCGGGTTTCCGCCCACACCGATGACGTCACAAGGCTGCCGCTATCGCCGCCGCTACAAATTGATTCAGCGACTGCTTTCTTGCCGCCGCCGCCAAAGCCGCCTTCTCGTGCAGTTCCGGGCCAATCCGAACGTTGAAAGACCCTTTGAATGGACGCTCTGGTTCTTTCCCCTTTTCCTTGCAAAACGAGAGGTAGTCATCTACCGCTTCCTGGAAGAACTGCTTCATCTCGTCGGCATTCCGCCCTTCAAAAAAGATTCCGTCTCGGATTCCCGCAACCGAACCAAAGAGCATCCCGCTTTCCGCATCGAACTCAACGAGGGCCGTATAGCCCTTGTAAGACAATGAATTACCCACGCTTAGCTCCTTTCCAAGCTGGCCAGGAAACGCACCGCACTTCTTATGGCTCCGGCGCTCAGCTCATCCCCCGGATGAGGAGAATGCATGATCAGCATTCGCCCATCGCTCTCACGATAAAACCGAACTCTCGAGCCAGACGTTGCCCCCTTGTTGTCCAATTCGAATCCGTAGGAGCCCATTACTCTTTCGAAATCAGAAAACCTGAAGGTGGCAGGGCATTTTAGCAAGGCGGCTCTCAGTTTCTCCACTTTCGTCATGCTACCCCCTATTCCTTGTAATTGCAACCAGAAAATAGTTGCAATGAGATACCCTACAGCAACATCAGCGCGAATCAGCGTAATGCAGAAATAATTATATAGTTGTGCATGATATTTTGCTTTAATATATAATGTATTAAAGCATTTTATGATAGGTGAGGAAGCACATGCGAATCCAGCAGAAGATGATCCCTTCGATTAGACCCATAACCGACCTCCGCACGCAACTCAACGACGTGCTCGCCCAAACATCCGAAACGCTTGAACCTATTATCCTCACGAAAAACGGCACCGCCTCGTGCGCGATCATGAGCACAGAGTGCCTGAAGGGCCTTGACGCCCGCCACTCGCACATGCGCGCCGCGCTAAAGCTCAGGGAAGGGGAAATCGATTCGCTGCATCGTGAGTACTTTTACGAAGCATGCGAAGTAGTATCCAGAATGCAGGAAATCATTGGCTCATTCGGTGAATCGAAGGACCTGCTGAACGCATTCCCCAAAGCGCCCAGCAGGTTGGGGGAAAGCGACGTAGCATTATCTGCGCGCGCTACCGAAGATCTCGAGGGAATCGCCGCCTACTTCTCCGATGAAATTGGGGATATCGGCCAAGCCGCCCTCTTCGCGGAAAAATTCATCTCACTACTTTCGAGCATCTCGGATTCTCCTCGTAAAGGAAGGCCCTTTCGCAACGATGACCTCGATCGCGCATATCGAGAGATCGAACTGGAGGATTTCTCGGTTTATTACACCTTTGAATCCGGCATGGTAACAATATGGAGGGTCCTCGATCTTCAGCGTAATATAGACCGACTGTATTCGATTGAGAGTTTCTGAACCGCGCGCGATTACTTGCCCTGACGGGTGGCGTGGCAGTAGTACATCATGAGGCCGACGAGCACGCCGCCCACGATGTTGCCCAACGTCACGGGAATGAGGTTGTTCATGAAGAAAGCGCCGAAGTTCAGCACGGCAGTGTTAATGCCGGCCTCGGCGATAAGCGGCGCATACGCTGCGTTCATGTTCGCGAAGATGCCCGCCGGCACGTAGTACATGTTAGCCACGCAGTGCTCGAATCCAGCCAAAACGAAGCCCATGATGGGAACGAAGATGCCCATGATGCGGCCCGAGGTTTCCTGCGAGGTATTGCCCAGATACACGGCGATGCACACCATCAGGTTGCAGAAGATACCCAGCACAAACGCATTACCCCACGGCATGCTGGCCTTGTTAGCGGCCACCTTCGCCGTGTAAACCGCGAGATCTCCCCCGCCGATGTTCAGCTGCCCGAAAAACGCCATGCATGCGGCCAGCAGCACCGCACCCGCGAAATTGCCCACGTACACGATGCCCCAGTTGCGCGCCAGACCGCCCCAGGTGATCTTCTTCTCAAGCGCCGCGGTGACCATGAGGGCATTACCCGTGAAAAGCTCGGTACCCAAGAGCACGACCATGATGAGGCCAAGCGGGAAGAACAGGCCGGAAACCATGCGCACCATACCGGCGTCTTCCAGCCCGTGCGCCGCCGTGGACGAAACCACCGCGCCCAATCCGATGAACAAACCCGCCGCAACGCCCAGCACGAACAGGCGCCATGCGGGAGAGGCCGCCTTGCCCACGCTCGCGTTCATGTAGCCATCAGCAATTTCCTTCGGGGTCAAAACCGCCATGCGCATCCGCCTTTCTCATCCTGTTGCGCAACGAGGATAAGCGCGCGGGCGCGCGGGCACCGCGCCGATTCGGCAAGCGACCGTTCTATCTGACAGAGGGCGCACCCCCCACACGCACATCGGCTGGAACAGGGGTCGGAGCCCTCGTTCCAACTCAAATTGGAACGAGGGCTCCGACCCCTGTTCCACCCCCCCCGAGAAAGCAACGGGGCCCTCGCATTGGAGGGCCCCGGCAAGACGCTATGTCATGCAAGCGGCAAAGCCGCGCAAAGCCTTACGCCTGAGCGCGCTTGGCCTCGAGATCGGCGATGTCCTTGTCCCACTTCTTGGAGAACGGGAAGGTGTCGGCCAGAGCGATAACGGCGAACACCACGAGGCACATGAAGATCTCGGGACGGTTGGTCACGCCAACAACAGAGCCGAGCGCGATGTTGAGCAGCGAGCCAAACACGATGGCGAAGTTGGTGATGGACAGGTTGAGCGGGTAGTTCTTCTGACCGAAGCGCTGACGCGCGAAGGCAGAGGCGACAACCGGAACGGCACCGTAGCAGAAGCCGCAGCACAGAGCGCCGACGACGTACAGGGCGCCGATGCCAGTCTGGAAGGCGGCGAAGATGGAGCCAGCAGCCACAACGGCGATGATGGCGTCGATCATCATGGTGATCTTCACGTTGGTCTTGTCGTAGACCATGCCCATGATGATGCGGGCAAGGCCGTTGGCGGTGGACACGAAGCCCACGAGCATGGTGGCGAAGCCAGCGTCGAGGCCGACCAGCTGAGCGTCGGAAGCGGCGTTGCCGATGGTGGCAAGGCCGATGGCGATGACGATGATGGCCCACACCCAGTAGATGTAGAAGGTGGAGGTCTTCAGCGGCTTGTCGGCGTCAGCCGGGTCGGCGCCAGCGGCGCCAGCCTTGCGGCCGGTCATGATCTCGACGATGTTGGCCGGCGGGCGCTGCAGGATGAAGGCGCACAGCACGGTGACGATGAGGGTGATGATGCCCAGGGCCACGAACACGGTGGTCAGACCCACGGAGGGCATGATCTGCAGGGAGAGGTTGCCAAGGATAAGGGCGGAAACGCCGAAGCCCATCATAAGGACGCCGGAGGAGAAGCCGACCTTGTCGGGGAACCAGATGTTGGTGGTGGCGACGATGGAGTTGTAGCCCATGCCGACGCCTGCGCCGCCGCACACGCCGTACAGCACGTACACGACGAACAGCTGGCCGGTGCCGAACATGCCCGTGCCGGCGAAGCCGACGAAGAACAGGATGCCAGCGCAGATGAGGGCGCCGCGCGTGCCAACCGCCTTCTCCACATAGGAGCCAGCCACGCAGCCGAGGCAGAACGCGATCATCATGATGTTGAAGGTGAGGGCGACATCGGTCTTCTCAAGGCCGAAGGTTTCGCACATAGGAGCCGCGAACATGGAGAACGCGTAAATGAGGCCCAGCAGAAGCAGCGTGACGGTGGACAGAGCGAGGTACACCATGCGCTTGCTCTTGATCTGGGCGACAGTCATATCGGTCATTAAGGTCCCCTTTCCAATAGCCGATACTTCTTCCAGATACGGCCCGAGGGGCCATAAAACAACCAGAGTATGATAGCGCATTGCGCGCGACCCAACCCTCCCGCGTCGGCGAATACGGGGTTGATTTCGGGGTTGATTATGAGGTTGAACTCGATTTCTGAGTTTGATTAACGCAGGTGACGCGTCATTTTGTTATCATGGCGTTCCTGTTATTCCCTGTGAAGGAGTTGATGAACGTGGCAGTGCGTCTTTCCGGCAAAGAAGTGGCAGCGCGGCTGGATGAGGAAACGGGCAGGCGCGCAAACGCGCTCACGCAACGCGGCAACGTGCCCACACTTGCCATCGTGCGCGTCGGGCAACGCCCCGACGACCTTTCCTACGAGCGAACCGTCACCAAGCGGGCCGAGCGCCTGGGAATAGCCGTGCGCCCCTTCGCCCTTCCGTCCGACGCAAGCCAAGAAGAGCTGCTGGACGTCATCGAGACCGTGAACGCCGATGCCGCCATCCACGGCTGCCTCATGTTCCGACCTCTTCCCCGCCATATGGACGAAAAGGCCGTATGCGACGCGCTTTCGCCGGGCAAGGACATCGACGGCATATCGGCAGCTTCGCTGGCCAGCGTGTTCGCAGGCGAAGGCACTGGATTCGCACCCGCTACCGCGCAGGCGTGCCTGGAAATGCTCGACTTCCACGGCGTCGAGCTGGAGGGAAAACGCATGGCGGTCATCGGGCGCAGCCTGGTGATCGGCAAGCCCGTGGCCATGATGGCGCTTGCGCGCAACGCCACGGTAACGCTGTGCCATTCGAAGACGCGCGACCTGGCAAACGTGATGCGCGAGGCGGACGTGGTCATTTGCGCGACAGGGCGCGCGAAAGCCTACGGGGCGGAATGCTTTGGCGCAGGGCAGGTGGTGCTTGACGTGGGCATCAATTTCGACGAGGAAGGAAACCTCTGCGGCGACGTAGACTTCGCCGCCGTCGAGCCCCTCGTTTCGGCCATCACGCCCGTGCCGGGAGGCTTGGGATCGGTCACCACCAGCGTGACTCTGGCACATGTGGTGCGCGCCGCCGAGACAATGGGCTAGAAAGATAACGAAAGAGGGGCCGGCTGGAACGGGGATTGCGACCCCCGCACCAGCCGGCCCCTCTCGTTTTGGAATCGTTAGGCCTGATTAGTGGGACACAGAGCCGGGCTCCCTGTCCCATTCGCGTTATCAGAGTCGCTACGCTTGCTTGACGTAAGAGAAGGTGCCGTCCTCGGTATTGCATTCGATGCCGAAGCGACGCACATAGGCACGCTCGAGACCGAACACGAACTCGCCAACACCGCGGTAGTAGTCGGTCTTGGCATGCTCCTGCACGAGGAAGCGCCATGCCGAAGCCCAGGGCAGCATGTGCTTGACCATGAACTCCTCAAGCGCCTTGGCGGCCCTGCCGGAAGCGTTTTCACAGCCAGCTTCCAAGCCGATGAGCTCCTGCTCCATGAGGTGCGCGCAGAAAGCCAGCATGAGGCCGAGCGCGTCTTCGGGCTCGTGGGCCTTGTTCTCGTATTCAAGCCCCCACGTGCGGTACGCCGAACGCACTTCAAGAGTGCAGCGCCCGCGCATCGAGCCGTTCGTCTCGGTGTAGACGGCCTCCCACACGGGAGCCAAGGGCTCGCCCAGGCCCATGAACAGGCGCAGCCACTCACGCTGAACGTCACCCGTAGCCTCGGCCACGTTCTCGCGCGACGCCTCGCACCACGCGGAAAGCTTCGCCAAGCCGTCAACCACGGCAGCATCATCCATGCCAAAGGGCGATTCTTCGAACAGGTTCTCGTCGATGCAAGTGCGCACCCATTCCTCGGAAGGCTCGAGCTGCACCATGCGCGCGGCGATGCTGAACGCCGCCTGAGCACCGGCCAACGTGTCCTTGTCGAATTCCATCATCAAACCTCTTTCACAAAAACGCGAAAAGCGGGTGGGGCGAACCCCACCCGCCTACAAGCAATCGCCTACACGAATGCAAGCTCCTCGTCGAAGCTGACGACCGAGCCCGTGCCCTGGCCGGTAGGCTGAGCAGCGGGATGCGGGTTCATCACGAAGCAAGGCTGGGTGCTGGCAGCCGGCAGAGGCTCGACTTCCACGTTACCCTCGCCGTACTTGGCGCGAAGCTCGTCGATCTCTCCCCAGTCGAGGGCGCGCATCGGGCAGGTGGCCACGCAGATGGGCGTGCGGCCGCGCTCGACTTCCTCGAAGCACATATGGCACTTGGAGGAAATGCCCAGCTCCTCGACGTAGGTCGGGGCGCCGTAGGGGCACACGGTCACGCAGGTCTGGCAACCGATGCAGGTCTCGGGATCGTTCTTCACGATACCGGTAACGGGGTCCTTGGTCATAGAACCCGTGGGGCAGTTCTCCACGCAAGCGGGAGCGTCGCAGTGGTTGCAGCCGACGGACACGAAGTAGCCGAAGACGTCCTTCGGGATGTAGGTGCCCTTCTCGTTCTGCTCCCAGGAGCCGCCCTGGTAGTTGTACACGCGACGCCACAGGTTCTTGACGCCGAGGTGATTCGTCTCCTTGCAAGCTACCTGGCAGGACTTGCAGCCAGAGCAGATGCTGGAATCAAGATAGAAACCATAAGCCATGATAGTTCTCCCCCTTCATTATTCGACGCCGACGGGCATGACGATGGGGCACTCCTTGTCCGGAACCAGCTTGAGGTTGCCGGTGTACTTCTCCACCTGGACGAGCGTGCCGGTCCAAGACTGGGAGCCGCCGCCGGAAGACTTCGGAGCCTGGAGAATGTTGGGGTTGCCGCCCAGGTCGATACCGGTCTCGGGATCGATGCGGGTCCAAGAGCCGTCCTGGATAGCCACAGCGCCGGGAACGACGGTGGGCATAACCTTGGCAGGACGCAGAACCTGGCCGTAGGGGCTCTTCATAAGAACGATGTCGCCGTTCTTGATGCCGCGGGCCTCGGCGTCGACGGTGGACATGAAGCACTCCTGCGGGAAGGCCTCGCGAAGGCTCGTGACCGGATCCTGCAGCGAGTGGGCGCGACGCAGGCTGTGAGGCGTCCAGAGGAGAAGCGGGAACTCGTCGGTCTGGGTGCCGATGCCCTGGTTCGGGTCACCGATCTGCCACTTGCCGATAGGCGAAATGGTGGAGTAACCGACGGAGTTGATCATGTAGGCCAGGGTCGGGCAGCAGATCTCGAACTTGCCGGTGGCGGTGGCCAGCGGGTAGGCCTCGGGATCGGCGATGAAGGCGGCCATGGGCTCGGGGATGGCAGCACCCTCGGTGACGGGGTACTTGTAGATGCCCTTCTCCTTCAGCTCGGCCAGGGTGATAACGCCCTCCTGCGGGGTGCCCGGGGCACCGAAGGCGTCGATGTCCTCCTGGGTGAGGGTGAGCAGCGGCTTGGTCTCGCCGGTGGTGCCATCAGTGATGGAAGCGCCGACGGCGGTGGCAAGAGCGCGCTCCTGCATGGAAGCGGGGTTGATTTCCTTCGGATCCATGCCCAGCTTGGTGGCCAGCATCTCGGAGATGTCCCACAGGGTCTTGGCCTCGAAGGACGGCTCGAGCATCTTGTAGTTCCAGAAGATGGCGGAAGCCTCACCACTGTAGACCTGGCCATCCT
The DNA here is from genome assembly GCA_017440565.1 of Eggerthellaceae bacterium. Lineage (GTDB taxonomy): Bacteria > Actinomycetota > Coriobacteriia > Coriobacteriales > Eggerthellaceae > RGIG3135. The sequence continues at coordinate 6,893 of JAFSHA010000005.1, read as the reverse complement.
GCTCCCAGTAGGAGGTGACGGGAACGACGATGTCGCAGTACTGGCGAGACGGGTCGAAGAAGACGCCGGTGCCCCACACGAAGTCCATCTTGCGGGTGGCCTCGATGCCAGCATTGGTGTTCGGAATCTGGTTCAGAGAGTTCTGGACCACGCCGTAGTACATATGATGGACGTCGATCTTATGCTTGCCGGTGGGCCAGCAGTCGCGGCCGTACTCACCCTCGAGGATGTTGGTCCAAGACTCGGAGGGCTCGAGGAGCTCCCAAGCGTCCGGATCCTCGAGAACGGCGAAGTTCGGGATCGGGTACAACATGTAGATCGGATAACCGACCGGGTTGAAGGGGTTCGCGACGTTCTGAACGAGCGCGCCGCCAGCGGCCAGCGAACCGGCGTTGGCCTGGTTGACGCCCTTCCAGCCCATGTAGTGGCCGGGGGTGCCGATGCCGCCGTGCATGAGGGCCATGGTGTAGAACACCTGGACCCACTGCTCGCCAGCGGGGATCTTGGAGGTGGAGTGGCCAGCGAAGAAGTTGACCTTGTCAACCGCGGCGATTTCCTTCGCCAGGGAGACGATGCGGTCAGCCGGCACGCCGCACTTCGGCTCGGCCCAAGCGGCGTCCTTCGGCTCGCCGTCGTAGGTGCCCAGCACGTAATCCTTGAAGTTTTCCTTCGGGTCGACGCCCTCGGGCATATGAGCCTCGTCGAAGCCCACGCAGTACTTGTCCAGGTACTCCTGGTCAAACGTGCCGTCCTGGATCCACTGATGGCAGATAGCCAGGCCCAGAGCGGTGTCGCCGCCGGGAAGGATCGGCACCCACTCGTCAGCGAGCGGCATAGCGGTCTGGTTCAGCCACGGATCGATGATGATGACCTTGCCACCGTTCTTGCGGCTCTCGTTGATGTAGTAGCCGTGGTTGCCACCCTTGTTGGAAACCCAGTTGCAGCCGAACAGGACGTGCAGTTCGCAGTCGCGCATCTGCAGCCAGTGAGGACCAGCGGTTGCGCCCCAGCCGCCGACCATGTGGGTGTCGGCAACGGCCCAAGAGCCGAAGGAGACGGTACCGGCGTTGTTGTGAATCATGCCGCCCAGCTTGTAGTAGGCGAAGATGACCGGGTCCTCGGAGAACGGGCCGTCGGGGCAGGCGCCGAAGACGCTCTTCGGGCCGTACTGCTCGTAGACCTTCTTGATCTCGGCAGCAACGTAGTCCATGGCCTCGTCCCAGGTGATGCGCTCCCACTCGTCCACGCCGCGCAGCTCGGGAGTCGGGTTCTCCGGGCTCCAGTTCTTACGCTTCATGGGGTACTTGATGCGGGCGGGCGAGGTCATGTTGGAGATCATGCCATGACCGCGCAGGCAAGCACGACGCTGCGGGTTCGCAAACGAGTCTTCCTGCTCGTCGGTACGGGTCTTCAGCGGCACGCCGTCCTCAACGTACACCCTGATCTGGCAGCGGGAATAACCGCAGCAGCAGTTGTACTTGCAGGGAGCGGTGATCCACTGGCCCGTCTCCTCCGCAACAACAGGCTGATCTTCTCCACCCTGCTCGCCCTCTTCCTGAGCAGCGCAACCTGCGAGGCCGACCAGAGAGGTCGTACCGGCAGCCACGGCACCCCACTTGAGGAAACTACGACGAGTAAATGATTTTGTCATTCTTCCTCCTCCCCTCGTCGCAAAAGGCGTCCCCCTCGGACGCCTTCGAGTGTTGGGATATGTCCTAAGGCAAATGCAAAATGTCATAGGACAACCATCCAACAACAAGATAGGAGGATTTTCGGCGCCTGTCAACCGCGATGCGGAATTCAATTGCGTGCTATGCGAGCCCTAATGAGGCAGGATGCCGCTGAGTTTCTCCATCCTGATGGCGGCGAGGTCGGAAAAGCCCGCTGACACGCGCTTCACGTGCTCCAAGTCCACCGAGATCTTCGGCGCCTCGGCTTCGAAGTAGTCAGCCACCGTGAGCGACCACGCCTTCCTGACGATCACGCCCTTTGAGACGTTTTTCGCGAAGCCTTCGACGTCCTCGCGACGCTCGAGGGCGCGTGCGATGCGCTCGATGGTCTCGGCGGAAAGGACGTTGCCCTCCCCCGACTTACGCCCCTCCTTCATGGCGTCGATGAACAGGACGTCGTCATGCGCGCGACCCTTCCGAAGCACGAGGATGCTTGCCGCCATGCTGGAGTCGGCAAGCAGGCGCGGCGGAAGCTGGATGACGGCGTCGATGGCGTCTTGCTCGAGAAGGTAGCGCCTGATGGTACGCTCGGCATCGCCCCTGCGCAACGGGGCGGGGAACACGACGAGCGCCGCCACGCCGCTGGGCGCCAGGCAATGATAAGCATGTAGGACGAACGCGAGGTCGGCCGCGTCCTTCGGCGCAAGGGCGCCTGCGCCGGCGAAGCGTGCGTCGGCCGCGAGCGCGGCGCTGGAGCTTCCGGGCCATTCCAAAAGCGTCGGCGCATGGGAGACCACGACGTCGAAAGGCGCCTCGGCGGAATGCCAAGACCCGGTAAGAACATCGCCTGCTTTCACGTCGAGTGCGGGCAGCGGCACCGCCTCATCCGCCAAAACAGACGCGATCAGCATGCGGGAGCGCAGCAGCGCATAAGCCTGAGGGTCAACGTCCTGCGCGAACAGGGCCGGCTCACCAACCGCATGCTCGCAGGTTGCAGCGCATGCGCTCAGCAAAAAGCCCGCACCACAGCACGGGTCGTAAAGCGACGACGCCTCGCGCATGTTTGGCGAGACGATGCGCGCCATCAGGTCGACGACGCACTCGGGCGTTGAGAACAAGCCACCCGTCCTGCCCGCTGCGGCAAGGCAGCGGCGCGCTACCGCATCGAAGCAGCCCCCATCAAGCGGAAGACCCTCGACGAAGCGAACAAGTTCGCAAGAGGCTTCCGCGACAACCTGATTCACGCCACCTTCAGACTGTTCGTCGGCAGCTTCCTCACCGGCGACTTGCTCGCCCTCGAAAAGGCCGCAGTCCAAAGCCCACGCCTCCACTTCGGCAGGCAGCCTCCTCAAGCGCTCCACGAGAAATGCACGATCGTCCTCGGGGAGAGGGCACGCCTCGGCAACGCCGGCCAGTTCGTCAACCGCAGCTTCAGGCGGGTAAGTCTCCCCCAAGATGCGGGCGACAGCCTGCAAGAAACTGTCCTGTTCCGTCGAGGAAAGGTCGCTCGCGCGAAGCAGCGCAAGCATGGAGAGGCACTGCAGCAACGCCCAACCCGATTGCCCAGAGCACAACCTGTCAAGCTCGACCTCCCAGGCAAGCGCACCGGGCAATCCGTCCTCATGGCAAAAACCGCTCATCCAAACCATCTCCTCAGCGCGTTAAAGCAAATCCCTCGCTTAAGCAAATTCTTGCGTATCGTTTTCAACGAAAGCGAAGTGTACACGCAACGCTTGCATAAAATCAATTCACACCACGAAGATTGACAAATAGGCGAATAGGAAAGAAAGGGAAACAGGAGGACAGCCGAGAGGGACGCGGCTACGTGAAGCTCGCCGTACCCTACCTGGCAGACTACCTGTGAATACTGCGCGATTTCGTCACTACCCTTTCGCGTCATTGTTACCACTTGAGCAAACGTTCGTTTCGCGGTTTCGTCACCGCCGTTTCGCGCCGATGGCACCGCCCTCTTCCGCCTGCCCTACCATCCCTCTCGTCATGCACATCCGAGAAGGAAGGAGAGAAGAAGCATGGCGAGAAAGATCAAGGCGAAGCTCATGCTGAGCCTTCGCGCAAGCGGGTGTTCGCGCAACGAGATCGCCCAAACCTACGGGATGGCGAAGAGAAGCGTAATCGACGTGTTCGACGCGGCCGACGAGCTCGGCATGGAGGTCGATGAGGTCGGCTTCCTCTCCGCGTGCCGTGATCTTCTCGATCACGCTCTTGCAAAGGGCGGCCGAGAACGAGCGGTTATGAGGCTCGTTCTTCGATGAGCCGTAGGTGTAGGGATGGTCGAGGACAACGAGGGTTCGAGTCATGCGCGCTCTCCTTTCAAGAAAGAACGGCTCTCGCGGAATGCCCCGCGAGGGCCGTTCGACTCACACGATGCGTCTAGATGGTCATCATCAGCATCTTGGGGTTGGCGGCGGCGATAGTCGCAGCCTCAGATGCGTCCATAAGCTGGATGCAGTTAGCCTGGCAATGCTGCACACAGCTGGGAAGCTTGCCGGCAGCCAGGCGATCGGCGCACAAGTTGCACTGGTCGGTCAGCACTGGAAAGTAGGAGTACTGCCACTTCTTGGGCGCATACTCCCACGGGCCGACCTGGTTGAGCTTGATGCCGTACTGGCCGGCGGGAAGGTCGTTCTTCACCTGGCAGGCGAGCTCGCATGAATGGCAGCCCGTGCACCATCGATAGTTGACGAGAAGCGCTTTCATCTCTTACTCACCGTCCTTACAGGGGTAGATCTTGCAGAGGATGCACTTATAGTTGGCGCCGACGCCCGTGAGGCCCGTCGTCCACGGAATCAAATTGTTGATGTTTATCTCGTTCACGTCGAAGAGGTTCTCGGGGTCGCCCTCGGGATGCCACCAACCGTGGTCGGAGCTCGCGCAACGCGGGTCAATGGCGGTGGTCACCTCTGCTACGCGCTTCGCACGCGCTACGCGCCCTGTCGTGCCGACGGGGCCTTCGACCCATACCCACTCGCCATCACGAACGCCCAGTTCGGCAGCCGTATCCGGATGGATCATGACGGTGGGTTCGGGATGAATGGGGCGAAGGCGGCCGCTCATGCGGTTCTCGGAATGGAACGTGTTGTGCTGGCGAGCGCCGGTCTGGAGCACGAGCGGGTAATCCTTCGCCAGTTCGGGCTGAGAGTACGGCGTCATCGGGGGCTCGTTGTAAGTCGGCAGCGGGTCAAAGCCCATGAACTCGAGGCCGAGCGACTTGAGCTCAACCTTGCCGGTGGGCGTCAAGAAGCCGGGCTGGCCGTCGGGGCGCATGAGGCCCTTCTCGTGCTTGTTGTACTCAAACGGCAGGTAGCTCGGAGCGGTTTCGCGCACGCCTTCGAAGTCGAGGCCGGTCTCGGATAGGATGTGGCTGAACATCTCCTCGACGGTTTCCCACGGCCACGCCTCGGGGTTGAAGCGACGGCAGAGCTCGAGGTTGATCTCCATGTCGCTGCGGCACTCGCCCAAAGGCGGCACGGCGGCGTTGATGGTCTCGCCGCGCTGGGTGCCGTCTCCCACGCGGATGCCGTTCCGCTCGGGATAAGTGGTGACGGGAAGGATCAAATCGCCGAAAGCCATGGCCGAAGGGGTCATGAACAGGTCGACGAACACGTTGAACTCGAGGTTCTTGAACGCCTCGATGGTGCGTTCGTTATCCACGCCGCCGCAGGCGATCTGGTTCACGGTCTGAATCCAGGATGCCTTGATCGGGTAGTCTTCAGGCTGCTCGATCATGTGGTCGATCATCTTGTTGATGGACGCAACCTGAAGGCCGAGCTTGTAGATGAGAAGCTCATCGGTTCCGATGCGCTTCTCTTCCGCGTCGAAGGAAAGCAGCTCGCGGCCCCAGCCGGTGATGTATTTCAAAAGCTCTGGGCCCACGACGTTGGAGCCGGGCTTCTCGAGGTTGCCGGTGATGGCGAACAGTGCGAGCACTGCGCGAGACGAGAACACGCAGTCCTCTCGCTGGTCGAGCGCCACGCCCCACTGCAGGAGCGCCGGGCTGTTGGCTGCCAGAAGGCGCGCCGCCTCGCGGATCTCGTCGGCAGGGACCCAGGTGACCTCCTCGGCGCGCTCGGGAGTCCACTCGGCGCAGAGCGCAGAGTACTCCTCGAAACCGTGGACCCACTTCTCGACGAACTCCTTGTCGTAGATGCCCTCCTCGATCATGACGTTGCCCATGGCGAGCGCGAGCGATCCGTCGGAGCCGGGGCGAACCTGCAGCCAGCAGTCTGCGTGAGCTGCGAGCCAGGTCAGGCGCGGGTCGATGACCATAAGCTTGGAGCCGCGCTGCATGACGTCGGTCACCCAGTGGCCGTAGGCGCCGTCGGAGTTCGCGACGATGTGGTTGTTGCCCCATACGACGGTGATCGCCGGGCACTGCCATTCGGGGTTGTCGTAGCGGTCGATGAACTGCTGAGAGTAGTCTCCGATCATGAACACGCCCGTGGTCATCATGCTCGCGAAGATGCGCGGGCCGAAGCAGGCCACGTTCGAAAGGCTGAACGCGTAGTTCGGCGAGCCGAAAGACCAGGCCAGACGGCTGATGTAGGCGGCGATGTCACGGCCAGTGCCCTGCAGGAAGACGACGCTCTCCGCACCGTGCCTCTCCTTGTACTCGTTGAAGCGCTGCTCGACGGTGTCGAGCGCCTCGTCCCAGCTGATGCGCTCCCACTTGTTGAGACCACGGTCCTCAACAGCGCGCTTCATGGGGTACTGAAGGCGGTTTTCGTGGTTGATTATGTCGTCGACGGCCACGCACCTAGGGCACAGACGACCCTGGTTGTAGGGGTTCTCCGGATCTCCCTCAACGCGAACGACCCTGCCGTCCTTCGAGTAGATAAGGACGCCGCAGCCAAGGTGGCAGCCAGGGGCGGACCAAGCGCTGCCTCGCGTTACCTGGAAGCCGTCCTCCTCGTAATGCCAGGGAAGCTCATGCTCCCAGTAGGACATGCCCTTTTCGTTTATTTTGAGCTCAGCTCCATCGACCACAAGTCGCGGTTGGAGCGAGCTGCTCACGCAAGAGTTCCGCATGAGAGCCTCCTACCAGAGCTCAGCCGACTTCATGGGGAGGACGCCGATGCGCGCCTTGGCGACGCCGTCGATCTTGCCGTCGAACACGCGGCCCTCGGCGATGCCCTCCATGGTCCCGAGCATGGTGGTGATGGTGCATGCGCAGGTGTAGTTTCCCTCGTCGTCGATCTTGCCGTC
>JAFSHA010000032.1 GCA_017440565.1 Eggerthellaceae bacterium | reverse complement strand
TTACGGCCATGCGCTGTACGAAGAGGCTTCAGGCTTCGAAAGCACGGTGCTGGATTTCCTAATCGGAGGAAGGGGATAGGCCGACCACGAGTGCGGCGCTCCATCACTCTACCGTGACAAACGACCTGTCCCTTTGTCACGGGTTGGGGGCGCACCTTGGGGTAGAATGGGCGGAAGGCAAAATCCCGGTGAGGAAAGGGACGGTATGGATTTGGCAGGTAAGGCGAACGAGCTTCGCGTCGACATCGTGCGCATGATCGCGGAGGCGGGAAGCGGGCACCCGGGCGGGTCTCTTTCCTGCACCGACATTCTGACCGCCCTGTATTTCGGCGGCGTCATGAATCACAATCCTGAGGATCCCAAGATGGAAGGCCGCGACTGGCTGTTCCTCTGCAAGGGCCATGCGGCTCCGGCGCTCTACGCCGTGCTCGCTCATGCGGGCTACTTCCCGGTTGATGAGCTCATGAGCCTGCGTAAGCTTGGCACGCGCCTGCAGGGCCATCCCGACTCCAGCATGGTGCCAGGCGTTGAGGTGTCCACCGGCTCGCTGGGCCAGGGCCTCTCCATCGCCGCCGGCGTTGCTGCCGGCCTCAAGCTCGATGGCGCCGAGGGCACCTGCTTCGCCATTCTGGGCGACGGCGAGTGCGAAGAGGGCCAGGTGTGGGAAGCTGCTATGTTCGCCGCTCACCGCGGCCTCGACAATATCGTTGCCATCGTTGATAACAACGGCCTGCAGATCGACGGCAAGATCACCGACGTGTGCAACCCCGAGGACCTGGGTGCCAAGTTCGAAGCCTTCGGCTGGACGGTCGACCACGTCGACGGCCACGATATCGACGCGCTCATCGCGCTTCTGAACGAGCTCAAGGCTGCCCGCGACGGCAAGCCTCACGCCGTTGTCGCCGCCACCGTCAAGGGCAAGGGCGTCTCCTTCATGGAGAACCAAGCCGGCTGGCACGGCAAGGCCCCCAATGCTGAACAACTCGCTGCTGCGCTTGCCGAGCTTTCGGCTGCCGAATAAGGAGGTACATCGTGGTTAAACTCGCTACTCCCGAGCAGGCTGCCGTGAAGAAGGCAACCCGCGCCGCCTTTGGCGCAACTTTGGCCGAGCTTGCTGACGCCGGCGTGCCCGTCGTGGCCGTCGATGCCGACCTTACCGGCTCCACCACGCTGAACAAGTTTGCGGCGGCCAAGCCCGAGTATGCTGACCGCCTGTTCAACTGCGGTATTGCCGAGCAGAACATGATCGACGTTGCTGCGGGCCTCGCGCTCACCGGCAAGATCGCCTACACGGGCTCCTTCGCCGTGTTCGGCACCGGTCGTGCTTACGACCAGATTCGCAACACCGTGTGCTACAGCAACCTGAACGTCAAGATCGCCCCCACGCACGCAGGCGTCTCCGTCGGCCCCGACGGCGGCAGCCACCAGATGCTCGAGGACGTCTCGCTCATGCGCGGCCTTCCCGGCATGCGCGTGCTGGTGCCGGCCGACTACGCAGCCGCCCGCGCGGCGCTCAAGTTGGCCGCTGAAACCCCCGGCCCCGTCTATGTGCGCATGGGCCGCGCGAACGTGCCGTGCGTTTACGACGACGACGTCGAGCTCGAGATCGGCAAGGCCTATGTCCTGCGCGAGGGCTCCGACGTGACTATCGTGGCTAACGGCGTTGAGATTCGCGAAGCCCTCGCAGCCGCCGAGGCCCTTGCCGCCGAAGGCGTGTCCGCCGAGGTCATCGACGCGTTCTGCGTGAAGCCCCTCGACGAGGAAACCATTTTGGCTTCGGTTGCCAAGACCGGACGCGCGGTGGTGGCCGAAGAGCACAGCGTCATCGGAGGCCTGGGCTCTGCCGTAGCCGAGCTTCTTGCCGCCAAGCAGCCTGCGCCCTGCGAGTTCGTGGGCGTGAGGGACCGCTTCGGCAAGTCGGGCGAGTTCGAGGAGCTTCTGGCCTACTTCGACCTTGATTCCGCTTCCATTGTTGAAGCTGTGAAGAAGGTTATGGCGCGATAGGGCGTTTGGTAGAATTCAGGGGGCATGGTTTCGACCATGCCCCTTCAACGTCTCAGTACATACGGAAAACACGAACGGAGCAACCACTGTGACGAATGACGCAAGCACCAACGGCCTTGCGCGCACGGGACGTCACGGCCGCGCGGGCGCCCATTCCCGCCGAGCCCAGATGACCACCCAGCTATCCCAGGCGCTGCCGACGCTCGAAGTGGACGAGATGCCCAGTCAGTTGGGTTCGCCTGTCATCACCTTCGACCACGTTACCAAGGTATATCCCGCCCAGCCTAACAAGCCGGCTCTGAACGACGTGTCGCTGCAAATCTACGCGGGCGAGTTCCTGTTTTTGGTGGGACACTCCGGGTCGGGCAAGTCCACCTTCATCCGTCTCCTCACCCGCGAGATCAAGCCTACGTCGGGCAAGATCTACGTGGCTGACGAAGACCTTTCCGCCATGAAGAACTGGCGCGTGCCCTACCTGCGTCGAAACATCGGCTGCGTCTTCCAGGACTTCAAGCTTCTGCCCAACAAGACGGTGTACGAGAACGTGGCCTTCGCCTTGCAGGTCATCGGCAAGAACAAGCACGTCATCAAGACGCAGGTTCCCGAGGTCTTGCGCCTTGTGGGCCTGGCCGACAAGCTGAACAAGTACCCCGACCAGCTTTCCGGCGGTGAGCAGCAGCGCGTCTCCATCGCACGCGCTATCGTGAACCGCCCGCCGCTGCTCATCTGCGACGAGCCCACGGGCAATCTCGACCCGCAAACGTCTCGCGGCATCATGGATCTGCTTGAGCGCATTAACCGCACGGGTACCACGGTGCTCATCGCCACGCACGACCGCGAGATGGTCGACAACATGCGCCGCCGCGTCATCGCGCTTGACCGCGGTCGCCTCATGCGCGACCAGGACAGGGGGGTGTACGGTTCCGATGTCTAGTCTGGGTTACTTCTTCAAAGAATCGCTGCAGGGCTTCACGCGCAACCTCTCCACGGCGCTTGGCTCCATCGTCACCATCTTTCTGTCGCTTATGATCATCGGCGTGTTCATGGTTGGCGCCGTCATGATTGACAGCATGGTTTCCTCGGTTGAGGATGAAGTGTCCATTACCGCTTACGTCGCCGATGACGCCGACCAGGCAAGCATCGATGCGCTTTCGGCCACCATCGCCGGCTACGAGGGTGTGGCCTCGGTGGGCTTTACCACTAAGGACGAGGCGCTCGAGGCTTTCTCGCAGACGGCAAGCTCCGATATTCTGGAGTCGCTTGACGGCGTGAATCCGCTGCCCGCCTCCATCGACGTCGAGCTTTCTGACCCGCAACTGGTCGAGCAGATAGCTGCGCAAATCGAGGCGAACGAAACGTTCCGCGCCATCTGCGACAACCCGGCTGACCCGGCCGAGTCGCTCAAGTACGGCCAGGAGACGGTCGGTAAGCTCTTCCAGCTCACGAAGTACGTGCGCTATATTGCCGTCGCGCTCATCGGTCTGCTGGTGTTCATCGCGTTGGTCTTCATCAACAACACCATTCGCCTGGCCATCATGGCGCGCCGCAAGGAAATTGCCATCATGCGCCTTGTGGGTGCGAGCAACGGCTTCATTCGCGGGCCCTTCCTTATGGAAGGCGCGCTGCACGCCATTCTCGGCGCGGGGCTTGCGGTCGGCGCGCTGCAGCTTATGCGCATGTACGCCATCCCCAGGGTTGCTTCGGCGCTGCCGTTTTTGGCCTTCGACGTCTCGGGCACGGCGTACCTTATGATCTACGGAATCCTCGTGGGCGCGGGCCTTGTTCTGGGCCTGCTGGGTTCGGCGTTTGCCATGCGCCGCTACCTCAAGGTGTAGCGCGAGGGCTTAGGAAGTCGGGTAGGATCTCATGAACGTTTCGCCGCGACACGGCGCGCAGGAGCGCAAGTCGGTGACGGTCTCCAAGCAGGACCGTCTGAGCAACCAGCGCAGGATGCGCGTTTTCGGCGCCTTCGTTGCGCTGGTCGCGGCGTTTGCGCTCGGTTTTCTGGTGCGAAGCCAACCGGCTTTCGTGGGCATGCTCGGCTTTAACGTGGAGGGAGAGCCGGGCGCCTCGGCTACGTCGAGCGCCGTTAAGACCACCTATGATTCGGTTTCGGCGCGCGTGAGCGAGGTCGAGGACATCCTGGCGCAAAGCAGCCTGGATACCTACGAACTCGACGCCGCTACCGCAAGCCTCGTCCAAAGCTTCATGGAGACCACGGGCGATCCGTACGCGGCGTACTTCACCCCCGACCGCTACGCTTCCTACGTTGGCGAAAGCGTTGCCAGAAGCTACGAGGGCGTGGGCGTTCTGTTTTCCGAGTACAACGGGCGCGCCTATGCGGCTGATGTCTTCGAGGGGTCGGAGGCTGAGGCCAAGGGCGTCTTGCAGGGAGACGTGGTGGTTGCCATCGACGGCGACGACAGCGTTGACTGGACGCTTGCCGAGGTGCTTAACGCCCTTGCCGCCGAGGCCGACGGCAGCGTGGTCATAAGCTGGATGCGTCCTTCCATCATCGATGCTCAGACGGGCGAGGAATTCACCACCACGCTCGAGTTCAAGGCGTACGAAGAGGTCAATCTTGAAAGCTCGCTCGATGGCGAGGTGGGCTATCTCAAGCTCAAGCAGATAACCGCCGACAGTGCCGAGCTGGTGCGAAGCGCTTTGGTGGGCCTTTCCGAGCAGGGTGCCACGCGCTTCGTGCTTGATTTGCGCGGAAACCCTGGCGGTTACCTTACCCAAGCGGTCGATATCGCCAGCTACTTCGTCAAAAGCGGCGTTATCGTCCAGGTTAAGACGGTTGATGGCGTGACGTCCAAGACGGCTGCCGGAGTGACCATAACCGACGCCCCGCTGGTAGTGTTGGTCGATTCGTATACGGCTGCCGCCGCCGAGGTGCTTGCCGCTGCGCTGCAGGACAACCAGCGTGCGACCGTGGTGGGCGAGACCTCCATGGGAAAGGGCACCGTGCAGCTTATGCGCGAGCTTTCCTTCGGCGGGGCCATACGCTACACCGCCGCCTTCTATCAAACGCCGCTGGGTCGCGAGATCGACGGAACGGGCGTCATCCCCAACGTGAAGGCCACCGGCGAGCAGGCACAAGAGCTCATCGCAATCGAGACCGTCTTGGCTATGGCGTAGGTGCCCTGTGGCGCGTAACCGCTCTCATACGCGGCGAAAGCCGCGCGCTTATCCCCGCGGCGTGCTGAATGTGGTGCGCTCCGGGGGCTTCGGATTCGTGCAGACAGCCGAAGGCGAGTTCTACGTTTCCGAATCGGCCATGAACGGCGCTTTCGACGGCGATCTGGTCGAGGTTGCTCCCACTTCCGCTAAGCCCGTCAAGCATGGGAAAGCGCGTGCCCGCAACGAAGGCTCGTCGGCCGATAAGCCGGCCGCGCGCGTGGTGAGCGTCATTGAGCGCGCCCATGATGTGGTGATAGGTCGCTACGAGGTGGTCGATCCTTTCGGCATCGTGGTTCCCGAGGATTCGCGCATCCCCTACGACATCTTCACCATGCGCTCCGAGCACCCTGACGTCCCCGATGGCGCTATGGTGCGCGTGCGCATCGTGCAGTTTCCCACGCGCAAGACCGCGTGCGTAGGCGTGGTGGAGGAGGTTATCGGCATGGCCGACGAGGCCGATGTTGCCGTTGACCTTATCGTCGCGCGCCACAAGCTTGAGACCGAGTTCTCAGAAGGGTCGCTTGCCGAAGCCGCCAAGGCCTGTCTTGACGAGGAAGGCGCTCTGCGTGCGGGTTACCGCGACATTTGCGAGCGCATTGCGTTTACCATCGACCCTGTTGACGCGAAGGACTTCGACGATGCTGTTTCCTTCGAGCTTGCCGCCGATGCCGCCGATGCCGATCGCTGGCCTTCTTGCGCGACGTGCCGCCTGGGCGTGCACATTGCCGATGTCTCGCATTACGTGCCGTGGGACAGCTCCATTGATCTCGACGCGCGGCGTCGCGCGACCAGCGTGTATCTTGTCGATCGTGTGATACCCATGATTCCGCCGGCCCTTTCGGACGATCTGTGCTCGCTTCGCCCGAACGAGGTGCGCCGTTGCATGACGGCTGACATCTTCTTGGATGACGAAGCGCGCATGGTGGGTTACGACCTGTACCCCGCGCTCATGAAGTCAAAGGCGCGCCTGACTTATGAGCAGGCGCAAGAGGTGCTTGACTCTGCCTGCGTCGACGGGCTGGGCGGGGAGGCCTTCAGTCGCTCAGACAGTCCTGAGCTCGCTCAAACGCCACATTTAGTGGCGTTTGGCTCGTGCGGAACTCGCTTTGTGAAGGCCTCCCCGCCCAGCCCTGACTCTTTTGGAAATGCGATTTCACGAGAGTGCTCTGGGGGGAACTCGCTTGGTGAGCACCTCCCCGGTGCCGCCGACTTGCTGGGGGTTGAGGGGCCTTTGGCTCGGGAGATCGCGTGGCGGCTTGCGGCGCTTTCGCGTGTTGCGAAGTTGCGGGCGCGGGCGCGTTTCGCGGCGGGCGGCCTTGACTTTTCCACCACCGAGGCGAAGGTGCGCCTTGACGGGGAGGGGAGGCCTGTCGGCGTTGACATTCGTCGCAAGACCGATGCCACCGAGCTTATCGAGGAGGCCATGATCTTCGCGAACGAGGTGGTGGCTTCGCATCTTGAGTCGAGGAAGTTCCCGTGCATGTATCGCGTGCATGAGCAGCCTGCGCTCGATGCGCTCGGCGGTCTCATCCCCGTGTTTCAGGAGTTCCCTTGGTTCAACGAGGAGCTTTCCGCTCGCCTAGCGGTGGGAGATGCGCGCGCTATGCAGGTCATTCTGGCGAAATCGAGTGGCAGGCCCGAGGGAGAGCTGGTTTCTTCGCTGCTTTTGCGCTCGATGAAGCGCGCCGTGTACAGCCACGAGAACGACGGGCATTACGGGCTTGCCAGCGACGCCTACACTCACTTCACGAGTCCCATCAGGCGTTACCCCGACCTGGTGGTCCACCGCATGCTGAAGGCGCAGCTTGCTAAGCGACCCGAGCGCTTCGGGTCGGAGGTGGCGGCGCTGCCCTGGATGGCCGAGCATTCCTCGGACATGGAACGTATTGCCGATACGGCTGCGCGTGAGTCGCAGGAGGTCAAACTCGTCGAGTACATGCAGCAATTCGTGGGCACCACGTTCTCGGCCATCATATCCGGCGTTGCGACGTATGGCATCTACGTTCGTCTCGATAACACCGCCGAGGGTCTGGTGCGTGTGCGCGGCTTGGGTTCGGAATACTTCGCCTTCGATCCCGTGCGCCATGCGCTCGTGGGTACCGAGACGGGCAAGGCGTACCGTCTCGGCCAGCGCGTTGCCGTCACGCTCATCATTGCCGATGAGGAAGACGCCAAACTGGAGTTTCGCCTGGCTTAGCCCCCAATGCTCGATGCGTGCGGGAAAGCGGCTTCTGCCTGCTCTTCATCGATGCAGGGGATGCCTGCTGCGTGAAGAGCGCGCGCGGCAACGCCCCAGCCGTTAACGAGCGTACCCGAAAACGTTCCGTCGTACACAAGGCCCGTGCCGCAGGAGGGGCTTTTCGCCTTCAAGATAGCCAGTTCGGCCTCGAATTCACGCACAGCGTCAAGCGTCACCTGCGCGCCTCGCGAAAACGCCTCGGTTTGGTCGATGCCCTCGGCGTCGGTGACGGCAAGCCGGCCTTCGCCTGCATCGGGGTTGTGGCCCGACACGATTTCGCAGGCGGGGTGGGGGATGGAAAGGCCGCCCGCCACTTCGGGGCAGATGGGCAGCACGTCATGCCCTTCGATCATCCTCAAAACACCCGAATGGGGCTTCGAGCGGCTGTCGTAGCGACATGCAACTCCCAGCAGGCAGGCGCTCACGGCTATTCTCATGCGGCGTTTCCTCTCGCGCTCGTTAATCTTTTGCTTTACGCGAGTTCTCGGAAAAAGCCGTTGACTTTGGAGACGGCCGCAAGGAACACGCGCTCTTCTTCGGCGGAAAGCGTGCCTAGGGCTTCGTCGACCATCTTCTTGTGAAACAGGCGGTGCGCACGAAACACCTGGCGGCCTTTGTTGGTAAGCGAGATGAGCACCTTTCGCCTGTCGGCGGCGTCGCGCTCGCGCTGAACGTAGCCCTTCTCCACTAATTTGTTGACGGCGATGGTGAGGGTGGCAAGCGTGACCTCGAGACGCGCCGCCACGACGCTCATGGGGTTTTGCTCCCGATAGCCCACTGCGTCGATGGTGTGGATCTCGCTGATGGTAAGCCCGCCCGTCAGGCGATTGTCGAGCGATTTCTCCTCGATGCGCAGAATGGAGTTGAAGGTCGACGACAGCAGGTCGTTTATCTCCTCGCGCCGCGCTTTCTCGTGATCGCTCATTTCCGCTCCCGACCGTTAGGCTTTCAAACTGTTGAGCATATTACCGCATTCTCGGTGAAATGAGGTAATATGTACAAATTGTGAATCGTCCCCCATCCAGAGGAGAGTGTTGTGGAGCGAGAAAAATTCGGAACCCGCATGGGCTTCATCCTGATCAGCGCTGGCTGCGCTATCGGATTGGGCAACGTGTGGCGCTTCCCCTACATCACCGGCGAGTACGGCGGCGCGGCCTTCGTGCTCATGTACCTGGTGTTCATGGTCATCCTGGGCCTGCCCATCATGGCCATGGAATTTGCCGTTGGTCGCGGAAGCGGCAAGTCGACGGCGCGCGCGTTTGACGTGCTTGAGCCTCAGGGCGGCAAATGGCATAACTTCAAGTGGGTTGGCCTTGCGGGTAACTACCTGCTGCTCATGTTCTACACCACGGTTGCCGGCTGGATGCTGGCTTACATCCCCAAGATGGCATCGGGCCAGTTCGCGGGTGCCACGGGCGAGCAGACAGGAGCGGCCTTCGGCGCCATGCTGGGTGACCCGGTCGGCCTTATCATCTGGATGCTTGTGGTGTGCGCCGTGGCCATTGCCGTGTGCGCGCTGGGCGTGCGCAAGGGCGTCGAGCGCATCACGAAGGTTATGATGGTGGCGCTTTTGGCCATCATCGTCATCCTGGTCGTTCGCGCGCTCACGCTTCCGGGCGCCATGGCGGGCGTGGAGTTCTACCTGAAGCCCGACTTCTCCAAGATCTTCGCGAGCCCCGACACCTTCTTCGAGGCTGCGTACGCTGCCATGGGCCAGTCGTTCTTCTCGCTGTCCATCGGCATGGGCTCCATGGCCATCTTCGGCAGCTACATCAACAAGGACCGCTCGCTCATGGGCGAGGCCGCTACGGTTGGCATTCTTGACACGCTCGTGGCGCTGACCACCGGCCTTATCATCTTCCCGGCTTGCTTCGCCTTCGGCGTTTCCCCCGATTCCGGCCCGGGCCTCATCTTCCAGACGCTGCCCCCCGTATTCG
The DNA here is from genome assembly GCA_017440565.1 of Eggerthellaceae bacterium. GTDB lineage: Bacteria > Actinomycetota > Coriobacteriia > Coriobacteriales > Eggerthellaceae > RGIG3135. Next base: position 247 of record JAFSHA010000032.1, on the reverse strand, counting down.
AGCAGATGCCCTTCGGCGCTGCGTGGGGCGTCCTATTCTTCATCCTCATGAGCTTCGCGGCCCTTTCCACCGTCATCGCGGTGTTCGAGGGCATTTGCGCGTGGTGCATGGACCAGTGGGGCTGGGACCGCAAGAAGGCCGTTCTGGTGAACGGCATCGGCATCCCGCTGCTTTCCATCCCCTGCGCGCTGGGCTTCAACGTGCTTTCCGGCGTGGTGGTTCCCGGCATCGGCGATATCCAGGCCAT
>JAFSHA010000031.1 GCA_017440565.1 Eggerthellaceae bacterium | reverse complement strand
TCTTGCTTTTCTTCATGGTTCCTCCTTCCCTGCTCCTTAGCGGAGCACCGTATTAGGTTAAACGGAAGGAAGCACCCCTCAACAGGGACGGTTTTACTGCAATAAGGGGGACAGTTTCCAAACCCAATGGGGACAGTTGGAAAAAACAGAGTCGCAGGTTGGCGTAGTAAGTCAGCGAGCGGGCCTGCGGTGCCTTCAGATGGCGCGTCTCGCGGCTGAGCGCACTAAGGTGCGCGAAGGAAAGCGAGAAAGCGCCAGCTGGAGGTGCCACAGGCCCGCGCAGCGTCGAGGGGTCCGGCGGCCGCTAGGCCGACGGAACCATAAAAAACAACTCCGCCAGATTGACGGAGTTGTTAGGTTTTCTGGAGCGGGCGACGGGACTCGAACCCGCGAATACCAGCTTGGGAAGCTGGGGCCTTACCACTTGGCGACGCCCGCTTATCCGGCGCTTTGACAGCGCCGTGAGTTAGCGCTGGCCATTATAGCGCAGATTCCACTGAGCTCAAGGAAAATCAACCAACACTTCACGCGTCCGCAATGATCGCCTGGCGCCTCAACGCGCCCCATGCGAAATCCCGCAAACGCTCGTGGCGGCAGGTGACTAGAACTCCTCGACCTTCGCGATGATGGCGTCGAGCGCGCCAGCGACGTCGTACTCCTCCACCTTGCCGGCGTCCACCAGGCGGGCGAACTTCGGATCCATGGGAAGCGTAGCCACAGCCGGGATGCCGTAGCGCTCGGCCACTTCCGCACCCTGGGGCTCGCCAAAGATGTGGTGCTCCTTGTCGCACTCGTCGCACTTGAAGTAGGCCATGTTCTCCACGAGGCCGACCACGGGCACCTCAAGCGACTTCGCCAAGTTCACGGCCTTGCCCACGATCATGCCCACGAGCTCCTGCGGAGCCGAAACGGTGACGATGCCGTCAACCGGCAGGGACTGGAACACGGTGAGGAAGACGTCGGAGGTTCCCGGAGGCATGTCGACGAACAGGTAGTCGATATCGCCCCAGTTGGTCTCGTCGAAGAACTGCTTGATGACGCCGCTTACCACCGGGCCACGCCAGGCAACCGGCAGGTCGTCCTGGGGAAGCATGAGGTTGACGGACATGACCTTAATGCCGCTTGCGCTCTCGGCGGGGTTGATGCCGTCGGCGTCGGCGGAAAGGGTCTTGCCCACGCCGAAGGACTTCGGGATGGACGGGCCGGTGACGTCGGCGTCGAGGATGCCCACGTTGTAGCCCTTCTTGCGCATCTCGGAGGCAAGCAGGCTCGTGACGAGCGACTTGCCCACGCCGCCCTTACCGGAGACGACGCCGATCATGTGCTTGATGGTGCTGCGCTTGTTGGGAGCGGCCTTAGCGGGAGCGGTGCGCTCGCCGCAATCGGAAACGCCGCAGCTTCCGCAGGAGCCAGAGCATTCAGACATAGCTTGTTCCTTCTTTCTTTGCTTTCCGCGCGGCGCAATGCCCCTTCGAGCCTTCGCGATATTCCGCAAAATGACGCCTAACGCGGCTTCTCATGTGACAAAACGGCATGATAGCACTGCGAGGGCGGCATTCCAACTAAATAGGCGAGCGCACGAAAAAGGCGGCCCCGCAAGGCCGCCTGGTTCGCTATTCGGTTGTGCGTCTGCGCTACTCCTTGATGGAGGCGTAGAACGTGGCCTGCTCGAACAGGTCTTTGATAGACTTGCCTTCGGCGAAGGGAAGCTCGAGGAACTCACTGATGGTCGGGACGAGCTCGCTGCAGTCAACATAGTGACCCTTCTCGTTCAGCTGAGCGGTGTCCTGAACGCGCCAATAGCGGTCGTTCACGTCGGTCAGGTAGTAGGTCGCGCCCTCTACCTCCATGTAGACGGAATGATTGGCGTGCAGATAAGTCCTCAGATCATCGTAGGATACTTCGAGCACCTCGGCTGCTTTCACTCCCATGATGGCCCCTTTCCTTTGGGTGTAACGTTGCGAACATGATACTAAAAGTAACGCGCGGGCAACACGTGAACTTCTACAAACTTGAACAAGTGCCTACAGACCTCGCAGACGCCCGGATGCGTGGCGCGATAACCCGGTTGCAAGACGAGCAGCGAGACATCGGATTAGGGAATCCCCCGAGCCCGAAGTCCGAGGACCTGTCCGCCCCCTCATCGCCTTCGCTACGCGAAGTGGCGGGTGGCAGTGCGGGCGGCTTCGGCGGCGTCCTTGGCGTAGTAGTCGGCGCCGATGCTCGCGGCGTAGTCGGCAGTGAGCACAGCGCCTCCCACCATGACGGCGCAGCCGGGCACGCGCTCGTGCGCCAGCGCGATGGTTCGCTCCATGGCCCCCACCGTCGTGGTCATGAGCGCCGAAAGGCCCACGAGGGAAACGCCCCGCTCAAGCGCCGCCTCGACCACGCGCTCGGGCGGCACGTCGCGTCCGAGGTCGGTCACGGCAAAGCCGTAGTTCTCGAGCAGCATCTTCACGATGTTCTTGCCGATGTCGTGGATGTCGCCCTCGACGGTGGCCACGATGATCTCGCGATTCGCCGCGCCTTGGGAAATCGCAGCGCCCTGTGCGCCCTGCGCGGTCTCGCGCACCACGTCGAAGCCAGCCTTCACCGCCTCGGCCGCGGCCATGAGCTGCGGAAGGAAGAACTCGCCCGCATCATATTTCAACCCCACCACGTCGAGCGCGGGCACGAAGATGCCGTTGATGATGTCGAGCGCATCGTGCGCGCCCAGCAGTTCGCGCGTGGCCTGCGCAACGGGCGCCGCGCGTCCGGCAAGCACGCAGGAAACCAGCTGCTCGACCACTTCCCCGTCGGCAGCAAACGCCTCGGGCACATCAATGGGGCACGCTGGCGCCACGCCCGCTGCCGTCACAGAGGCAGAAGCCGAGAGGACGCCTTCCACCCCAACCTCGTAGGGGTCGGGTGCGCCGGCGTATTCGTCGATGAAGGCCACCGCGCCCGCATCCTGGCCGTTGAGCACACGAAACGCCGCCACCGCATCACGGTAGCGTGCGGAAAGCGGGTTCAGGATAGGCAGGTCAAGGCCAGCACCAAACGCCGCCGCCAGGAACATGGAGTTTACCAGCGGCCGCTGCGGCAGCCCGAAGCTCACGTTGGAGACGCCGAGCACCGTGCGCACGCCCAAGCGCTCCTTCACGAGCGTCACCGCGCGCAGGATCTCGGCCACCTCCGCCTGGTTGGTGGCAGCGGCCATGACCAGGCAGTCAATGGCAACGTCGCAACGCGGAATGCCCTGCGCCTCGGCGGCCTCCACGATGCGCTGCGCTATGGCCAAGCGTCCCTCGGCCGTCGGCGGGATGCCGTCCTCGTCGAGCGTAAGGCCCACCACCGAGCAGCCGTATTTCTTCACAACGGGCAGCACAGCCGCCAGGTTGGAAGCCTTGCCGTTCACGGAGTTAACCAGCGGCTTTCCCGCATACGAGCGCACGGCGGCCTCAATGGCCGCAGGGTCGGACGAGTCGATCTGCAGCGGCGTGGTCACGGTTGCCTGCAGCGTGTCGACCACCGCCGACAGCACGGCCGGCTCATCGATGTCGGGCAGGCCCGCGTTCACATCCAGAATATCGGCGCCGGCCTTCGCCTGCGCCACGGCCTCGCCCACCACGTAGTCGAAATCTCCCGCGCGCAGGGCCTCCTTCAGGCGCTTCTTGCCCGTGGGGTTGATGCGCTCGCCAATGACGGCCACGCGTCGCTCGCCATGTTCGAGCACCACGGCCTCCTGAGCGCTCGTAACGCAGAAGGACTCGGTGCGCGCAGGGGAAACGGGCTTACGACCCACCAACAGCCCACTCAACGCCGAAATAAACGAAGGGTCGGTTCCGCAGCAACCGCCCACAATGGTGGCGCCGGCGTCGAGAATGCCCTCCATGGAACGTGCAAACTCTTCGGGCGTGACGTCGTAAACCGTGCGGCCGTCCTCCACGCGCGGCAAGCCGGCATTGGGCTGCACCATGAGCGGGCAGCGCACGTGAGGGGCCATTTCCGAAACCAACGCGGCCAGCTCGTCGGGGCCGAGCGAGCAGTTCATGCCCACCGCCGCCGCGCCCAGCGACGAAAGCGTCATGGCGGCGATGGCCGGCGTGGTTCCCAAAAACGTGCGACCGTCCTCGCCGAAAGTCATGGTGACGAAGACGGGCAGATCGGTTTCGGCGGTGGCTGCCAGCACGGCGGCCTTGGCCTCGCGCAAGTCGGCCATGGTCTCGACCACGATGAGGTCGCAGCCAGCGGCAGCCGCGGCACGCGCCTGCTCGGCGAACAGCTCGTAGGCCTCTTCGAAGGAAAGCGTTCCCATGGGCGCGAGCAAAGCCCCCGTCGGACCGATATCGCCCGCCACGTAGCGCGCGCCCGAGGCGCGGGCGGCGCGGGCGGCAGCCGCGTACACTTCCGCGACCGTTGCCGCTTTGGCAAGCTTGCGCGCGTTCGCCCCGAAGGTATTTGTGGTGGCAACCTGCGCACCCGCTTCAACGTAAGCGCGATGAATGGCCGTAATGTCATCGGGCGCGGAAAGGTTGAGCAAGTCGGGGTTTTCGCCCGCTAGGGTCAGGCCCGCGCGCTGCATCATGGTGCCGAATGCGCCGTCGAACAGCAGAAACGCACGCCCCTCGAGCACGCTGCGCAGATGGTCGTCCTTGATTCGCAGGCTATTCAGATCGGCTGCCATGGCAGGTCCTTCCTTGTTGTTTGAGCAGGCAGACGCCCGCCATTGTACAGGTCTCGCAGTCTTGCGCGGAAAGCTGGGTTTGCGGCGCGTATTCGGGGTCGAACAAACCCACCACCGCCGTGACGGATTTCGCAGGAGTCAGCATGAAGGCGTCGGTCACGCTCACGCCCAAACGCCGCGCGGCGTCAAGCGCATCAAGCAAGGCCGGCTGCACCGAAAGCGGCATGTCGCCGTAACCCGGGCTGAAGCGCCCACCCGCCCGCAAACCACGCCCGCGCGCCCACGCGGCCACTTCCGCATGCAGCGCCTCCACGGCCGCTTCGGCCATCGAAGACGCCATCGCATCGACCAGCATGCCGTCCGCCGCGGAAAGCGCCGTCTCACGTCGGATGACCCGCTCGCTTTCATGCCCGAGCGTCACCGCCAGAAGCGCCACCGCCTTTGCGCCCTCCACGTGCCGCGCAACGTCTTCGCCAACCAGCACGCGTTCCAAACCGCGCCCATCTTCGAACACGGCGAAGGTGCCCTTGGGCGCAAACGACGCGCACTTCGCGACGGCCTTCTCCAAGCGCGCGACCATTTCCGCATGTAAATCCTGTCCGGCATACCCCAAGTACCCCAAAGCCCCCTCTACGTTCGGGCGCGCCGAAAGCGACAAGGACGTAGCGAAGAGGGGCACGCAAACCACCGCCGGACAAAAGCCTAGAAGCCGGCAGCTCGCACGGCCGCCACGGCGGCGCGCGCAACCTCGGGCTTGTTCATGCAGTACACGTGCAGGCCGTCAACGCCGTGCTTCGCAAGGTCGACCAGCTGCCCGCAAGCATATTCAATACCCGCCTGCTTAAGCGCCTCGGCGTCGTTTTCGTACTTGGCCAGAAGCTTGATGATGGCCGAGGGCAGCGAGGCGCCGCACATGAACACCATGCGCGAAATTTGATCTTTGCTCATGAACGGCATGATGCCGTGCGTGATGGGAAGCGTGATGCCCGCGCGGTCGGCCGCATCCATGAACCGATAGATGCGCTCGTTGTCAAAACACAGCTGCGTGACCAGGAAAGACGCGCCCGCATCCTGCTTCATCTTGAGATGCTCGATGCTGGCTGCATCGCTTTCGCAGGCGATGTGCCCTTCGGGGTAGGCCGCGGCGCCCACGCAGAAGCCCGCATCGGCCAGCACGGGGATGAGGTCCTTCGCGAAGCTGAAGGCCTTCGACGGCTCGCTACCGGCCACCACGTCTCCGCGCAACGCCAGCACGTTTTCGATGCCGCGCTCGCGCATGTCGAAAATGGCGTCGGCAATGGACTGGCTGCTTGCGTTGATGCAGGTCAGGTGCGCAACGGTTGGCACGTCGAACTCGTCGGAAATCATGGCCGCAATAGCCGGCGTAGCACTGCCGTTGCCGCTGCCGCCCGCCGAGCACGTCACGCTTATGAATGAGGGGGCGAGCTCGGCCAGCTCGGCAGCCATGGTGCGCGCTGCCGTGAGGGTGAGATCGCCTTTCGGGGGGAAGATCTCGAAGGAAACGGGAAGTTTCTGCGTTTCGAAAATACTGGTCACCGTGCTCATAGGACTCCTTGCGCTGCGTGTCGTGATCTGCGGCTTCCTGATGGCCGCAACAGATGCCCCTATTATAGTTGCGTACGAGGAAAGCGCCCGCATCAACAGGTTTTTGCGCACGCATCCACCTGCAGCGGTTTCGCGCGGGCGGCGGCCTACGCGCGCGCCAAGGGGTCCTCGTGACGAGCCGAGCGGCGGAAGGTGCGCACGCGCAGGAAGGAGCCCGGTTCGACAGGTTCGTCGCAGTCGATGAGGTAGTAATCGCACGAGCGATTGGCCACGGCAACGGGAACCGGGCGAGGCTTGGGATCTTCCTCAGTCGGGGCGGGCAGCCACGTGAGATTGCGAACGACCAGCTGCCTGACGGGCTTGCGCGGGCTGAGAATCTCCACCACGTCGCCCTCGCAATAGCGGTTGCGGCAACGCGTGACCAGCCGATGCGCGGCAATGCCAAACGAGGGCACGCAGTCGGCCACGTCGGCAACGTGCATGGTCTGCTGTTCGTAGCCGTCGTAGTTCGTGGCCTGACCGGCCTCCTCGAAGTAAAAGCCCGTGCCGTACGGACGATGCGAAACGTCCTCGAGCTCGGACGCCACGCTTTCCCACGGCTCGCCGTCGAGCACGCGTCGGTACGCTCCCACCACGCTGGCCACGTAAAACGCCTTCTTGTTGCGGCCCTCGATCTTGATCGATGTCACGCCGGCGACTTCAAGCGCGCGCAAGTGCGCCAACATGTTCATGTCCTTGGCGTTCATGATGAACGTGCCGCGACCGTCCTCCTCAATGGGGAAATGCTCGCCTGGGCGCTTCTCCTCCTCGAGCGTGTAGCTCCAACGGCACGGCTGCGTGCAGTGCCCCTTGTTTCCCGAACGCCCGGTGAGGTAGGTGCTTATGAGGCAGCGCCCCGAAACCGCCATGCACATGGCGCCGTGCACGAAGGCCTCGATTTCGAGGTCAGGCGGCGTTTCCGCGCGCAAGCGCGCGATGTCGGCCAGGCTCATCTCGCGTGCGCACACGATGCGCTTAGCACCCAGCGAATGCCACACGCGCGCGGCCGCAGCGTTTGCCACCGAAGCCTGCGTGCTTACGTGAAGGGCCACGTTCGGCGCATGCTCGCGCGCAAGGGCGAAGGCACCGAGGTCCGAGATGATGAGCGCATCGACACCAGCCGCCTCGATGGCGCGAAAAAACGCCGGCAGCTCGTCGGTGTCGGCGGGGTTCATGAGCACGTTGCACGTCACGTGCACCTGCACACCCGCCGCATGGGCGAGCGCAACGGCACGCGGGATCTCGCTCATGGCGAAGTTGGCGGCTCGAGCGCGCATGCCGAATTTGTCGGCCGCAAGGTAGACGGCGTCGGCGCCGAAGAGGATGGCGGTCTCGAGCTGCTCCATTCCGCCCGCCGGCGCAAGAAGCTCCATATGTATAGGCTGGTTCGTCATGCGACGATCATACCAGACCCCAGGGCGCGACAAGGGGACGGGTCGTCCATCGCACTTTCGAGCTCCCGTCGAGGGCGCACGGGACGTATAATTCCAAGCATCGTTTGCACCCGCGCAAAACGACGGGCACGCGGCACCCCAGCGCCGTGCCCGCCTCGCACAACCCAGGAGCATCATGAGCGAATCGCGCAACCGCACCGAGGAGTTCCTCGACCTGTACAGGCAGCTTGAATCAGATATCAAGGAGACCTTCCCCGACGCGGGCAACTCGCCCATCCCCTGGCTCAGCCGTCGCCGCGAGTTTCGCTACCTCAGCAGCGAGCTTGACTACTGCCGCGAGGTGCGCAACCTGCTTTCCCATCGCGAAAAGCTTTCCGGCAGCTATGCCGTCGAGCCGAGCGAGGCCATGGTGGACACCCTGCGTGAGACCATCGACAAGATAACCAACCCCGTAAAGGCAAGCCATGTCATGGTCGGCCGCAAGAAGGTGCTGGCAAAATCCGCCAACGACCTGGTGCGACCCACCATGGCAGCCATGCTCGAGCGGCAGTTTTCCCACGTGCCCATGCTGAAGGACGAGCGCGTGGTGGGTGCTTTCAGCGAGTCGCTGCTGCTGCGTTGCATGGTGGAATCGGAGACTTTCAGCGTCGATGCGGCCATGCGCTTTACCGATCTCGAGCGTTACCTTCCGCTCGAAAGCCATGTCTCCGAGGTCTTCCGCTTCGTGAGCCGCAACACCTACGCCTCCGACATAGCCGACATGTTCGACCGCGCCGATCGCAGCGAAAACCGCATCGGGATGCTCTTCGTCACCGAAAACGGCAAGGCCAGCGAACGACTTCTGGGCATCATCACCGCCTGGGATATTGCCGCCATGTCAAAGGCGGCCCGCTGCTACGCGGGTCCCGTTCGCTAGCATTACCGGAGGTTGATGCCAAGCGCCAAGCGCCTTCCCTTGCGAAGCAGCGTCCGTCCAGCATCCGGCGGCTCGCTTCTAGCGCCTCGCGCGCGTGTCCCGCTCGATGGCCCGCTTCCACCCGTCATCCACAGGCGAGCCGCCCGCGCTCGGCTCGCACATGCGCATGCAGCACGTGGCGTCGGCCACGGCATCGTACATGACGCCCGCGCCCGTCGAGTCGTTCAGATACGTTGCGGCCCTGTTCGCCGGAATGCCGATACGCCCAGCCTCTTCCACTGCGTCGATGTTCGCCCCGAGGAACAAAAACTCCCAACCCTCGGCCTGCTTAGCGTCAACCATACCCTTCACCTGGGAATACGTGAATTTATGACTGTCGTTCTCCATGCCGTCAGTCGTGATGACGAAGATGGTCTTGGCGGGTTTGGCCTCTTCGGGCAGATATCGGTGCACGCGATCGATGAACTTAATGCCGCCGCCAAGCGCATCGAGCAGCGCCGTGCAGCCGCGCACCCAATAGTCCTCCTCGGTTAGCGGGGCAACCTCGTCGATAGGCCGGCGATCCACCAGCACCTCGGTCTCATGGTCGAACAACACCACCGACACCACCGCGTCACCCTCTGCTTGCGCGTTTTTCTTGAGCACCGAATTCACTCCGCCAACAGTGTCGGCCTCCATGCCGGCCATCGATCCGCTGCGATCAACGATGAACACGAGCTCGGTCAAGTTCTTCTGCATACTGCGTCCTTTCCGCAAGGTTTCCCGAACGCTTTCAGCTTATCGAGGGACGCATGCGAAAAGGTCAACCGCCGGGGGACATCGAACCTGAGGGTTTGCCGCTAACCCGCCGCCGTTCTGCCCTCGTCCCGCCGCTGCTCTGCCGCCACTCTGCCCTCGTCCCGCCGCTGCGCTGCCGCCGTTCCGCCGCTCCTCCGTCGCGATTTCCAAAGTTGTGTGCAAAAACCCCAACGATTGGATCTTTTCAACTGATACCCTCGCCTGCAGCTATCTAGTTATTCTACGTTTTCGTATAAATCGTTGAATAATATGCTGTTACTACGGAGAGGGAATCGGATCTGGGCCTATTGCCCATCTCGGCAAGCCCACAAACTGTCCAATCGTTGGCGTTTTTGCACACAAGTCGAGAAAGCTTGCGTTAAATCAGGATTGGCATGGGTTGATTTAACCTGCTGCGAAGGAACAGGTCGAATACGGGGCTTTGGCAGAAGGCCCGGGCTCCTATCAGGAGTATGTCAATCCTGGTTTAACACAGGCTCGAGATAGTCGCGTTGGGCGGCCCGCATTCTGGCGATCCCGCCCCACCCGAGTTGCTACAGAAGCGGCTGGTCGAAGGCGAAGAGCACCTCGTTGATGGCCATGACGTCGTAAATCCCGCGTGTAATGAAGTACTCGACGATGATGTCGGCCTTGCTGGAATGAGAGAGCGCATATCCAGCGCGCGCCAAAAGCTCGCCAGTCTCCTCGAGCGAAAGCTCCAAGGCAACAGCCAGTGCCAACACGGTCTTCTTCAGGGGACGGTAGTCGGCCGAGCTGCGTATTTTCGAGAACAGCTGCCTGCTCATGCCCGCGCGCTTGTACACCTGCGCATCGGTAAGACCGCGCGCGTCGATGAGGTTGAGGAGCAGCACAGAGAAGGGAGCGTCGAGGCTTTCGAGACGGCTAAGCAAATCGACGGGTCCCGAGGGCGCAGAAAGGCAACATGGCGCGGGTGCGGCGAGGTCGCCTCCCGAGACCATGGTGCCCACGGATCGCAAGGCCCCGCCAGTCGCCTCGCCATAGGCGGAATCCTCGGCAAGAACTCGTTGTGCAAGCATCGCGCCAGAGTCGCCGATCCCGTCGGCTTCGCCGGAGTCCACGGCAAAATCGAGCGCATCGGCAACGTCAGATTCTGCGGCAACGGCGGACGCGGCAGCCGCAACCCCAGCGCCCGACTTCGCTCGCTGCGCGAGGCCGATTTCGGCGGCCTGCTTCAGCACGCTCGACCCAAAAGAGGGCGTGAAGGCTCGCGGGGGCTCAAACGTGCGGTTGACGTGCCTGGTGATATCGTCGATCAGCTCGAGACGGCCTACGCCAGCGCCCGACGAACTCTCGGGCACGAACTTGCGATAGCTGCGCATGTTAAGGTTGAGGTTCGCGTACACCAGCTTGCCCACGTATTCGGCGGACGCGGGCAGAAGGAGGCCCGGCTTAGCCGCGAGCATGGTCACCGTCACATCGGCACGCACGCAGGGATCTGTGACCTGCCCCGTCTGCGCGCTCATGCCGCTGGGCACATCGGCTGCAACCACCAGCGCCCCGCGCTCGCGCGCCTCATTTGCAAAGGCAACCCACGTGGCAAAAGGCTCGCGCAGCTCTACACCTCGAAAGCCTATGCCAAGCAGGGCGTCCACCACCATATCGGCCTGAAGCAGAATATCGCGCGCAATGCCCTCATCAGGTGAAACGACAACGCGTAGCCCCGCCAACGCAGGCTCGTCCAAGCGCTCCATAATGCGTCGCGCCTCATCGCGCACCGGCCAGGCCGACAATTCCTCGACCGCGCACGGCGAGATCAGCGTCACCTCGCAGCCGGCCTCCGCAAGCACCTCGGCCGCAGTCCACCCATCGCCGCCGTTGTTGCCAGCACCCGCCATCACCGCCACGCGCGGCAGCTTGAAGGGAAAGCCCTTTCCGCAGGCCTTGCGCGTCACGCAACGACTGACCTGGCACACGCCGCACATGCCCGAAAGGTCAAGCGCGCCGCCTTCGAGCCCGTCAATCTCCAGCCTGCCACATGCGCCAACGGAAAGCACGGCGTTGGCCACCGCCAAACCCGCACGCCGCATGAGCTCGTCAAGAGCCACGCCGTTTTCGGCGATACGCCGCTCGAATTCAATGACGCCATCGACGTCGAGCACCAGCCGTTGCATACGCTTATCCTCTCTCGTAATCAACCGCTCCCATTGTACGCCCCCGCACCAGCGCGCGTCACCGTGCATCGCCCCAGCGAGCCTGCCAGCGTGCGTCAATGCGCAGCGGCAAGCCACGCGCAGCGACGGGCAGTTCGGGTACAATGGCACATTGCCGGCAACGCCCGGCATCAAGCTTCACGCCACAGGGGGAGGGACCGTGGAAAACAAGCCGACCGCTCAGGATCATCTGCAACTCATCGTTTCCGAACATGACAAGATCCGCCTGCTTGCCAGCGCCTACGAGCAGGGCAACTACGCAGGCGAGGTTGACACCGAGATTGCCGAGAAGCTGAAGGATGAGCTGTGGACGCTCGATCCTGACGACGTGGCGCCCGTGGCCAACGAGCTGCGCGAGCAGCTTTCGGCGTTCGACGACACCATCGCCTGGCTCGACCGCCTCGGCACGGAAAACGACGCCCGCTATCAAGCGTGTGTGGCTGAAAAGAAGCAGGCCGAGACCGACTTCAACACGCTGCGCAAGAAGCTCAACAGCACCAACATCTCGCGTGGCATTTGGCCCATCTACGGAGGCGTGCTCATAGGCATCATGGCCGCGTGGCTGGCAAATCAGCTGGATCTGGGCATGGCGGGCAGCATTATCGCCGGCGCGCTCGGCTACTTCGTGGGAAACCAGCTCATGCAGCAGGTGACCAAGCGCCTCAACCACCCCTCGGCCGCCAAGAAAGACGACTCCGATGAGCGCGCCGCACTTGACGCCTTGCGCGGGCGCTACGAGGAGCTCTCCCGCGAGCACGACCGATTGGCAAACGCACGCGATTGCCTGGCCAAGGCCGTCAACCACGCCGAAGACATCCAGTTCGCCATCAGCGAAGCCCTCCACGAGGCCGAGGCGGCGGAATAAGGCGAGAATGAACGAGGGGATCGCATCTCCTCACTCATAATCAGCTCCCAGGTGCGCCCAAGGAAGACAGCGAGCGGGGCTGTGGTGCCCGCCATTGCCGTGTCTTGCGGCCGCGCGTACTACGTACGCGAGGGAAAGCAAGAAAGCGGCAAGGGTGGGTGCCACGGACCCGCGCAGCGTCGAGGGGTCCGACCGCCGTCAGGCGGGCGGAACCTTCGCACGCGAGGGAAAGCAAGGAAGCGGCAAGGGCGGGTGCCACAGCCCCGCGCAGCGTCAAGGGGTCCGACCGCCGTCAGGCGGGCGGAACCTTCGTACGCGAGGGAAAGCAAGGAAGCGGCAAGGGCGGGCACCACAGCCCCGCGCAGCGTCAAGGGGTCCGGCGGCCGTCAGGCCGACGGAAC